>JAMPDT010000005.1 GCA_023665525.1 Butyrivibrio sp. | reverse complement strand
GAAAGCGCCGCGGTGTTTTTTTCCATGATTGCGCGGCGCATTTCGGCGTTAATCCGCTTAAGCTCGTCCACCTGTCCCGCGCTGATATTTTTCGCCGCCAGCCTTACCGCCATCGTTTCCACGACAATGCGCACGTCGAGCGCGTCCGTAACGTCCTTTCCCCGTATTTCCGATACCTTCGCCCCGCAGCCCGGCGTGATTATCACAAGCCCGTCCTCCTCAAGCCTCTTTACCGCCTCCCTGACGGGAGTGCGGCTCACGCCCAGCCTCTCCGCTATGGGAATCTCCATAAGACGGAGTCCCGGCGCAAGCTCCCCCCTCATTATCGCCTCCTTAAGCTCGAAATATACCATATCCCTTAAGGATACGCCCTCCCCCTTGTCCACAAAATTAATCTCCGCTATCATTCCGTTCCTCCGTTCGCAAAACCCACGGCATAAGAGGTTTTCGCAAGCCTGCTCCTCCTAAGCGCCTCGCTGCAAGCCGCCGCCTTACCGGCATCGTCGAAAAGTCCGAACACGGTGGGACCGCTTCCGCTCATAAGCGCCCCCAGCGCGCCCATTTTTTTCATTTCCGCCTTAAGCTCGCCTATAACGGGATACTCCGTCTCGGTAACGCTCTCCAGCACGTTTCCGAGCCTGTCCGCGACCTCGTATATGCTTTTGTTATTGATTCCGTCGATTATGCCGTCAATGTCGGGGTGCTTTGTGCCATCGTCGATAATCAGCCTGTCGTACACATATTTGGTGGATACGCTGACAGGCGGCTTGCCGATGACCACGGTGCATTCGGGACAGCGCCTAAGCCTCGTAAGCCTCTCGCCTATGCCCTCCGCCAACGCCGTTCCGCGCATAACGCAGTACGGCACGTCGGCGCCGATTTTCGCGCCCCACTCCATAAGCCCCGGGATACCGAGCCCCAGCCCGAAAAGCTTGTTCATTCCGCGCAGGACTGCCGCCGCGTCGGAGCTGCCGCCCGCCAGTCCCGCCGCCACGGGAATGAATTTGTAAAGGCTTATGTCAACACCCTCCTTAATACCGAACCCGTTTTTCAGAAGGAGCGCCGCCTTATACGCGAGATTATCCTTGTCGGACGGGAGAAAGGAGAGATTGGAACTGACGGTTATTTCGCCGCTCTTATTCCTACGAAGCCCCACGCGGTCATAGAGATCAACGCTCTGCATAACCATACGCACCTCGTGATAGCCGTTGTCAAGCGTACCCAAAACGTCCAGTCCGAGATTGATTTTGGCATACGCCTTTAAGCAGATATGATCCATACGCTCCTCCGAAGATTTCACCCTATGCGTCCGCAAGCCGACCGCAGATCCCGCTTTGGCAAATTTTACTGATTACAGTATAATATTTTAATGTACTAAAAGCAATACAATTATCTTTTCTTGTTAAGAATTTCGCGCAGCCGTCCGATATAAATTTTGAAACGTATAAAAGCGCTTTTATTAATCCAAGGAAGGAGTGATTAGACAATGGTAAACGGAGTTACCGACCGCACAACGGTTGACGCTCAGTATTCCGAGGTATCAAAGGCAGTAAGCGACGACGCCAAAAAGACCTCCGACGAGGCAAAGACCTCTTCCAAAGACGCATATTCGGACAAGGGAGTCGTATATGAGAAATCTTCCGACTATAAGAGCATTGCTTCTATGTCCAAGAGCGACCGCTCGGGAATCATAGCGCAGCTCAAGGCTGACGCCGACGCGCGCACGGAGCAGATGAGGCAGCTTGTCGAGAAAATGATGTATAAGCAGGCAGGCGCCGCAGATCCCAATTCCAAGTCCACATGGCAGACGCTTCTTAGCAAGGGACTTATCACCGATAAGGAGGCAATCGCCAACGCTCAGGCGGATATTGCAAAGGACGGCTATTGGGGAGCAGATCAGACCTCTGACAGAATACTTTCCTTTGCCACAGCTTTGTCGGGCGGGGACAAGGACAAAATGGAGAAAATGCTCGCGGCCTTTGAGAAGGGCTTCAAGCAGGCTACCAAATCATGGGGCAGCAAGCTTCCCGACCTTTGTCAGGATACTTACAAGGCGGTACACGATAAATTTGACAGTTGGTTTGAGGAAAACGGGAGCAAAACCTCCGACTGATTCGGGTAATCCCAACGCACTTACTTAAGCCTTTGGGCTGATGCGAAAGCGCACGGTCCGAAGGCTTTTTCCATGTAAAAAATACCGCCCCGTCAGCCTTTTCGGCAATCGGGGCGGCAGCCCTTGTCAGCACTTCTTAATTATAATCAGCTTCATACCCGGCTTAAGCTCCTCGGAGGACAGTCCGTTGGTTTCCGTAATGTCCTTTATGGTCGTGCAGTATTCCTTCGCGATGTTCCAAAGCGTATCTCCCTCTTTCGTGATGTAGCCGACAATCCCGGGAAGATTTTTAATCCTGCCGTAATCGGGCGGCGCGGCGTTCACGTCGCAGATCAGGCTTTCGCTGTGCGCCTTGACCGCCATCAAATCGACAATCGCGTTGCACTTTATATTTACCTCGCCCCCGCCCGTGAGGAGCGTGGACACCTGAAGAGGTCCTGCCTTTCCCGTGCAGGAGCAGCTTTCGTCAAGCCCCGCTATGTCGGTCTGCTCGCTGAAGGGCAGCTCATAGCGCACGTATCCGAGCTTGTCGCCGTCGTCGGGCTTTATGTAAATTATATCCACGGTCACGGCGCCCTCCACGGTCACGGCGGTGCCGTCTGTTATGATGTCCTCGATATTGGTTCTTCCGCTGCTGCCGACAATCTGCATAATTCCGCCCTGGGGCATGGCGAAGCGCTCCTCCATTCGGCATTTCGCACTGTTTTTCATAAGAAACGATTCGTACTCGACAGGCTCGCTCGCAAGCTGCAAATCATAGGACGGCGAATACGCGTCAGCCAAAACCTCGTATTCCTGCTCCGTATAGCCCTTTATGTCCAAATCAAGTATAACCTCCGCGTCAAGTATGCGAAGCTCGGCGTTGGCGTCGGGACGCGCTATCAGGCTTTTTTCCGAAACGGTGACGCATACGTCGGGCAGCATTTCCTCGCTGCACCCCGACACGTCTATTTTTCCACTGAACGGCAGCACATCGTCAAAGAAATTCATGCTGTTTTCATCGCCCTCCGAGGCGTATATGCAGAACACGCAAAGCTCGCCCTTTATGCTGAGCTCTCCGTCGCACGCCCGTATATCCACGCTCTGCGGCTCCAGCTCATACCATATAAGCTCCTCGACATTGGGTCTGTCGCCCGGCAGGTTCATGGATTCGCGGATCCTGAAAATATCCTTTTTGGCGGAGGCAAGCTGCATTACATTAAGTTTCTTTTTAATGCACTGGAGGTTTTCAAGCTCCAGTTCGCAAACCGCCTCCTTATCGTATATGCCCTCCGCCGTAATCTCAAGGGTAATAACCGCCTTTACGCTTATTTTGCGGGAATTGATTACCGTTACCGTCACGTCCTCCAGCTCGCACACGCATTTCACCATATCCTGCGGCGTGACATTGCTCATCGCAACCGACTCGTCAAACACCGCCGTACCGCTCATGCAGGCGCAGCCCTCGCCCGTGGAGTACAAAAGATTGTATCTCAGCTCTCCGCCGACTGCCACCCTTTCTTCCATAGGGCGTACCTTTTCGATTACCACGTCGGCGTTTTCTTTTATTTTTTTGACAATATCGGGCTTGCTGTCGGGCACGTTGAAATCGTCGTCAATGGTGATAATCTGCTCCGTCCTGCCCTTTCGGTGCTTCATATGTACGGTTTTTTTGTTCAGCTCCATATACAAAATCCCCTGTCTTCCTCAATCTGATTTCAGTTGCACTACTAAAAGATATGAGCTGTGACAGGGGATTATGCTATTCAAAATTTACATTCTTGTCTGTGGCTTTGATTTTAACTACTATGTACGGATAGGTCGCCATTTTGTTGACCGCCTCTCCCGCCGCGGGTCCGACGAGCGTCGTGCGTATGCCCACAAAGCTGTCCGTTTCGTACATCTCCTCCACGCGTATGCTGTACCCTCCCGTGGGCTGCTCTCCGTAGCCCACCGCTATGTAGGTATAGCCCTCGACGGTAAACGACATTGCAAATTCTTCGGTCTTTTTGCCGTCAACAGCTTTTGCGACCTCATCGGGAATGTCGTCCCTTGCCGTCACCGTAAAATCAAGCTCCGATTTGTTTTTATCCGAGGCTTCCCTAAAGGAGCACCCCGCGAGCACAAGCACCAGGAACACTCCTACCAAAAACAAGGTTCTTTTCATTGCAGCACCATATTTTTTTATAAAGCATATGCCGCGCGCCGCATAAATATCACTTCAATCATTTATCCGTAAAATCGTACACAACGTCGTCGCCGCCCTCGGCAAGCACAACGGAGTAGCTTTTTATTTCCTTGTTGTAAAGAACGGATATGACGTGCTCGCCCGTGATCATATCAAACGTGACGGGCGCGACGCCCTTGTATATGCCGTCAAAATACACGTAGCCGCCCGCAGGTCCCGATACGGTTATATCGTTGACCGCGCTCACAACGTCCTGACCGGGATAGCGTGTTTCGGACGTGGCAGCCTCCGTCGCGGCGTTTTCGTCCGCCGTGGTTTCCTCACCGCCGTCCGTGGGCTTTGGCGTCTCCGTCATCTGCTCGTCCTTTCTTAGCTTTATGTCTATCACCCTGTATGAAACGTCCACCTCGATCGTATCGGTGTAGGTCTGATAGCCGCTTGCCGTCACCCTTATGTCGTGCTTTCCCACGGGCAGCACAACCATTCCCGAATACTTGGTTTCGGCATTGTCGATATAAAGAAGCGCGCCGTCCACGTCAATATTGAAGCGTATATTGCCGTTGTTCGTTACGTTCGGGACAACGTCCGAAAAATCCAGCTCGCAGTTTCCGTTCCTTACCACCTCGATCCGGCGCTCCGCGATATACTCGCCGTTGCGCACCTCGACCTTGTAATTACCCTCGCGGACGATTAAAAGCATATCCTCCTCGATAACCTTAACGATACTGCCCCCTATGTCGATATAGCCCCCTATAAAAAGAGAATCCCCCGTAAGGCTTATGTAGCCGTGTCCCTTATCCACAACCACCGACAGGACCCTTGTGCCGCAGCCTCTCACCGTCAGCTTGTCCTGCCCGTTAAGCTCCATCATGGATATTTTTTCACCGTCCGAATAGACAAAGGTGTCGTCATTGTATGAATAAAGGGACTGCCCCACTCTCATGCTGCGCTTGGAATCGTCAACGCTAAAGGAGGTAACTCCGCGGTTCTCCCATACCTCCTTATTGTCGGAAATCTCAACTCTGGATACCATTTTGGAGGTGCCGTCGTAAAAAATATCGACAATCATTCCGGGCGTTATCTGAGCCATCACAATGTCCGTTCCCGATTTGCCGTGTATCGTGGTTCCCGAATTATAGGGAAAAATATTGGTGCTCCCGTCCTCCGCCGAAATAAAGGATATGCTTTTGTTTTTTTCGTCCACCGACGTGACCACACCGACCGTTTCGTCGGGCTTGTCGCCGCGAGCCGAATCCGTCGTCGATTTCAGGTGCCACCTTGTGGAAGAGCTTGACGCGCAGGCGCACATAAGCGCGCAGGCAAAAATCGCAAGCCCTGCCAAAATAAGCCTTATTTTTCTCATATGTTCCTCCAAAGCTGCAAGCAACCGCGGTTCTCCTTCAATAATAGCACAGATATATCTTAACTCATAGTCCTAATAAATTCCAGTCTTTTGGCGTTTTGGGCGATAACTTTTTTCAGCTTGTCGCAGCTTTTGGCAGGGATCCAAGCCTTGCCCGAATTATAGTACGCGTTCATAATTTTCCAAAATTTCTCGGGATAACCGAACATAACCGACAAAAGCTCCAAATCCTCCGCCCCGATCCCCTTGTGCCTGTCGTACTCGTCAATCAGGCGGTAGCCGAGCTTTATGTCCCAGTCGTATTTTTCCATTATTTTGCGGATTATGCCGTATAAATCCGACATCAAATAATTGTAGTTCATTTTTTCAAAGCCGATTACCACAGGAAGCTTATAGCCAAAGCAAATGCTGTGATAATTGTAGCTGCCGTGGCAAAGCCCCTTAGCGCCCCTGCCCGTCTCCGCGAACGCCTTCATTTTACGGGCGGCGGCGGCTCCCTCGTCGTAGAACGCGTCGCAGCAGCCCGCCGCCAAAAGCTCGAAATCGCTTCTGTTATTGCGGCGGAAAAGATATTTTTTTACGCGCAGAAGCTCGTTGTTGTGCTTCTCCATATCAAGCTCAAGGCTCCGCGCGCGGTACTCGAGCTGCTTCGGGCAGTTTTTATTAAGCTCGTTGTGCAAAAGCGCAAGCACCCTGACCGCGTAAAGGCAGTCGCCGTAGCTTTTCACGTCGCAGTCCCTTGCCTCGTACCACTCCTTGACCACATAGCCCGTTCCGTCCGCGCCCGAGGTTATGTAGCCGCCCTCGGTATTCGGCACATAAGCGTCCACCGCGACGACGCCCGAGCGGTTCACCGCGTCGAGTACCCCCGCCGTCCACAAAATATGCTTTCCGCTGCCCGAATACGCCTTAACCGCCTTAAGTCCCTTGTCGGTATATAAAATCAGCACGCCGCGCCCCCGCGCAGTCTGCGAAACCTCAAAATCATATTTTTCAAGTACTTCCAAACCCTTATCTGCCATAAACCCATCCTCTTCCGGCTCCGGCTAAAACCGTATGTGCCTCTTTGCTTCTAAACTATCTAATTTTATGAGTTGAGTTTATGTTTTATGAGGGTAAAATAGAGAGGCTGTTTTATTTAAGCGTCAAGGGGCTTTAAGCCCAAGCGTTCCAAAAGCCGCTCCCTCGTGTTAAGCCCGGGATCCTCAAGCACCAGCTCCAGCCCCTCTCTCAAAAGCCGTCCCACGTCCCTGCCCGGCGCGACTCCGCAGCCCATAAGCGCCGCCCCGTCAATCGCCAGAGCTTTTATGTCAAGGCAGTCGCCTCTGTCCGTAACCGTCTTAAAAACGGCGCGCTCCCTTTCGACCGCCTCCGCCAAGGCGCTCTGCCCCGTAACCTCGTAATAGCGGGCTTCAAATTCGAGCGCGTCCGAAAAGCAGTCCGCCCCGCAGCCGCTCGCAAGCCGCCTTACCTGCGCTTCGCCGCATACCGGCTCCATACCGTGAAGCCCCGAAAGCCTTGCCGCCCCCTCCGCGGTGCGGTTGTCCAGCTTGAGGCTCTTAAGCGCGCTTCTCACACCGTCCGCTCCAAGCCCATATAAAAGCGCCGCGTAGCGGAAAAAAAGCTTTTGCGGAACTCTCCTCACAAGCTCAAGCGCCGTTTCGCGCTCCGAAAGCCCGTCAAGCTCGGGAAGGGTATAGCGCGAAAGCCCGTACTCGCAAAGCTTTCCCATATATTCTGGGTGCGGCGACAAAAGAATTTTGCCGAACTCCGTATGGATCCGTTCTCTGCTGACCTTCGCAATGGCGGGCGCAAGCTCCCTTATCGCGTCGGCGGTGCCGCTCTCTATCTCAAAGCCGAGCTGCGCCGAAAACCTGATTGCACGCAGCATTCTCAGAGCATCCTCGCCGAAGCGCTCCGACGGATTCCCCACACAGCGGATTATCCCCGCGCGCAAGTCTTCCCTGCCGCCAAATTCGTCCACAAGCCCGTCCCCGTCGTTATAAGCCATGGCGTTTATCGTAAAATCGCGGCGCTTCAGATCCTCGGTAAGAGATTTGGTAAATTCCACGCTGTCGGGGTGCCTGCCGTCCCCATAATCTCCGTCGAGCCTGTAAGTCGTGACCTCGTAGCCCGCGCCGTGCAGCATAACCGTAACCGTACCGTGCCGGATTCCCGTGTCTATCGTGCGCCCGAAAATCCGCTTTACCTCCTCGGGGCGCGCCGAGGTCGTGACGTCCCAATCCCCGGGCTCACGACGAATAATGCTGTCGCGGACACAGCCGCCGACAGCATAAGCCTCGTAACCGTTTGAAATTAACCTGCTGACGATGGTTTTTACGTCGTCGGGCAAAATAATTCTCATAATATCCGATCCTAATATGCCTTGCCCCAGTATACAAGCTTCTTGGCAGGCTTTCCGCAGCATACGCACACGTCGCTTATTTTTTCCTGCTCAAAGGGCATACAGCGGCTCGTAGCCGTGGTTTCCTCTTTAATCTTAAGCTCGCATTCCTGCTCCCCGCACCACATAGCCCTTACGAAGCCGGGTCTGTTCGCGATCGTGTCCTTAAATTCCTCATAGCTTCGCGCCTCAAAAGTGTGGCTGTCGCGGTGCTTTCTCGCGCGCTCAAGCATATCCGACTGCATATCCTCAAGAATACGCGCAAGCTCGGCTTCAAGCGCGTCTAAGGCGACGGTTGCTTTCTCCCTTGTGTCGCGCCTTACGATTACAGCCCGATCCGCCTCAATATCCTTCGGCCCTATTTCGATACGAACGGGAATACCCTTTATTTCCTGCTCCGCAAACTTCCAGCCGGGCGTCTTGTCGGAATCGTCAAGCCTGATCCTAAAGCCCGCGTCTGTAAGCCTGTCGCGCAGTCCGCACGCGGCATCGAGCACGCCCTCCTTGTGCTGTGCAATCGGCACAAGCATTGCCTGTACGGGCGCGATCCTCGGCGGCAGCACAAGACCGCTGTCATCGCCGTGAACCATTATTATCGCGCCGATTATGCGGGTTGAAAGTCCCCACGAGGTCTGATAAGCGTACTGAAGCTTATTTTCCTTATCCGTATACTGAATGCCGAACGCCCTTGCGAAGCCGTCGCCGAAATTATGGCTCGTTCCCGACTGCAACGCCTTTCCGTCGTGCATAAGCGCCTCAATGGTATATGTCGAAAGCGCTCCCGCGAACTTTTCCTTGTCCGTCTTGCGCCCCTTAATCATCGGAATCGCCAGAACCTGCTCGCAGAAATCCGCGTACACGTTGAGCATCTGTATTGTTCTCTCCTCCGCCTCCTCGGCAGTGGCGTGGACCGTATGCCCCTCCTGCCACAGAAACTCCATCGACCTCAAAAACGGGCGCGTGGTTTTCTCCCATCTGACGACCGAGCACCACTGGTTGTAGCATTTGGGCAAATCCCTGTACGACTGGATTATGTCCTTATAAAAGTCGCAGAAAAGCGTTTCGGAGGTCGGGCGCACGCACAGCCTCTCCTGAAGCGGCTCAAGCCCTCCCTGAGTTACCCACGCAACCTCGGGCGCGAAGCCCTCCACATGGTCCTTTTCCTTCTGCAAAAGGCTTTCGGGAATAAACATGGGCATGTACACGTTCTCCACGCCCGTTTCCTTAAAGCGCCTGTCAAGCTCCTTTTGTATGCATTCCCAAATCGCGTAGCCGTTGGGCCTTATGATCATGCAGCCCTTTATGCTGGAATACTGCACCAGCTCCGCCTTTTTGACCACGTCGGTATACCACTGCGCGAAATCCTCCTCCATGGAGGTGATCGCCTCTACCAGCTTTTTGTCGTTTCCCATTATATTTTCCTCCGATTAATTCGTGTGATAAAGCGTGGGCGTATAAAAATATTCATACGTCGCAATCGGCGCGCAGAAAAATCTGTCCTTCGCGGGAGCCTCCGCGCCCTCGCCCAGCTCTCTCGTATAAAAATTCATATCCAAATCCGGGTCAAAGGTGTACTGCTGTCCGTTGTCAAGGACAACGTAAAGCCAGCAATGGGGCGTTTCGCCGCCGCCGTACTTCGGAACGTTTCCCGAAACCAAATGCGCGTCATAGCCCAGCGCACGCATTATATAGACGAACGCCGACGAATAATTGTAGCAGCAGCCCTGTCCCGAATTAAGCAGATCCGTCGCCCAAAGCACCTCCTTGGGCGTCGTATTGGGGTCGGAGCTTGAGTACGCTCCCGTATTCGCGTCCATTCCCCTGCTGTAAGTAATATTGTCTATCATCCACTCGTAGAGCGCCCACACCTTTTGGTAATTATTCATTTCGTCCGTTACCACCTTGGCAATAAGCTCGTCAACCAGCGTATCAAGCTCAGGATAGCCCGAGCGTGTCGGCGTAAGCGTTTCCTGCGACAAAAGCGTCCACGGACCTATGTACGGCTGTGTCGGCGGCTCCGTCACAGGCGGCTCTGTCGGAGTCTCAAGCTCCGCAGTCTGATTTTGGGCTGTATCCACCGTCGAGGGCTGTTCCGACGCGCCCGTCGCGTCGTTTTTCTGAGTGCCTCCCGTCGGATACGAATAGGTATACCCCGGATTCTTACTGCTGCTGTCGCCGCAGCCGCAAAGGAACAACGCTGCGCAACAAATCAACATCAGTAAAAAAATAATGTTGTGTTTTCTCATATTTATGCTCCTGTCAGTTTGTTATTAATTATTTACATCTATCGCATAACCGAAATATTTTACGGCATCGTCCATTATAAAAAAATAAGTGTACCTTGTCTCGTCGAAATAGTATTTGTACATCTTACCGACAAGCGTATAGTCCTCTCCGTAAGCCGCAAGAACCTCGTCAAGGCTGCTCCCGACGGCAATATCGGAGTCCGCCGCCTTATCGCCCGCCGCCATTATGCAGACGTCCTGAACCATATCCTCCCCGCCGCTCGGATATGTTCTTATCTCAAAGGAGCCGTAATTGTATATCTTATCCATTCCGTCGAAATAGCAGCTCGCCGCTTCCTCATATTTATCGGGCTCCCCGAGAGCTTTTATAACCTCCGACGCGCTCCTGCCCAAATCTATCTCGACGCTTCCGTTCACAACGGCTTTAAAATCCTTCTCAGCCGCAGAGCCGGAATCCGAACCGCCGCACCCCGTCAGGCACAGCATCAATAAGCATATAATGCAGACCGTTCTTTTCATTTTCCCAAATTCTCCCTCAAAATCGTAGATACTCCATTAATTATACACAAAAAAACCAATATTTCAAGCATATCTGATTTTTTGCCGCCTCACAGCCGCCTCCCGCGCTTACGCCGCTCTACTCCGCCGCCTCAAGCACGGGCGGATACTCCAAAAGATTGCCTATATTCCGCTCCACGATCTCGATTATCACCAAATCATACGCCCCGGCGTCGGTCAGATCATAGGGCAATGCCCTTGAGAACCGCGCCCGCTCAAAATCGTTCGCCGCAAAGGGATACAGCGCGTTTCCGAAGGAATCCCGAAACATCAGCAGGCTCCCCCTGCCGCCGTCGTTGGCGGTGCTTATCAGCAAATCGTCGGCTCCCCTGAAATTGGAGGTATAGTAAAACCGTTCCTCCGTATCAAAAACAATCTGCCCGTCCTTTTTATCCCCTTTCGGAAAAAGCATTCCGTACAAATCTCCGTCGAATATATCCTGCACGCTGTAAGCGGTTTGCGAGTAATCCGCCGCCTCAAAGCCCGTATGCTCCATAATCGAAGCGTATGCCGTATACGCGCCGAGGCTGTTCCAGTGGGAGTCGAGCTTATGGTAAAGGAGCGTATCCGAGCCTTCCTTTGCCTCCCTGAGAACCGACTTCAAATCCGTATGGTTCACTCCCCGCTCGTCCAGCGCCTCCATAAGCCGCTCGTAATTCCCCGCGTCCGTGCTTTCGACGCAGTAATACGGCATATTTTCCCCGTAAATCTCCATTTTGTTGGGCGCGATTGCAAAAACAAATTCCGCGCCCGAGCGCGTCACATAGTCCTGCGTATCCCTAAGCATATCCGCTATCGCGTTTATCTCCTCATCGGAAAGCATATCCTCTCCGTTAAAATCGTGAAGCGCGCTTTCATAGAAAAGCCAGCCGTCCCTTCCCGCAATCACCGACTTCTCCCCCGACTCGTTAAAAAGCGCGTACTTAAGCCTGTTGTTCAGATTTACGAACGAATTGCGCAGACCGAAGCTTTCCGCAAAATAAGCGTCGAATTTTTCCGCGAAATTCAGATAATTCAGCTCCTTAAGCTCCGCCTTAGCCTCGTTGCCGACAGTCTCTTTTTTTTGAACGAGGGACATTACGCCGGGAAAGGCGAACGCCGCTAGGAAAAGCGCCGCATATACGGTTTTAAGGATTTTGTTTTTCATATGCGCATCACCTCCTAGAACCTGAAATATATGAAAGGATTGTACGAATCGGCGGCAAGCGTCATTACGCACAGCAGATACAGCGCGAAGGTCAGCCCGTAGCAGACGGCGGACGCCGCGCCGTAGATGCGTTTTCCCTTAAGCGCGCCGGCTGCCCGAGGCACGATCGGGAAGCAGGCGATAAGCGCGGCAGACAGCGTAAGCAAAAACACGGGCGTAAGGCAGGACATCAGAACAGTGTCGGCGCTTTCAAGCCTTACGAACGCGAACATTCTGCCGATATACGCAAAGGCGCCGCCCACCGTATCGGATCGAAATATGACAAAGCCGAGTATGACAAACAGCATGGTACAGAGCCATTTAAGCGGCTTTAGGATCCCGCCCGCGGGCTTGCCGCCGCGTGTGAGAAGCGTTTCGACCGACATAAGCGCGCCGTGCAAAAAGCCCCACAGGATAAAGGTCAGGTTCGCGCCGTGCCATATTCCCGTACAGACGAAAACGATCATCGTGTTCAATATCTGCCGTCCCCTGCCCTTTCGGTTGCCTCCGAGCGGAATATACAGATACTCCCGAAACCACCCCGTAAGCGACATATGCCATTTTCTCCAAAAGCTTCTGATTCCCGCCGCAGCATAGGGATAGTCGAAATTCTCGGGAAAATCAAAGCCCATGCATTTCCCCAGACCCACAGCCATATCGCTGTATCCCGAAAAGTCGAAATAAATCTGCAAGGTATAGCACACCGCCCCCAGCCACGCCAAGGGCGTGTCGATCGCCGCCGCGTCCATTTTAAAAATTCTGTCCGCCGCAAAGCCTATTGGATTGGCAAGCAGCATTTTTTTGGACAGTCCGATAACGAAACGGCGTATGCCCGACGCAAGCCTGTCGGCGGTGACGCTCCGCTTTGCGATTTGCTCCTTAACGCCGTTGTATTTTACTATCGGTCCCGCTATAAGCTGCGGGAAAAGCGATATGTACAAAAGCACGCTTGCGAAGCTTGTTTTCTCACCGCCGTCCGCACGATAGGTATCCGCCACATATGAAATTGCCTGAAAGGTGAAAAAGGATATGCCGATCGGCATTGTTATATCGGGAACGGGAAGGTTTACAAAGGGCAGACCGTTAAGCGTTTCAACAAGAAAGCCCGCGTATTTGAATACGGCGAGCAGCGACAGGTTAAAGACCGCCGCCAATGCCATAAGCCCCCTGCTTTTGCGCGAGGACAAAAGGCTGCCGAACAGATAATTGACCCCTACCGAGGCGAGCAGCAGCAGAACGTACACAGGCTCTCCCCATGCGTAAAAAACAAGACTGGCGGCAATCAGCAGACCGTTGCGGACAGAATTGTTTTTAATCAGCGTATGCGCCAAAAGCACTATCGGCAGAAATATAAATAAAAATACTCCCGAACTGAATACCATTTTCCCTGACTTTCCTCCAAATTACGCCTCAGCCGATATTTTTAACAAGCACCGCGGCTATTTCCTTAATAAGAAGCGCCGCAATCGGTCCCGTAATAACTCCGCTTATTCCAAAGAGCAAAAGCCCCGCGTACAGCGACACAAGCATAATTATGGGCGAAATCTCCAGCTTATTCCCCATAAGCCTCGGCTCAAGAAACGCCCTCGTGTAATAGCAGATCAGATATATCGCAAATATCGCCGCCGCAGTCTTAAAGCGCCCCATTACCAGCAGCACCAACGTCCACGGCAGAAAAACCGTTCCCGTGCCCAATACGGGAAACGCGTCTATTATTCCTATAAGAACACCAAGCAGCAGCGCGTATCGGTTGCCGAGCAGGTAAAGCCCCGCAAAGCAGATGATACAGGTCAGGAGCATTATCAAAAGCTGGGTCCTCAGATATGTGCCGAGAATATTTTTCAAATGCCCTGTAACAAACGCCAGCTCCTGCCTGAACACGGATTCCCTGACCGTGTAGCGCATTTTTTCCATATCCCTGCTGAAAAAAGCCGTCGCCATAATGCAAAAGGTGAACGCCGTAAAAAACAGCGTGAACCATGCCATAAAGCTTTTTGAGCCGTTCATAATGACAGGTCCCGCCTTTTGAGCTATGCTGTCAACGGTTCTCGTAAGCTGCTCGTTCACAAATTTATAGCTCGTCCCGCTTCCGAGATGAAAGCAGGAATCAATGTTGCCGCAGCAGCCCTCGACAAATTTGCTGAAGCTTTTAAAGTAGCTGTCAAAATTAGCCGCAAAGCTGTTTATCTGACGTATCAGCGCTCTGCCCCCGAAAAACAGAGCCGCCCCGATAACGGCGAAAAAAAGCACGATTACCAGCGCCGAGCTTATGTTTCTTTTGAGATGTATTTTTTTGGTGAGGAACGTAACGGGTCTGTCTATCGCCACAGCCACCAGCAGGGCAATTACAAACGGAGTCGCCAGCGGCAAAATAAATTTTATTGCCAAACACACTCCAACGGTGACACCCGCATAAACGAGCACGATTTTTAATTTATATGCCGCCGACTTATCCATAACCACGCTCCGCAGACAGTAGTTATTTAGATTATCCGCAGCTTTTATAAAAATATTCAGTACAAGCCCTCAAACTCCTGCCATATCCCGCCCGACGGCTCTATCTCAACGCTTATCCTCTCCGCGCCGAACGGATTGTTAAACGAGAGCATATAGGCAAAAAGCGCGGGAAGCACGCCCCGCCTCCCCGCAAAGACGGGATTGTACTTAACGTCACCGTAAAGCGCATGTCCGTGAGCCGCAAACTGCACCCTTATCTGATGGTGCCGCCCCGAAAAAAGCCTTATCCTGACAAGCGAGCATACGCCGTCCTCAAGCCGCCGCGACGCAAGCGTTTCATAGGCGAGCGACGCCTTTTTCGCACCCGCCGTTCCCTCGGGCACAGCCTTGGAGAGGTTCTCCTTTTGCTCCTTTAAAAGCCAATCGGTAAAGCTGCCCTTCGGCTTCGTTTCACCGCACACAACCGCGTAATAGCTTTTCTCTATCGAATGCGCTCCCGTCATTGCCGAGAGCGCGGACGCGGTTTTTTTGTTCAGCGCAAAAAGCACCAGTCCGCCCACGGGCTTATCCAAACGGTTGATAATAAAAGCGTCGCCCGTTTTCCCGCGCTCCATTTGATATGCCCTGACCGCTCCCAGCAGGTCCGCGTCAAACGTTCGGTCGGACTGCGAGGGCATACCCTGCGGCTTCACGCATATGATTATATTGGCGTCCTCATAGGCTATGTCGGGCTTCATTCATCAATTTCCTTAAAACGGCTTGAAAAGACGTCCCCGCCGCAGCAGTGCTTGTCGCCGCTGCTCTCCTTTATGACATAATCGCCCTCGCGGATAAAAATAACTCCGCGCCTGCTCGTAACAAAGGGGCACAGTATAACGCCGTTGCTGTCGGTAATCCGCACCAGCCTATCGCTTGACACAAAGCCCTGCGTGATAACGTCGGTCAGCGGACGGAAGCCGTCCTCAATGCCCTTGCCTGTCTCGTATTTGACCGCCTCCACCTCAAAAGGCACTCTTAAATATTTCTTCATAGCGCATCCCTCCTCTGTAATTGCATTCTGCCATGATTTCGCTACGCTTCATCACGGCTCGCGCACATTCGCCAAATGTCTGCTTCGCAGCCGCTTGGCTCATTGTGTTCGCGAATATTTTACCACATTTTTACAAATCCGTCCATACCTGTGAACTTACGGCGCAAAGCATAGCACTGACGGCGTATTGAATTGACAAAATCTGCCCTCTATGCCGACGCCCGCAATATGCGCCGTTTTCGACAGCGGATTTAAAGATATATTTGTTATTTTTCAATTAAGCTTTCCATCGTGCAGCCCAATGTCTTAGCAAGCGCATATATTGTATCCGCACTTGCCTTGTTGATGTTTTTGTTCCGTTGTTCATACATTTGAATTGACCGAAGATTGATGCCTGAGCGTTTTGCCAGCTCTGCCTGCGTAACACCATAAGCAATACGGATTCGTTTTAAGTTGGTTTCCGAAAAGTATTCTTTCATTTTTGAATCCACGATGTCTGCGAACTTTGTAATATCCGCTTCGTGGAGAGTGTAATACATTTTTTGGAAATCATCAAAGGATATTACTTTGAAAATATCACTATACTTTCTGCCGGAGTACCATTGATAATAAGCAGCAGCCCAACCGATCCAGTACTCCTTTGACCGTTCAAAGCTCTCCTGCGGTTCTGCCGTCAGTTCCTGCCCCCTGGTTTCTGCCACAATTTCCATAACAATCTCGACGCCGCTTTTCCCTGCAAGATAAGCGGGTTCGCCGTTTTCCATACTTTTGCTTGCGGAGCCGGCAACAAACAGCTTCACAAAATCGCTGCCGAGGATTCCACACCTATTGACCGCATAATCAAATGCGTCGCCAAGCACCGATTGAGCCTTACTCAGATACATTTCTCGGTATGCGTGAGTCATCGTTTTTAATGCCTCCCCTCATAATATCCCGAATATATAAACCGTCGTTCTCTTCCTCAAGCATTTCAAAATAAAGCCGATTGGCTTCATCATCTCTTGCTCTACGAAGAATATAGTATCGCTCCTTTTCAGCGACATCAAAGCCCTCATATTTTAATTTTGAGAATGCAAATTGCGATTTGATAACAATCTGCTCCCCAAGCTTTCCGAGCTTCATAGCCCGTGCAAGCAACTCGACGGAAATACCGTTATTGATAAACGATTCGGCGTAATCGAAATAAGAATCATCTGCGCGATAACCTATAATCAAATCAAACGCATTGACATTAACACCGAAGTTATCAATCAAATAGCGTTTTGCCCGTCTTGCTACGGGGGTCTTAACAGAAAACACTCGATGTTCAACCAAAACAGCTATCCAGTTCAAAATGGTATAATCCGGACTGTTCAAGTTCAAAACATTCATATATTCCGTATCCAAGGTGTAACGATTGGAAAAGCCGTCTCGCAGAGATGATACAGCCCATTCCTTTGCCATGTCATCGCTTTTTGTACAGTAAAAACCAAGACCAAAATCATTGTTCTTTTTACCTTTTCCGAAAGCCGGGTTCTCTATGATTTGCTCGGAGCCATGATATATCGTAATCAATTTATTCATATTCTATACCCCCGTTTGCGTCTGACAATATTGTATCACCAAAGTGATATAATATCAAGAAGATTTTCTCATAAGATAAGGTCTTTCTGCCGACGCCCGCTGGACTTATCACCCCGCTCACACCTTAAACCGATAGCCGACGCCCCATATCGTTTCGATGTACTGGGGGCGCGAGGTGTCGAACTCGATTTTTTCGCGGATCTTTTTGATATGTACGGTCACCGTGGCTATATCGCCCACGGATTCCATATCCCATATTTCCTTGAAAAGCTCCTCCTTGGTGTAAACGTGGTTGGGGTGCGTTGCAAGGAACAAAAGCAAATCGAACTCCTTGGTGGTAAAAAGCTTCTCCTCCCCGTTTACAAAAACTCTGTGCGCCGTCAAATCAATCCTTATGCCGCGTATTTCCACAACGTCGTTTTGGGGCGTAAGCTCGCCCACAAGCCGATCGTAGCAAGCCAAATGCGCCTTTACGCGGGCGACCAGCTCGCCGGGGCTGAAGGGCTTGGTCATATAGTCGTCCGCTCCCGCCCCAAGACCGCGTATTTTATCAATATCCTCTTTCTTGGCTGAAACCATAATTATGGGGGCGTTGCTGACCTCGCGAATCTGCTCGCATATCTCAAAGCCGTCCATGCCCGGCAGCATAATATCCAAGATGAAAAGGTCGTACTCCTCGCTTAGCGCTCTGCTCAGACCGTCCGTGCCGTCCGTGGAAATCACAACCTCAAAGCCGTTAAGCTCAAGGTAATCCTTTTCAAGCTCCGCAATGCTCTCTTCGTCCTCAACAATCAATATCCTGCTCATAAACGTATCTCCTTAACTTATCTTTGATTCCCGCGCCGTTTCCCCGCGCGCGGCGGTACAGCGGCAGCGCGTTAAAATTTAATGCGCTTGGGACGCGGGGGCGTTTCCTTGTACTTAAGCATACTTATATGCATGGTCGTCCCCTCGCCGCGCACGCTCTCGACGCTTATCATACCGCCGTGGTCGTCAATAATTTTGCGGACAATCGAAAGCCCGATTCCGCTGCCGCCCTGCGCGCTGCTGCGCGAGGCGTCCCCTCTGTAAAACCTGTCGAAAACGCGCCCTATATCCTTGCCCGATATTCCCCTGCCGTTGTCCTCAATATCTATTTTGACATAATCCTCGTCCTCGGCAAGACGCAGTGAAATCCTTTTGTCGTCCTTGTCCATATACTTGACGGAATTGCCGACTATATTGTTTATAACCCGCTTAAGCTGCTCCGCGTCCGCGATTATCCTTGTATCCGCGGCAAGGTTATTTTCGTATATAAGGGTGATTCCCTCCGATTCAAGCTCCACTCCCAGCTCCTCGGTGCAGTCGTCAAAATAATCCGTCACGTTTATCCTTGCGAAATTATACGGAACCCTGTCGGTATCTATTTTGGAATAAAAGGTCAGCTCGTTTATAAGCTTGTCCATATCGCACGCCTTATTGTAAATAGTCCTGATATAGCGCTCCATTTTTTCGTCGGAATCGACCACGCCGTCCATAATCCCTTCGACATAGCCCTTAATGGCGGTAATGGGCGTTTTGAGGTCGTGGGAAATATTGCTGATAAGAATCTTGTTCTCGGCGTCGAGCCTGACCGTTTCCTCGGCGTTTTCCTTAAGCCGCCTGCGCATATCGTCAAAGTCGCTGCAAAGCTCCGCAATCTCGTCGTGCCCCTTCACCTCTATGTCGAAATCAAGATTGCCGTTTTTAATATTATAGGTGGCGAGCTTGAGCCTTTTAATGGGGCTGACCGTCTGTCTGTATATCCACATATTGAACAGCGCGCTTACCAGCACAAGAATAAGTATAACCGCTATCGCAATATCCGTTACGAAGCTTTTAAGCTGAGGCACGATTTTTTGTATCTGCATAACTATATAAGCCGTGCCCTCAATGCCGCCGCTTCGGGTATAGCTCACGGTTTTGATCAGCATTTGGTAATCTCCGCCCAAATAAATTCCCGCGTTGTCGTTCTCGCCGTAATCTATTTGGGTAAGGCGGGAGAGTATTTCCGAGGAAATCTCGCTGCCCGAATATGTGCAAAGCCCGTCCTCCACCACAATCAGAAACGCGCTCTTTTTGGAAAGCTCGCGGTTAAAGGTGTCGAGAAAGCCGCTGTTGGAGAGCATATCGGGCATTTTGTCCGCCGCCTCCACAAGACGCTCATACTCCGACCTGCACATATTGGAAAGCAGCTTTGTCGAATTGATAAGCATATCGTAAGAGCCGTCCTCGATATTGTAAAGCGTCCTAAGCTCCCGCATCTGAAACGCCGTCACTCCCATAAACGCCGCGGAAAAAAGGAACACGGGGAGCACAATCAGCACGCAGAACGATATTTTCAGCTTGGTGGATAATTTCATAGCTTTCTCCCAAAAAAGGTTCAGGCATATTCGCCTGAACCTATTTTAACATACTTTTGCTTATTAAATTATTAAAAAAAAATTAAACTTCCGCGCCTATGTATCACAGGTATTTTGCGAGCGTCTCCGCCCTGTCCGTCCTCTCCCACGGAAAATCGGCGTCGGTGCGTCCGAAATGCCCGTAAGCCGCGGTTTTCTTGTAAATCGGTCTTCTGAGGTCAAGCATTTTTATAATTCCCGCAGGCCTTAAATCAAAATTTTCCCTGACTATTTCGACAAGCCTTGCGTCGGAAAGCTTTCCCGTTCCGAACGTGGACACGTTAATTGAAGTGGGGCGGGCGACCCCGATAGCGTAGGAAAGCTGGATTTCACAGCGCTTTGCAAGCCCCGCCGCAACGATATTTTTGGCAACGTATCTCGCCGCGTAAGCCGCGCTGCGATCGACCTTCGTGCAGTCCTTGCCCGAAAAGGCTCCGCCGCCGTGACGCGCAAAGCCGCCGTAGGTGTCAACTATAATCTTGCGTCCCGTAAGTCCCGAATCTCCCTGAGGACCTCCGACCACAAAGCGTCCCGTGGGATTTATAAAAAATTTGGTTTCACCGTTTACAAGCTCGGACGGAAGCTCCGCATCAAAAACATATTTTTTGATGTCCGCATGAATCTGCTCCTGCGAAACCTCGGGATCGTGCTGCGTCGAAAGCACAACCGTATTAAGGTGGACGGGCTTGTTATTCTCGTCGTACTCCACCGTAACCTGCGTTTTGCCGTCGGGTCTGAGATAGGGCAGAGTGCCGTCCTTGCGCACCTGAGCCAGCCTTCTTGCGAGCCTGTGCGCCAGCGCTATGGGATACGGCATATATTCGGGCGTTTCGTCCGTCGCGTATCCGAACATCATTCCTTGGTCGCCCGCGCCGATCGCCTCGAGAGCCTCGTCCGACATATTGTTTTCTCTTGCCTCGAGCGCCTTGTCAACGCCCATGGCAATATCGGGCGACTGCCCGTCAAGGGCAACCATAACGGCGCAGGTGTCGCCGTCAAAGCCGATGTCGGAGCTTGTGTAGCCGATTTCTTTTACCGTATCGCGCACAATCTTCTGAATATCAATATTCGCCTTAGTCGTAACTTCTCCCATAATCATCACAAAGCCCGTGTTGCAGCAGGCTTCGCAGGCAACGCGGCTCATGGGATCCTGCTCGAGCAGCGCGTCAAGCACTGCGTCCGAAATCTGGTCGCATACCTTGTCGGGGTGTCCCTCGGTAACCGACTCAGATGTGAATAAAAATTTTTCCATGTCGTATCTCCTTTCTTTTCTCTTGCGCCGTTTTCCGGCGCATAATGGTATACCCGCAGGGTGTTTCTTTTCTCTTGCGCTGTTTCTCAGCGCATAACAGTATGCCCGCAGGGCAGCCGTATAATGTAAAAAAGAGCCCACAAAAGCGGACTCGACAATTCGGTCAAATCCACTTATTGCTCGAATACGGTGCATTGCACATTACCGTGCGCACGCGCCTCGCTCAGGTTAGCACCTTCCTCATCGGGGTTGCCGTGACTTCGCAGATCCTATGTATCTCCATCACTCTGAATAAGCGGCTCATTTACAATTATTTAATTGCAAGCTTATTTTACTCCCGCGCACAAGCTCCGTCAATACCTATTTTGATAAATTTGAACGGCTCGGCGGCAACGCCCTGCCTTAATCCGCCCTCTTATAGCCTCTCGGCACGGGTCTTCTGAATATTTTATGCCTAAAGACAAGCACAAGCGCAAAAAGCGCGGCAGCCGCTGCCGACGCTCCCGCGATAAGCCAACTCCTGCCGCTTACCGTGCGCATATCAAAACAGCGTATATTAATCCACATACGGTTGATCTCTTCGTTCGCCTTATCATCAAAATACCACATAACCGCGCTTTTGGCTATTTGCTCCTCGCTCGGGTACTGCGCCGAAAGCTGTCGGTTCGCCTGCTCTGCGGGAACGGTTACGACATATCGGGGGTCATCGCTGTCGCCGGAGAAAAAATATCCCACGGGATATTCTGCGGTATCCTCCTCGTCCTCCTCCGCCTTGTAGCACCATTCAAGGTATTCATATACGATCGGGCTGTCCCCTCCCGCAATCGCCGAGGTATAGCCTATATAATTCATATTGCGCACGGCGTTGTCGGGGCGCGACATAAAATTTATGAACGCCTCCGCCGCCCGCTTCTTTTCGGCGCTTCCGTTTATTCCGTTTTTGAGCATTACCCAGCCGTCGAACCACAGATTTGTGCATTCCTCGGGCACTGCCCAGCAAAGCTCCAAGCCGTCCTCCTCCGCCTGGTCCATGGCGTAAACCGCGTCGCCCGACCACTGAAGATTCGCGACCACCTTGCCGCTTACCATATCCGATTTGCCGCTGTCGGTTTCAAATGAATAGACATTCGCGCGGATTTCCTTAAGCTTTTGCTCCGCCATCTCGACAGTTGCGCTGTCCGTGTCGTTCATGATCAAAGCCAGCTTTTCCCGATAATCGGGCGCGGCTGTGAAATCGGCGTCGGTAAGCTTATCGGCGTTAAGAATCGCAAGCGTCGGAAAATAAGCGTCCCGCACGTTATCCTTTATCGTAACCTGCCTGAAATATTTATCGTTTGCGAGAATGCTCCAAGTCGAGGCGTCCTCCGAATCAACATACTCGGGATTGTAAAGCACCCCCGTAATTCCCCACATATAGCCTGCGGCGTAGCGCGACCAAGGCTCGCCGTTTATTTTGTTTTCCTCAAAAATTCCCTCTATATAGGGCGACACGCCCCTGAAATAATAATTGTCCTCCTTGCTTTTGTCAAAAAAGCCGTCCGATAAAGGCTCAAGCATATCCTCCGACATCAGCTTCATAATCATATAGTCGGAGGGGCATACCAAATCGTACATGCTCCCGAGCGTGAGCTGACTGTACATCTCCTCGTTGGTTCCGAAGGTCGAATACTCCACCCTTACCCTGACGCCGTAATTTTCGAGATACCAATCCTCGAAATCCTTTATCATATTGTTTTCGCCGAATATATCCGCGCTTTCAAGCTCTATAAGCTGCTCCCCGCTCCAGCCGCCCTCGTCGATATATTCCTCCCAACTGCACACGCGAAGCACAAGCTCCTTTTCGGCGGCGGCGACGCTCTCGGCATATTTCGGCATTCCAGCCGACAGGGCAAGGACAGCGGCAAAAGCCGCCGCTTTAAATTTCGTTTTTGACATTTTTTGCGCCCGCCTTTCTTCCCGTAATAAGATTGCCTCCCACGACCACCGCAAGAATCAGCGCGAACATAACCGTCGAAAGCGCCCACAGCGCTGTCTTAATCTCGGTATGCGAGCCTCTTGTGGCGTTCACGACATAGGTGCTTATCGTATCGAAGGTCGCGGGCTTTGTGTACGTCGTTATAAAATAATCGTCGAGAGACAGGGTTACGGACAGCAAAAAGCCCGATACGATTCCCGGCACAAGCTGCGGTATCACGATTTTAAGCAGCGCCTGTCCCGGATTCGCCCCCAAATCAAGAGCCGCCTCGTAAATACTGTTGTCCATCTGCTTAAGCTTCGGAAGCACCGACAGGTACACAAAGGGCGTGGTCAGCACCACGTGTCCTATTATCAGAGGCACAAAGGAGTCCTTATTCATCTTAAGCACCACTATGAGCAGTACGCAGAGCGAAAACGCCGTCACGACCTCGGCATTGACCACGGGTATCTGATTGGAGAGGCTTACAAAGCCCTTAACGCCTTTTTTTGAATAAAAAGCACCGATTGCTCCCGTCGTTCCCAAAACCGTGGAAACCGCCGACGCGCCGAACGCCAGCGCAAAGGTTCCGCCTATCATTCCGAGAAGCTCCCGCCTTGTGAACAGCGTCGCATAGTTTTTAAGCGAAAAGCTTCCCGCAGTCCCGATGGTCGCGGTGTCCGTAAAGCTGTATACCATAAGAATAAGAATAGGCAGATACATAAAGAGAAGCACCGTCACCAGCCACGCCGAGCTTATTATTTTTTTCATCATAGCAGCGCCCCCCTGTCGGATTTCTCCTCGCTAAAGCCGTTTGTCGCCAAGGTGATAATAAATATGATCAAAAGCAGCACAATGGATATTGTCGAGCCGCTGTTCCAGTCGTAGGCGTTGAAATAGCTGCCGATCAGACTTCCCATTATATAGGTGCTGTTATAGAGCATATCAAGAATTACATAATTCGTCATCGCGGGCAGGAAAACCATGGTAACGCCGCTGATTATCCCGGGAACGGACAGCGGCACCGTGACCCGCCAAAAGGCAGCCGCGCTGTCCGCGCCCAAATCCGCCGCCGCCTCGATAAGGCTGTTGTCAAGCTTACTGAGCGCCGTGTAGAGCGGAAGTATCATAAACGGGAGAAAATCATAGGTCATGCCGATTACGGTGTTCAGGAAGGGGTGAAAGGCAAGGTTCCCCTCAATAAAGGTCAGAACCTCCTTAAGCGCCACGATTCTCAGCGTAAAATTGATCCACATCGGCACGACAAAGAGCATCAGCAGAACCGATTTGCGCTTCATGCGGCTCCTTGCGAGAATATACGCCACGGGATAGGCGATAAGCAGGCATACAAGCGTCACAATCAGGGCGACAGCCATACTGTAACACAGCGTGTTCATGGTATTCGGGCTTGTAAAAAAGCCCCTGAAATTCGCGATTGTGAACCGCCCCCGACCGTTGGTGAAAGTATAATAAAGCACCACGAGAAGCGGAGCTATGACGAAGCATACCAAAAAAGCCGCGTACGGTATGCAAAGCTGCTTGCGTGAAAAACGAAATTTCATTCCTCTGCCCCCTTTCCTTGTTATAGCGCCGTTTCCCGGCGCATAACGGTATACCCGCCTAATCCGCTTCCCTAAAGGAAAGCTCGATTCTTTCCTTGGGAATTATAATGCTCACGTAATCCTGCTCGTTCCAAAGATATTCGTCGTGGAGATGTATATCCTCCTCGTTTTCGGTCCTGACGATATAATGGTAATGGTCGCCCTTATAAATAAGCGATATAATATTTCCGCAGGTCCCGCCCTTTTCCCTGTCGTCGCTCATGGTGACAGCCTCTATGGGAACGGTTACCGTCACGGGAACACCCGCCGTATAAATTGCGCCGCCGTTTTCGTCCACAAGAACGCCGTCGTCCGTCATTCTCGAATTGGGATAAAGCTTGGTCAGATCGCATTCAAATTCGCCGTCCGCAAAAAGCACGGTATAATCCCTCGTAAGCTCCCCTTCAAATACGTTGCGGTTGGTTTCGGCAAGAATAACGTGTATGCCGTCAGGGTCAAGCCGCATTCCGATTGTCGCGCCCTCCTCGGCGTTCTGCGTGCTTTGGATAACAATCTCGTTGTCGCCCGACTCCACAATTATTTCATAATGCATTCCCTTAAAGATAACCGAGCTTACAACTCCCGTTATCGTCCCCTCCTCGGGCGGCGTCATAATCACGTCCTCGGGTCTTACAACCACGTCCACCTTGGCTCCGAGCGCCATATCGTCCACGCAGTCAAAATCCGCGCCGCAGAAGCGGACCCTTCGGCGTCCCGTCATTTTACCGTCAAAAATATTGCTCTCGCCTATAAAATCCGCCACGAACACGGTCTGCGGCTCGTTGTATATCTCCTCCGGCGTGCCTATCTGCTGCACCATTCCATCGGACATCACGACGACTCTGTCGGACATGGTAAGCGCCTCCTCCTGGTCGTGCGTGACATATATAAAGGTAATTCCCAGCTCCTTGTGCATAGCCTTAAGCTCGAGCTGCATTTCCTTGCGCATTTTAAGGTCAAGCGCTCCGAGGGGCTCGTCCAGAAGCAGGATTTCAGGCTCGTTTACGATTGCCCTCGCGATCGCGATACGCTGCTGCTGTCCTCCCGAAAGCGTGGAGATGCTTCTTTTTTCAAAACCCGCAAGGTCAACGACGTCAAGCGCGTGGCTGACCTTCTCCCTTATCTCCTTTTTGGAAAGCCGCTCCTTGCGGATCACGGTATCGCCCGCGTCGTTTTTGTAGGTCACGTCCACGGTCTTTAGCTTCAAGCCGAACGCCACATTGTCGAAAATATTTAGGTGCGGGAAAAGCGCGTACCTTTGAAAAACCGTGTTGATCGGTCTTTTGTGCGGCGGCAGCCTGCTTATATCCTCTCCGTTAAGCAGAATCTGCCCCTCCGTCGGAATGTCGAAGCCCGCAATCATACGGAGCGTCGTTGTTTTTCCGCAGCCCGACGGCCCCAAAAAGGTCACAAATTCTCCTTTTTTAACTTCAAGATTAAAATCCTCGACCGCAACAAAATTATCCTCAAAGCATTTCTTAATGCCCTTAAGCTCAATTATGTTTTCCATATCAGACGCCGCCCTTCCTCGCACTGTATACCGCGCCCGCCGCCCTTACGCGTCAGCGGTGCTTATCTTTTTCTTCGGATAAAAAAAGCCGTACCAATCAAGATGCTTTCCGTTCCTGACCAGTATGGCTTTCGTTCCTGTTGCGGTATCGTTTATACGATAATATATTATCAGATGTCCGTTGTCAATGTATTTGTTGTTTTTTGTAAAAAAATCTACCCGACCACACGGAAATCAAACTGCCGTATGTCCTTTTGTATATCCTTTTCGCACTCCGCCTTAAGCATCTGCGCTCCCAAAAGCCGCATTTTGCCGTCAAAATCCTCGTAGCCGCGCTCAATGTACTTGATGTCGTCAATCATCGTCACGCCCTCGGCTACCAGTCCGGCTATCACAAGCGCCGCGCCCGCGCGCAGGTCGGGAGCCGTCACCTCCGCTCCCGTCAGCTTGCCGACGCCCGAAATAATCGCCGTGTTGCCCTCGACCTTTATGTCGCAGCCCATTCTCGAAAGCTCGTCAACGTATTTAAAGCGGTTTTCCCATATGCTTTCGGTAACGATGCTGGTTCCGCCGCACATCGCCAGCATTACCGTCATCTGCGGCTGCATATCCGTGGGAAATCCGGGATACGGCAGCGTTTTTATATTGGTGTGCCTAAGCGCGTCGGTTCCGACAACGCGCACCGCCTCGTCGTACTCCTCCACCTTACAGCCTATTTCGACTAATTTCGCGGTAATCGCCTCAAGGTGCTTGGGAATCACGTTTTTGATAAAAACGTCGCCCCTCGTGGCAGCCGCGGCAATCATAAAGGTCCCCGCCTCAATCTGGTCGGGAATAATGGAATATGAAGTGCCGTGGAGCCTCTCAACGCCCTTTATTCTGATAACGTCCGTTCCCGCGCCCTTTATGTTGGCTCCCATACAGTTAAGGAAATTGGCAACATCAACGACGTGCGGCTCCTTGGCGGCGTTTTCGATTATCGTCCTTCCCTCGGCAAGACAGGCGGCAAGCATAATGTTGATCGTCGCCCCAACCGTCACCACGTCGAGGTATATATGACCTCCGACCAGCTTCTCGGCGTTCGCACAGATCATACCGTGCTCTATCTCGACCGTCGCCCCCATGGTTCTGAAGCCTTTCATGTGCTGGTCTATCGGTCTGCTGCCGATATTGCAGCCTCCGGGCAGGGCTACCTGCGCGTTTCCCATTTTACCTAACAGCGCGCCCAAAAGATAGTAGGACGCCCTTATTTTTTTAATATATTCATAATTAACGGTAGTGGAAAAAATAGTTCCGCCGTTAATCTTAAACGTGTGCTTATCTGTTTTTTCAACAATGGCGCCTATATCCCTAATGGCGTCAATAACAACTCTCGTATCTCTTACATCGGGTACGTTATCAATCGTAACCGTTTCATCGGACATAACGGCGGCGGCAAGAATTGCCAGCGCGGCGTTCTTCGCGCCGCTTATCTCGACCTCGCCCTCAAGACGGTTTCCACCTCTTATGACATATTGTTCCATTTATCTGAACCTCGGAATTTATTATCTATTCAAATGACGCGTAAGGATATTATATCACAAAAAAAAGTTTTGTAAACCATAATTTGCACCGCAGCCGCAATTCCGCCGCAATCCGTTTTATTCTTTTGCTTCCAAAAAAAGACTGCCGCCCGATTTGCAATCCCTCGGCGGCAGCCTTGTTAATCCTGCTTTAATTTCCCGTATATTCTATGGGGTTCACGGTACAGCCGTTGATAAACAGCTCGAAATGGAGGTGCGGTCCCGTAACGACTCCCGTCGCGCCCGAATATGCCACAACCTGTCCCTGCGTAACGTTCTGTCCCCACACAACAGCCACCTGACTGAGGTGCGCGTATCTTGTCATACTGCCGTCCGAATGCTTGATGTCCACGCAGTAACCGTATGCCCCGTTCCAGCCCGCCGTTACGACGACGCCCGATGACGACGCCCTTACCGACGTGCCGCTCGGCACATACCAGTCAACTCCGCTGTGGAAGCCCTGATAGCCGTATACGGGGTGTACTCTCGCTCCGTAGGGAGAAGTGATATACGAGCTGTTGACAGGTTTGATATACGTGGGAGGCGTGAGAGTTCCCCTCTCGATTATCTTGGGTACCGCCTCCTTTGCGATCTCCTCATGAATTATCTCGCGGCCCGACTCAACGCCGTTTACGGTGGTAACAAGCGCAACCACCGAGCGCTCTCCCTGAACGCTGTTCTGCACAACGCTCTCGGTGCCTATATACCATGAATTATTGTCAATATACTGTATGGGAGCGTCATAGCTCTCGTCGTATGTTTTTTCCTCAACCACAAGCAGCGAGATCTCGGACGCGGGAACCGTGACCGTAACCACGTCGCCTATGTATATCGCGGTATCAATCGTCATTCCGTAGTTAAGGGCAAAAAGCTCGTCGAGCGTAAGTCCGTGGCTTTCCGCAATCCCCCAAAGGCTGTCGCCCGACTGCACCGTGTAAACGCCCTTTTCGGCGTGCTCCTTGGTGATAAGCTCGTAAGCCTCGTCCACGGAAACAACGTTGCTCTTGTCCGCCTTGGTCATTATTATCTCAACGTCCTCGACAAAATCAACCGACAAAACGCCGTCCGTATATACGGGCTCGTCTTTTTTCGCCGCCTCCGCCTCTGCGCCGCTCTCCGACGCAAGAACCTTCGCCGCCTCGTTCACCTGAACGTCCGCCGATACAAAATTCGTCTTTAGCGAGGTATAGGCTCCGCTGCTGTCCTCAACCAGCTCCACCGAAAACTCGTTGGAGTCGCTGTATTTGTTCTTAACCTTTTCCAAAAGCTCCGCCACGTCGTCCTTTGAAGCCAGCGTAACCGTAAAATCGTCAATCCTTACGGTATATGCGAGCGCCTCGGCTCCCGTCTCGAAAGCGTCGGATTTAAGCTCCCTGTATATCGAATTGGTAAGCTCCTCCTTTGAAAGGACGGCTCCCCCGTTTTTCTCGACGTACATATCCAAATCCGCCTCGACAAGAGTAAGCCCGCTGCCGGCGGCGCTCATTCTGCTTCTTGCAGCCAAAAGCGCGTCGTTTGCGACTGCCCCGTCGCTCACATAGCCAAGCTCCTTGCCGTTGAGCACGACCATATATCTGTCCTCGGGCGTATAGGTTGTTTCGGTTCGTATTATTTTATGTGTAAAAGGAATTGCCACAGCCAAAAACAATGCTGCCATGACAGCCGTTTTCAGATACGGAATATATGATTTTAAATGCTTGATCAGCGACTGCATTTTTTCTCCTTAATAAACTTGTAACTTTTGTAACAATTCTGTAACAATTAATTGCATTCTAACAGATATTCCGTGCTTTGTAAAGGTGTTTTTTGCAATTAAGGGGAATTTTTCATTAATTTGTCACATTTTGCGGTAAAAACGGGGAAAGCCTCTTTGCCAGCAGCCGCACCGCCTCCTCTATCGTAAACCCGTCCAATGCCACCGTAATTTCGGCGTACCGCTCGTAAAGCGGCGTTCTTTCATTATATAAATCCAAAAGCGTCTGTCCCTCGCGCATCGCCACTCCCCGCCCCTCAAGATTTGAAAGCCTCGAGCTTATTGTATTATATGACGCACTCAGATAAACGACAGTCCCGATCGACGCAAGGTGCTTCATTGCCTCCGCTCCGTACACCGCGCTGCCTCCCGTAGCGATAACGCTTCTTTCGGTCCTAAGCGAGGCGTTCACTCGATTTTCCGCGCGGATAAAGCCGTCGTGCCCCTCCTGCCTGAGTATTTCCTTTAAAAGACGCTTTTCGGCGCTTTGAAGCACCAGATCGGAGTCCACGAAGCCAAAGCCCAGCGCCTTGGCAAGCACCACTCCTATACTGCTTTTGCCCACGCCCGGCATACCTATAAGAACTATATTGCTTTTCATTTTATTTACCCTTCTTCCGCACCGAATATCCGAATTTGCCGAGCCTTTCGCCAAGTGCGAAATACTCGCCGTGCGAATACGCCACCAGCCCCGCGTCGTTTAGGCAGAACTTGCCCTTTTCGTCCATAAATCGGTCGTCAACCGTAACGTTCACAATCTCCGCGATAAACATATCGTGGCTGCCGAGGCTTTTTATCTCCCTGACCGCGCATTCCATATTAAGCGGGCTTTCGGCTATTCCGGGCGCGCCAACGAGCTTTGAGGGCTGCGCGGCAAGCCCCGTATCCTTAAACTTGTCCGTGTCCCTTCCCGAGCGCACGCCGCAGTAATCCGCCGCAAACGCAAGCTCCCTTGTCACAAGGTTGATTACAAATTCTCCCGTTTCTTTTATAATGGAATGCGAATATCTTTCCTGCCTTACGGAAATTGACACCATGGCAGGCTCCGAGCAAACCGTGCCTGCCCACGCCACCGTAATTATATTCGGTCTTTCATTTTGTCTTGCGCAGCTTACCATAACCGCCGGAACGGGATAAAGCATATTCCCCGGCTTCCAATTCTGTTTTGCCATTTTCATTTTTCCTTTCAGACAATGCATTTTTTGTGTCAAATCGGCAGCGCCGACGCGCACAGCCGCTTCAGACGCTCCGCTTTAAATTCTCTTTTACGCTTAAAAATCCCGCAAAGCGCGTCGAAATTCTCCTCGGAGTGCTCGACCTCCCTCGAATAAAGGTGGGCTATCTCCACCTGCTCCTCAAGGGTAAGCCCTCCCCCGTTCAGCCGCCAAGCCGCCATATCGCACTGCATAATCACGAGCGTGCTCACGACGCCCATCTTGACCTTTGTAAGAACGTCGCCGTCAAAAACGCCCTTCATAAAATATCGGAAAATAAAATATGTCAGCAGGCTTTCGTACTCGTGCTCCCGCGCTCCGTAATCCGCCCAAAACTCCGCCGCAGCCGCGGCATAGCCCCGCCCGTAAAGCGCGTCCTCAACCCTTTGGCACATTTCGCGCCACTCGGGCTTTATTATCACCTGCCTAAGATAATGCCGAAAATATATGCGAAAGGTTCCGGCAAGCTCGTCCTCCGAAAGCCTCTTTGCCTTGTACGAAAAGCGGTACGTCTCAGCCGCATCCCTGATTTTATCGGGCTTTTTTATAACGCGCGCAAGCCTTTCGGCAAAATCAAGCAGAATAATCATACGCTCCGTAATTCTGCGGCTCCTGTCCCAAATTATATCATACGCCCTGTCCCTCGCCCTCATAAGCGCCAAAAAAAGCGCTCCGTCGATATTGTTAAGCGCGGGAAACGTCTCCTCGTCCTCATAGGTGACAAAGCGCGGCGTGCGGCTGTCCCTTAAAATCAGCTCCGCCGCCGTTTTGCAGGAAAGCGCGATTCCCGTTTCGCGCAAACTGCCGAACTCACAGCTATAACGCGGATATTGGGCGCAGGTCACGCACAGCGCGTCCTCGCCGAGAGCCGCGTACAAATCGCACAAATTATCGTCGTTGAGGAACGGGCACCTGCCGTCCGCTCGGATCCTAAACTGCCCCTCGCCGCCGTTTACGCCCTCGGTCATAACAGAGCGCAGTCTTTCGCCGAATTCCCCCCGCACCGTGCGGTAATACGCAAAGGAGGCGTCGTCAACATCGACCTGCCAGCCCGCGCAGCAGGTGTCGGTGCAGCTTCCCGCGATACATTTGAAATCCGAATAATAATCGGGTGTACGAACCAGCATAATTCTCCTTATAATAAAACCGCCCCGCCTTAAATTTAAGCCGGGGCGCGTTCATAAAAACCTTACCTGCTGTAATGCTCAAGCTCTGCGGCGGAGCTTACGAGCCTTTCCATAAGTCCCTTGGTTTCCGCGGTTTTGCTCATATTATTGTTGCTCAGCTCAACCGCCATATCCATGCTCGCCGCAACCTCCTCGCTCGACGCCGAAAGCTGACTTATGCTGTCCACTATGGCGTTGTTTGAATCCACAATCTGCTTAAGCTGCCCGCGTATCTCCTCAACGCGCCCGTAAAGCCCGTTCATCGTCGTTTCCATCTGTATATAGGTGTCCCTCGAGCTGTCTATAAGCTGCTTTTCCTCTCCTATGGATTCAACCACTCCGCCGATAATATCCCTTGCGCGCTTGGCGTCGTCCTCAAGCCTTTGGACTATTCCGCTTATCTCTCCCGTGAGAGCCTGCGTTTCGTCCGCAAGACCCCTGATTTCGTCCGCAACCACCGCGAAGCCGCGTCCCGCATCGCCCGCACGCGCGCTCTCTATCGAGGCGTTCAGCGAAAGCAGATTGGTCTGCGAGGAAATTCCGTTGATCTTGTCGGTTATCCCCTTGACCGCAACCGCGCTTTCGACAAAATTATTTATCGACTGTATCGTTTCCGTATTTGATTCGGAAATAAGGAGCGACTTTTTGTTAAGCTCCTCTATCACCTTTCTTCCGTCAGACACCAGCTTAAGCGAATCCTCGGCGGCGTCCGCCATAACGTCCGCGCTGCTGTTGGCGGAGATGATCATCTGCTGTATATTGCCCGTCATAACCGTCTGATTGGCAATATTTTCGGCATTGTCGCTGTTGCTCCGGGCAACAGCCCTCAGCGTATCGAGAGCCGCCGCCGTCGCGTCGTTAAGCTCCTCTATCAAGGCTCCCGCCTTGTTGGAATTATCCTTTACCGTTTCGCCGAGATTCAGCACATCGCGAAGAAGCTCCTCCGACTTATCCTTTTCGGATTTTATATTGTTGAGCTGCTCCTGCTTCATGGAATTTTCAAGATATGTGATCCACGTCAGCGTAAACGCCGTCACGCCTATTGTCGCAACCTGCAAAAGCACGGTGGAAAGCTCTATGGGAAGTCCCGACGGCATTGTCCCCCTTATAAAGCACATCGCCACCGAAACCATATTGACGAAAAAGAAGCAGCCGCCCGCAACACCCATAAAAACGGTGTTGAAATAAAGCACATACATTACATATATCGGGAACGCTATGGTATAAACGAGGTCGTTCTTGGAATTGAACATGGCGAGCGCGTACACTATTATGTATCCCGCAATCGTGACAAACTTAAACACCGCCCCGTCCTTCCTGATAAAATACAAAACATAATCCACAATAAGGGTTACGACAACCACCGCCGCGAACGCCGCTCCGAACGCCATCGGTATATTTCCCTTGGCGGCGTCCTGCAAATATCCTCCAATAAGTATTGCGTCGATTATAGACAGCAAAATCAACACAAAGGTATTGGTTTTCTTTATGTGGTTCATAAAAAATACCTCCCTGTCTTTCCGTTTAACAGTCATATCAATACAATTTTAACAGAAAGACGGGAGGTTCGCAATAAAATAATATATCATTTCACGCGCTGTTTCGCGGATTTTGCGCAGCGCACAAACAAAAATACGCTTAACAAAATCCCGACCGCTCCGATTAATATCACTGTCGTTTCACTCCTCCGACCTTACCCCCCAAGCCGCTGCCGCAATCTGCCCCAACGCCACGCCGCCGTCCCCCGGCGGCACCTTTTCATTCCAAAAAATCTCAAAGCCCCTCTCGCCTCCGCGCCTTATAAGCTCCTCGCATATCAGCCTGTTCATAAACACGCCGCCCGAAATAAGCACGCGGCTGTTTCCGCAGATTGAAGCCGCTTCAAGAAGCATCGCGACAACCGCCATATGAAAGCCCCTCGCAATTTCGTTTGCGGGGACGCCGCAGGCAAGCGCGGCTTCAATATCGGCAAGCAGCGCGCCGAAGCCGATTTCGCCGCTCGTTTTGTCAATCTCAAAATGAAGCGGATAGGCGGAAGCCGCGGAGGCTGCCGCCGCCTCAAGCAGGATTGCGCACTCTCCCTCATAGCGGTTGTAGGAGCATATTCCGAGCATAGCGCTGACCGCGTCGAAAAGCCGTCCTATGCTTGAGGTTTTGAAGGTGTTTATTCCGCTGTCAAGGGCTTTTTTTATCAGGGTAAGGTCCTGCCGCTCCTCGCCGTTTTTAGCAAGCCCCGCTCCCAAGCGGTACGATTTCAAAAGCAGCCCTGCGTCGCGCACGGCGCCGTCGCCGCCCGCAACATCGGTGTATTGCAGATGAAAACGCCGTTTGGCAAGCCGTCCGCTTACCGTGAATATCTCGCCGCCCCAGACCGCGCCGTCCGTTCCGAAGCCCGTCCCGTCCATGGCGATTCCCGTAAAATCACCCGTTATTCCATGCTCCGCCGCCACCGACATAATATGCGCAAGATGGTGCTGCACAGGCTCGGGCGCTTCAAGTCCAAGCTCCTTGGCAAGCTCCCGCGCCTTTTTTGATGAAAAATAAGAGGGGTGAAGGTCGCAGAGGATTTTTTTCGGCTTAAAGGAGTACAGCGCAAGCATATGCTTAAGCGCCGCGTCATACGCCTCTCCCACCTCGGCGTCCTCCATATCCCCGAATTGCCGGCTCATTATAACTCGGCTGCCGTCCGCAACGGCGAACGCTGCCTTTAAATCTCCGCCCGCCGCGATAAAAGCGTCGGCACGCATATCCGGCACGTCAAGCGGCGCGGGAACATAGCCTCCTGCACGGCGGATAAGCTGCGTCCGTCCGCACAGCACCCTCGCCACCGAATCGTCGAGCGGCTGAAGTATTCTGCGGTTATGGCAAAGCAGGTCCATACCGTTTTTACGGCAAATCTCAGCCGCAGTACCGTCGTCGGTTATTATCGGCTCTCCCGACAGGTTCCCGCTCGTCATTACCAACGGTCCCTTGTATTTTTTCATAAGCAAAAGCTGTACGGGGTTACCCGGCAGCATTGCCCCGACGGTCGGGAGCGCGCCGCATACGGAGGGGGCAAGCTCCTTTATTTTTTCAAGAAGCACAATGGGGCGGGCGGGGGATTTTAAAAGCGCCTCCTCTTCTGTGCCGATTCTTGCGTATTCCTTAAGCTGTCTTATATCGGCGAACATTACCGCAAAGGGCTTTGCCTCCCGAAGCTTTATACGCCTGAGGCGTTTCACCGCCTCCTCGTTTTGCGCATCGCATACGAAATGATAGCCGCCTGTGTCCTTGACCGCCGCAATTTTGCCGTCCGCAAGCGACTGCGCCAGCCTATCGAGCGGTTCTTTTTCGCTTCCGTTAAAAAAAAGCCTCGGTCCGCAGTCGGGGCAGGCTAGGGTCTGCGCGTAAAAGCGCCTGTCGGCGGAGCTTTTGTACTCGGCGGCGCATTTTTTGCACATGGTAAAAGCGTTCATCACCGTGTTTTCCCTGTCATAGGGAAGCGAATTTATTATGCTGTATCTCGGTCCGCAGACGGCGCAGCTTATGAAAGGGTGCCCGAAGCGTCTGTCGGCGGCGTCAAAAAGCTCCCTGCCGCATTCCTCGCAGACAGCTATATCGGCGGGTATAAAGGGCAGTCCGAAGGCGCCGCCCTCGCCGCTTTCAATAATATCAAAGCCGTCAAAGCTTATCTCGGACGTTTCCTCCGTTTCGAGCCGCTCTATTAAAGCGCCGTCGGGCAAAGACAAACAGAGGCGTTTACAAAACGCCTCCAATGTATTTTCATCTCCGTTAAATTGTATGCAGACCACGCCGTCCCGGTTGCGGACCGTCCCGTTAAGCGACATCGAATCCGCAAGCCTTTTTACATACGGTCTGAAGCCCACGCCCTGAACAAGCCCGTGTACGGTAATTAAGTAAGTCATATTTAATCCTGCTTCATTTCAATGCATTTCTTGGGGCATTTGGACGCGCAAAGCCCGCAGCCCACGCAGGCGTTCCTGTCAAGCGCCCACTTTTTCTCCGCGCGGTCCACGCTGAGCGCGCCCGACGGACAGTTTTTCGCGCAAAGCGTACAGTAGACGCATACGGCGGTATCCGCCTGCGGAACGCCGCCCGCTGCCGCCGCTTTCGCGCCGTTCGCGTTCGGCGACGTATTTTCCTTTGGGGGCTGAACGATTGTATCCACGGTTTTTTCGGAGGAAGGCTCGGAATAATGCTGTTCCATGGAGAGGCATTTTTTCGGACAACTCCCCACGCAGAGAGAGCACTGCACGCAGGACATTCTCTGAATCGACCATGTTTTTTTGTCGCGGTCAACGGTAATCGCGGCGGCGGGACATTTTTTCATACAAAGTCCGCACATAATGCATTCGTCAATATTTATCGACACTCTGCCCCTGTATCTTTCGGGATATTCACGCTCCTCAAAGGGATAGCCGCGCGTGGCGGGCTTGGAAAAAAGATTTTTCAGCGCCGTTCTGGTAAAATTCATCACACTCATATTCGTCCTACCTTTCCGTACAGCTTATGCACGGGTCGATTGTCAGTATCAGAATCGGGACGTCCGCGTACTGACAGCCCTGCAAGGTCTTGATAAGCGCCTGCAAATTCGTAAACGTCGGAGTTCTCACTCTTACCCTTTCAAGGTACATCGAGCCGTTGCCCCTAACGTAGTAAATCGCCTCGCCCCTCGGCTGCTCAACCCTGTTGAACGCCTCGCCGTTGGGCGCGCCCTTTACCTGAACCGCGATTTCGCCGTCGGGTATTTTGGCAACAGCCTGCCTGATAAGGTCAAAGGACTGGAAAATCTCCTTTATGCGCACCTCGCACCTTGCGTAGCAGTCGCAGTCCTCGCTCGTGATTATCTCAAAATCCAAATCGCCGTATGCCTCATAGCCGAGCTTTCTCGTATCCGTCGCGATTCCGCTCGCCCTCATCATGGGTCCCACCGCGCCGAGGCTTATGACGTCGCTCTTCGTAAGCACTCCAACGTCGCGAAGCCTTGAGCCTACCGTTCTGTCGTTTAAAAAGGTGTTCGCCAAAGCCCTGACGTCCTTTTCCATACCGTCAAAGGCATCGACAAAGCCCGTCAGCATATCCTTGTCCATATCGCGGAGCACTCCGCCCACCTTGTTCACCGAGAAAATAACGCGGCCGCCCGTGGACGCCTCAAACATATCGAGAATTTTTTCACGCATACGCCAGCTCTGCATAAAAAGGCTTTCAAAGCCGAACGCGTCGGCAAGAAGCCCCAGCCAAAGCAGATGGCTGTGAAGCCTTGACATCTCCGCCCATATCGTTCTCAGATATTTTCCTCTGGCGGGAACCTCGGCGTCAAAAATCCTTTCCAGCGCCTCGCAGTAGCTCATACCGTGCATAAAGCTGCATATTCCGCAGGTTCTCTCTATTACATACTGATATTCGTTAAAGTCCTTTTTGTCTATTAATTTTTCAAGCCCTCTGTGGACGAAGCCCACGGACGGTATCGCCTCGACGACCTTCTCGTCCTCAAGCACAAGGTCAAGATGTATCGGCTCGGGCAGCACAGGGTGCTGCGGTCCGAAAGGGATTACGCTTCTTTTTGCCATAACCTAAGCTCCTTTCATTATTACTGCGCTTATTATTTAAACGGCGTTTCCTGTTCGATACGGAAAAATTTGTTTTTGTAATCAAGATTGATATATTTGATTTTCACGCCGAAAAGCTCCGTCATCTCGTTCTCGTACAGCATAGCCGCGGGAAAAATATCGCTTATGCTCGCTACTTCCGTGTCCTCGTCAATCCTTATCTTATAGTTGGTCATATGGTAATCTTTTATAAAAGAATACAAAAGCTCGTAGCCGCCCCGGGTCCTGACAGCGCATATCTGCCCCAACCGGTAGCCGCCTCTTTTGTGTTCAAGCGTCCTGAGAGCAAGCTCCCCGTGCCCGATTTCACGCATATCGTACTGTTCTCTCATATCCGCGCCTCCTTCATTTCCTCATGCTTCTTCTGAAGCAGGTCAAGCGCCTTTACCACGCCGTCGATAATGGATTCGGGGCGCGCGGCGCAGCCGGGGACATATATATCCACGGGAATCACGTTGTCCACGCCTCCGATTATATTGTAGCAGTCCTTAAACACGCCGCCGCTGCAAGCGCAGATTCCGACCGCGACCACCACCTTGGGGTTGGGCATCTGGGAATAAATCTGCTCCACCACCGCCTTGTTCTGCGTGTTCACACCGCCCGTTATAAGCAGTATATCCGCCTGCTTGGGATCCCCCGTATTGATTATCCCGAAACGCTCTATATCGTAAATAGGGGTAAGACAAGCTAATACCTCTATATCGCAGCCGTTGCAGCTTGACGCGTCATAATGCAGCAGCCACGGCGATTTTGAAATCTTTGCCATAGACTTATCCTCCTACACAAAATACTGTAAAACAAGCAGATTGATTCCACCCGCGACGAGCGTTATCGACCAGGCGGTTTTAATCATAATGTCCCACTTAACTCTCGCGCATACATTATCAATAAGTATTTCCAAGAAAAACACCGCCGCAAGCCCCGCCGCCGTAAGCGGTATGCTCCATACGGAGTTATACAGGAAAAACAGCGCGACCACTCCGTAAAGCAGTATGTTCTCGTACCAGTGCGCCGCCTCAATTATACCGTAGAGCCTTCCCGACATATCGGTGCTTACGCCCATTACAAGCTCCTGATGGGCATGGTGCGACGTGCTCAGGTCAAACGGCGATTTGCGGAATTTGATTGTAAGTATCGAAACAAAGCCTATAAATACCCCGGGAAGCTTTATCACGGCAGGCAGATCCGACATAAAATAGCTGTGCACCTCAAAGGTTCCCGTCGCCATATAAAAGCCGACCGCGACAAGCAGCACCATCGGCTCGTAGGCAAGCATCTGCAAAAGCTCCCTCTGCGCGCCCATCGTGCTGACGGGCGAATTTGTGCTGTCCCCCGCGAATACAAAAAACATCGCCGCCGTCGTAAGCGTCAGGAAAACAAGCATAATGTCGAAGCCTCCGAAAAACAGCGCCCCCGTAAGCATCATGGTGACAAGGAAGCACCATACATAGACATACTGCGTTTTGTTGACGATCATCGTTTCCTTATTAAAAAGCTTGATTATATCGTAAAAGGGCTGTAAAACCGAGGGACCCTTCCTGCCCTGCATCTTGGCTGTCAGCTTTCTGTCAATCCCCGCGATAAAGCCGCCCAAAAACGGCGCCAAAAGCAGGTACGACACGATTCCGACAGCCGCCCATATTGCTCTTTCCATTACAGAACACCTCCTATCGACAAAACCATTCCGACAATAAGCCCCGCCGCCGCGATAATCGTGGCGGGCTTCATAAATTTGGTCGGACCGAACATATCGAGAAGATACCAGTTCGCAAGATAAACATCCCTTTCGTCGCCGAAGGAATCCACGAATTTCCTTCCGTCATCGTGGTTCACTCCCGACATATACGCGGTAGTCACCGTAACCTTTGACTTCCTCGAAACAAGCCATGCGATAACGGGAACGACGAAGATAGCCCCGACCATCATAGCCATAATAACCATATCCGTGACGCTCAGAACCTGCATTACCTTGTATTCGTACATTGCGTCAATCAAGGGCTGCATAAACGTCCTTGAAATCACGGGATAAAACAGGACGAGGCACACCATAATGACGGCGTGAGCCGCAAGCGACAGCCACTGTCCCTTGGAGGTCGTATTCTTTTGGGTTTCCGTTTTTTCGGACCACGCGAGTATTTTAAGCAGCCATTTCGTCCAGTAAAACATTGTGGTCGCGCTTCCGAACGCGAGCAAAAGAACGAGCAGTATATTGTCCGCGTCCACAAACGCCTTGAGCGCCGCCCATTTTGAAATAAGCATTCCGAAGGGCGCGAGGAACATTCCCGCGATTCCTATCGTTATGACGACGGCATAAAAGGGGTATCTTTTTATAAGCCCGTGCATATTCTCCACGTCCCTGCTGCCCGTGGCGTTCTCGACCGCGCCGACGGACTGGAACAAAAGCGATTTGGAAACGGCGTGGAACATCATAAGGAAAATCGCCGCCCACACGGTTTCGTCAAAGCCCACTCCGGCGCACGCCGTAATAAGCCCGAGGTTGGAAACTGTCGAATAGGCGAGTATTTTTTTGCCGTCGCTGTGGATAATCGCCCTTATGCTGGCAATAAAAAAGGTAAAGCCGCCGATAAGCGCGACCGTAAAGCCCGGCACGCTGCCCTTTAACGCCGGGGCGAGCCTTATAAGCAGATAAACGCCCGCCTTGACCATTGTCGCGCTGTGCAGCAGCGCCGAGGTAGGCGTGGGAGCCACCATCGCGCCCATTAGCCACCGCGAAAACGGCATCTGCGCCGATTTGGTCAGCCCCGCGAGAGCCAGCAGCATAAGCGGGATCGCAATCAGCTTGTCGCTGCACTCTGTAATCTGACCGAGATTTATAATGTTAAGCTTCATTACGGAAAAGGCTATGGCAATCGCAAAGGCAAGCCCTCCCAAAAGGTTCATCCAAAGCGCCCTGAAGGAATTGTTTACCGCCTCGTAGGTCTTGGTATAGCCGATAAGCAGGAAGGAGGATACGCTCGTAATCTCCCAGAAAAAATATATCCATATAAGGTTACTCGAAAATACAAGTCCGAACATCGCTCCCAAAAATACGAAAAGCATCGCGAAGAAAAATTTTCTTCTGTCCTTATATTCCGTATGGTGATGATGGTAATCGTTCATATAGCCCACTGCGTATATGCAGATAAACGAGCCTACTATTCCGATCATAAGCACCATTATAACCGTCAGCCTGTCGCAGTAAATATGGTCAAGCTCAAAGCCCTCGGTGCGTCCCGAAAGCTCAAGCCACGCCATAAGCCCCGTTTGGGCGACCGACAAAATCGCCGCGTAATATTTTTTGTACTTGACGGAAAGCCATATGATAAGGCAGGTCAAAAGAGCCTCCACGACAAGCATTCCTCTGTCGATAAACTCGGTATGGGGCAGATACGAAAGACTTTCGCCGCGAACCAAAAAGCCCACGGTAAACACTATCGCCGACAGCATTATTACAAAGGCGGAGAGGTACACCACCGCCTTTCTTATTTTATTGTCGCCGACACAGGCAAGTACTGCCGCCACCGCAAAGGGAAAAAGTATCAAAGCCACAATCATTTCCATAACAAAACCATCCTATCCCATAAAAAGTCAGTAGTAAAGATTTTTAACACAACCTTTAATATAATATTTTCGACGATAATTGTCAATAATAATCGAACCTTGTTTTACGGCTTTTCAGGTCTTTCCCCGCGGCAATTTTTTACAATTCGCCTAACCCTTGCCGATTATCGTGCATATGCTAATATGCGGGCTTTAAAATACTGCGCCGCACGGACTTTAATCGTTGATTTCGGAGGTCATACACATGAATACCGCTCTCGGTCTGCTCATTCCCTTTGCCGGCACCACGCTCGGCGCCGCAATGGTTTTCTTTATGCGAAAGCAATTAAACGAAAAAATAGAAAAAGCCCTGCTGGGCTTCGCCTCAGGCGTTATGATCGCCGCGTCCGTATGGTCTCTTCTGATACCCGCCATCGAAATGTCCGAGGAAAACGGAGCCCTGCCGTGGCTGCCGCCCGCCGCGGGCTTCCTGCTCGGCATAGGCTTTCTGCTGCTTTTGGACACCGTAACCCCCCACCTCCATCTTGACAGTCCGAAGCCCGAGGGTCCCAAAACCAATCTAAAAAAAACGACTATGCTTGTCCTTGCGGTCACTCTGCACAACATTCCCGAGGGAATGGCTGTCGGAGTTACCTTTGCGGGGCTTCTGTCGGGCAACTCGGGAATAACCTTGGCGGGAGCCTTCGCGCTCTCGGCAGGCATAGCCATACAGAATTTTCCCGAGGGAACAATAATCTCCATGCCCCTGCGCAGCGAGGGAATGTCCAAAGCCAAGGCGTTTCTTATGGGCGTTCTGTCGGGAATAGTCGAACCCGCAGCCGCCCTTATAACAATTCTTTTAACGGGAATAATCGTTCCCGCGCTTCCGTATCTGCTCTCCTTCGCGGCGGGAGCGATGATATACGTAGTGGCGGAGGAGCTGATCCCCGAGGCGCAGTCGGGCAGCCACTCCAATATAGGCACGCTGGGCGTCGCCGCAGGCTTCGTCGTGATGATGATTCTGGACGTTGCGCTCGGATAAGCCCGCATATAAAATTTCACACTTGTACTGTTTTTCTCTATATGCTATAATTTCTATAATTAAATACAAGGAGATTAGCATATATGAAAAGAAAATTAAAATTTGCGGCGCTGATTTTGGCTGTACTTACGGTTCTTTGCGGCTGCACGGTATCCAAGACAAAGGAATCCTCCCTCACCTTCGATGTAAACACGGGGGACCGCGTTAAGGTAACGCTCAACCGTATCGACGGCTACAAAATGGACTCAAAGGTTCCCTTTACCGTTTCAAAGGACGGCAAAGACATCTTAAACGGCAGCTTTGTGACAAAGGACGGCTACGACCAGTATTACGAGCTGGTCAAGGGCGGCGACCCGAATGCCGAGGTCATCAAGGAAAGCACAAAGGACGGGAACGCCTACGTTATGTATAAGGTGAACTCAAACAATATAACCGAGTACGACTTTATCGTAATGATTGCCGATTCCCAAACAGGCGTGCTCTTGGGCTGTCTTGAATCCGAGGAGGAAGCCGAAGCCTGCTTCGAGGCGTTAAAATTCGAGCTTGTAAAGTAATTATGCAGAGGATACGGTTCAGCGCCGATTATGAGCGCCGTGCCGTATCCTTTTGTTATGCGGAAAATTTAAGGGACTGAGGATTGCGCCACCGCAATTCGTTCAGCCGATTATCCAAACGATTCTCTTGTTCGTTGACAAAAAGCAAAATATGGGGTACGATATTTTAAGAAATGTAAAAGGAGCCGCCGCAATGGATTATATGCACGAAATGGAAAAAATCGCCAAAGAAAACGGCGGCATTATTGATAATAAAAGCGCCGCCTCGGTTGGAATTTCCCGCGCTATGCTTTCAAAGCTTTGCAAAGAAGATAAAATACAACGACTGATTCGAGGTCAGTATATTCTTGCCGATGACATACAGGATGAGCTTTTGTCAATAGAGCTTCGCTCAAAGCAGTTGATTTTTTCGCATGAAACGGCGCTCTTTCTTCACGGAATTTCCGATCGAACGCCGTTTGAGCATTCACTGACCGCGCCTTCAAACAGAGTACCGTCAAAAGCAATTCGGCAGGATTGCAAAATTTATTATATCAAGCCCGAATTGTTTGAGCTTGGAAAAATTAAGCTTACTACGCAATTTGGAAATGAAGTAACAGGTTACGATTTGGAACGGACAATTTGCGATGTGATTCGCAGCCGCAGCAAGGTCGGAAGCGAAACCTTTCTTGCGGCACTGAAAATGTACGCGCTCGATTCAAGAAAGGACCTCAATAAGCTTAACAGCTATGCCAAAAAAATGAAAATCGCAGGTATCGTCCGAAAATATATGGAGGTGCTTTTATGAGCAACGCGATGAGCTTAAAAGCAAAAATACGCAATATTGCCAAAGATAAAAATATTCCTGCGCAGGTCATACTCCAAAATTATATGTTTGAACGGCTTCTCATTAGGCTTTCAAAATCCGAATATAAAAACAAATTTGTATTAAAAGGCGGAATGCTTATCGCTGCAATCGTCGGGCTAGATAATCGTGCGACTATGGATTTAGACACCACATTAAAAAATTTACCCCTTACGCCGGAAAACATTGAGGAAGCCTTACGAAATATCATGTCTATCGAAAGCGGAGACAATGTTGATTTTTCATACATTTCCATAACGCCTATCCGTGAGGACGATATTTACGGCGGCTATCGTGTAATGCTGAATGCCAAATACGATACGATCGTTACACCGCTGTCCATTGATATTTCTACGGGAGATGCTATTACACCAAATCCGATCAAATATACATTTAATGAAATTTTTGACAGAACAAAATCATTTGATTTATGGGCGTATAATATTGAAACCGTTATGGCGGAAAAAGTCGAAACCATCCTTCGCCGCAGCATATTTAACACCCGTCCGAGAGATTTTTACGATGCCTACATTCTTGCGACAACTCAAAAATTCGATAAAAATCTATTTCTCGAAGCAATCTATGCAACAGCAAAGTACAGAGGAACTACGAAACAAATTGAAGATGTACTTGGCATTATCAAAAATATATCAGAAAGTCAGGAGCTACGTGATGTGTGGAATAAATATCGCCAACAATTTGCTTACGCAAAAGATATTGAATTTGACGATATTGTTTCAGAACTATCAAAGCTTATTTAACTATTAGGAGGAAATTTCAATGGCATACCAAAGCGAAGCAGAGCTGGAGCAGCAGCTTATAGAACAGCTAAAAAATCAGAATTATCATATTATTTCATTACCCGATTATGATTCGCTTCTTGCAAATTTCAAGGAGCAGTTTGAAGCGTTTAACGCTTCCAAATTAGACGGCAAGACACTTTCACCCAAGGAGTGGGAGCGTGTGCTGAACTACATAAACGGTAAGAGCATTTTTGAAAGCGCAAAAATCCTGCGGGATAAGTTTGTGCTTGAAATGGACGACGGAACAAAACCGTATCTTCAATTTCTTGATGAGGATTATACAAAAAACCGCTATCAAGTGACGCATCAGACAACCGTTGTCGGCAAGTACACCAACCGTTACGATGTAACGCTGCTTATTAACGGTTTGCCGCTTGTTCAGATTGAGCTGAAACGCCGTGGCGTGGACATCAAGGAAGCGGTCAATCAGATAATGCGATACAGGAAGCACTCTTATCAGGGACTATACCATTTTATTCAGCTTTTTATCGTGTCAAACGGCGTGGACACCAAATACTTTGCCAACAGCGACAAGGACATAATGTATTCCCATACATTCTTTTGGACGGACGATAACAACATTCGAGTGACGAATCTGAAAGACTTTTCTATTGTATTTCTTGCCCGTGATTTGCTCATTAAGATGTTGACCAAGTTCACAATTTTGAATGACACGGATAAAGTTTTAATGATTATGCGTCCTTATCAGGTGTATGCAACCGAAGCACTTATCCGTCAGGCGACCCTAACCAACCGAAACGCCTATATATGGCATACCACAGGTGCGGGTAAAACGCTCACTTCATTTAAGACAGCGCAGATTCTCGCTTCAATAACAAGTATTAAGAAAGTAATCTTTTTGGTTGACCGAAAAGACTTGGACACGCAGACAACCGAGGAATTTAACAAATTTGAAGCAGGCTCGGTTGACGCTACCGACCGCACGGATATTCTTGTCAAACAGATGAAAGACAAGAACCGTCAACTCATTATTACCACCATTCAGAAAATGGCGACTGCCGTAAAAAAACCGCAGTATGCAAAGGTTATGGAGCTGTATCGTGACGAAAAAGTGGTATTTATCATAGACGAGTGTCACCGCAGCCAATTCGGGGATATGCACAAGGATATTGTTCGTCACTTTACAAAAGCACAATTTTTCGGATTTACGGGAACGCCACGCTTTGAGGTAAACGGCAAAGTAGAGGGCAAGGTCACGCAGACAACGGAAAAGTTGTTTGGCGAATGTCTGCATTCTTACCTCATTAAAGACGCTATCTTTGACAACAATGTTCTCGGCTTCCATATTGAGTACATAACCACAATCAAAGGCGCTTACGACGAGAACGACTCAACGATGACCGAAGCTATTGATGTGGGCGAGCTGTATATGGCAGACGAGCGAATGACAATGATTGCTAACCACATCATACAGAACCATAAAGCAAAAACACGGAACAGACAGTACACCGCTATTTTTGCGGTATCGTCGATTCCTATGCTTGTGAAATATTATAGTATTTTCAAGTCCATAGACCACGATTTGAATATCAGCGGTATTTTCTCATACGGAGCAAATGAGGATTACGAGGGTCACGACGAACATTCCCGTGATTCCTTGGAGAAAATCATAGCAGACTATAACAAAATGTTCAGCACGAATTTCAGCACCGATACTTTTGCGGCGTATCACAAGGATATTTCCGACCGTGTAAAGGGCAAGAAAACAAAGCCGTTGGACATTCTCATTGTCGTTAATATGTTCCTTACGGGATTTGACAGCAAGCCCCTCGGCGTTCTGTATGTAGACAAGGATATGATGTACCACGATTTGCTTCAGGCATACAGCCGCACAAACCGTGTGGAAAAAGAAACAAAGCCTTACGGCATTATTGTCTGCTATCGCAATCTGAAGCAAAAGACCGATGACGCACTTGCCCTGTTTTCACAAGGTCAACCAGACGGGATTCTGACGCAAAACTTTGAGTTTTACGCACAGAAGTTCAACGAGCTGGTTGTCAAAATTAAGCAGATTGCACCAACTCCCGCTTCAATAGATATGCTGTACTCTGAGGACGATCAAAAAGAGTTTGTTATTCTGTTCCGTGAACTGACACGGTATCTGCTGTCTTTACAGACCTTTGTAGAGTTCAGCTTTGACCGCAGCAACTTGGATATGTCGGATCAGGAATATCAGGACTACAAGAGCAAATACCTTATGCTCTACCGAAAACATAAGACGGGCAAGGAGGTTGTATCCGTTCTTGACGATGTGGACTTCTGCATTGAGCTGATGGAAAGCAACCGTATCAATGTAGCCTACATAATGAACCTTATCCGCAACATCAACTTTACCTCCAAACAAACCCGTGAGAAAGACATTGAGCATATCAAAACAGAGCTTGACCGTTCCGACAATATGCACTTGGTTAAGAAAATTGATATACTTCGTGCTTTCTTGGATCAGGTTGTGTCCGGCTTTGACGGTACGGAGGATATTGACACCGCCTATAACGACTTTGAAAACAAGCAAAAGTCAGAGGAGATTGAAGCCTTTGCAAATAAAGAGGGCGTGGACACCGCAATGCTGAAAGGCGAAATCGCAGAGTTTGAGTTCACTGGCGTATTGAACCCCGGCGAAATCAGGGATAACATCACAGAGCCTATGCCGCTGCTTAAAAAGCGGTCGCTCGTAAACCGTATTGTGGACTTTATTCACGCCCATGTGGATAAATACAGCAGTAACTAAAGGAGGATAAGTCAATGACTTATGAAGAAGTAAAGGAAAAATTACATAACTGCAATAATTTTAGCGTAGTTGATGATAAAGAAATGGGTAATGGAAGACAATTACGATTAAATAATGGGGCAGTAATTAACTGCTTTTCAAATGGAAATCATAATGTTCAAGGCAAAAATCAACAAGAAGTCAAAGACTTTTTAGATGGTATTACAGTAAATACAATCAGAAAAGTATTCGTTGTCTATGGACATGATGATATTGCTCGAACACAATTAGAAGCATTATTAAGGCGTTGGGATTTGGATCCGATTATTTTAGATCAGCAGGCATCGGGTGGGCAGACAATTATCGAAAAACTTGAAGAATATGGCTCTGATGTCGGATATGCAATAGTCCTTGCCACTCCCGATGACGAGGGAAAAGCCAAAACTGAAAACAGTTACAAATCCCGTGTTCGTCAAAATGTAGTTCTTGAATTGGGAATGTTCCTATCCAAGTTAGGACGAGAAAGAGTTGCGATTCTATTGAAAGAGTCAGAGGATTTTGAGAAGCCTTCGGATATACAAGGGTTAATATATATTCCTTTTCAAAACAAGGTTGATGAAGTGTCGATAAATTTAATTAGAGAACTATCCCGTCAGGGATATAAAATAGATTCGGATCGAATATAGGAGAAACAAGCAATGGATAACAACAGCATTCAGCAACATCAGAAAGAGCTTTCCACAAAGCTGTGGGCAATGGCAAACGCCCTGCGCGGCAATATGGAAGCATATGAATTTAAGAACTACATTTTAGGTATGATTTTCTATTACTACCTTTCCGACCGCACGGAAAAGTATATGCTAAATCTCCTGAAAGATGATAATATCTCTTATGAGGACGCTTGGAAAGAGGAAACTTACCGTGAGGCGGTTGTGGAAGAATCCCTTCGTGACCTCGGCTATGTTGTCGAGCCACAGTATCTTTTCCGCAATCTCGTAAATATGGTAGAAAACCATTCTTTTGATATAGAATTTTTGCAAAAGGCAATCAACAGCTTAATGGAATCCACTATCGGGCGAGAAAGTCAGGACGATTTTGAGGGCTTGTTCTCGGATATGCAGCTTGACTCCACAAGGCTCGGGCACACAGTAAAAGACCGCAGCGCCGTAATGTCAAAAATCATTGCTTCGCTTGATGAAATCAACTTCGGCGTGGAGGATACGAAAATAGATGTCCTCGGCAATGCGTATGAGTATCTCATAGGACAATTTGCCGCAACCGCCGGAAAGAAAGCGGGAGAGTTTTATACCCCTGCCGGACCTGCCGAGCTGCTTTGCCGCTTGGCTTGCTTGGGGCTGACTGATATAAAATCAGCAGCCGACCCGACTTGCGGTTCAGGCTCTCTGCTATTGCGCCTGAAAAAGTATGCCAATGTCAGACTTTACTACGGTCAGGAGCTGACCTCTACCACATACAACCTTGCCCGTATGAATATGATACTGCGTGGCATTCCTTACCGCAATTTCTCCATCTACAACGGCGACACCTTGGAACACGACTATTTCAGAGATGAAAAGTTCCGTGTTCAGGTCGCCAATCCGCCATACTCTGCAAACTGGTCTGCTGACCAAAAGTTTATGGAGGACGACCGCTTTAATCAGTACGGAAAACTTGCGCCAAAGTCCAAAGCGGATTTTGCCTTTGTTCAGCATATGGTTTACCACATGGAGGAGGACGGACGGGCTGTTGTTCTTCTACCCCACGGCGTTTTGTTCCGTGGCGGTGCAGAAGAAACTATCCGCAAATATCTGATTGAGAATTTGAATGTTCTCGATGCCGTAATCGGTCTGCCTGCCAATTTGTTCTTCGGCACGGGCATTCCCGTATGTGTTCTCGTGTTGAAGAGGGAACGCAACGGCAGTAATATTCTCTTTATTGACGCTTCCAAAGATTTTGAAGCAGGAAAGAATCAGAACATTCTGCGTGAGTGTGATATTGACAAGATCATATCCGCCTACGAAACCCGTGTTGACATAGAGAAATACGCTCACGTGGCGACGATGGAAGAAATCGCAGAAAACGGCTTCAACCTCAATATTCCCCGTTATGTGGATACCTTTGAGAAAGAGCCTGAAATTGACCTTGCAGCGGTAGCGCAAGAAATCAGAACAATACAGGGAGAAATCAAGGACATCAACGCACAGCTCAAGCCTTATTTTGATGAACTTGGATTGGATTTTCCCTTTGATGTGGAGGTGTAATTTTTATGTCTAATGTATCCTCAAGTAATAGTCAAGCGGTTCGTGTACCTAAGCTGAGATTTGCAGG
>JAMPDT010000059.1 GCA_023665525.1 Butyrivibrio sp. | reverse complement strand
CAAAGATTTACTATACCTTTGCAGCGGCAGCCTTTCTCATATTGTTTATGGCATTTCTTTCTTCGATGAGCATCATTGAGGAAAAGGAGCTTGGAACGGATATACGTATCCGTATTTCAAGTATAGGAAACGGCGGCGTCCTGATTGCAAAAGCGCTGACCTCAATCTGCGGAGGAATAGCGGAAATTATAATCATCTATTTGTACTCACGCTTTGTGATCGGTGTCGAATGGGGCGGGAATCTTCCGCTGATTTTCATGGTTTTACTGCTTTTGACCGTATTTTCAACATCTTTAGGAATCGTGATCGGAACATTTTGCAAAAGCAAGACTGTTGCACAGGAAACCTCGCTGGTGGCGGGGCTGATGTGCGGTTATCTCGGCGGTTCCATTACGCCGGCATATCTTATGGAAAATATGCCGGTTATGTGTTATGTGATAAAGCTGAGTCCGCTTTACTGGACAAATAAAGCGCTAATCAGTCTATATAATGACATTGTTGACAAGAATACGGCTTACAGCTTAATTGTACTTGCAGTGCTGTCAATTATCTGCATTGGAGTTACACTGAAAAAGAACAAGGAGGTGCGTCATGCTTAATATTTTCAGGAATACGTCAATTTATCTGCTGCGTGATAAAGAGTTTGTAAAGTTCATCACAATCATGCCGACAATACTGTTTCTTTTAATGACGGTTCTTCTGCCATATTCTGATGAACACAATATCGGCGTCGTGAACAATCTTGGCAGTGAAGGAGAAAAGTATATTTCAGCGCTCTGTGAGGTGGAGGGCTATAAGGTTTTTGAATATAATGAAGATGAAATTCAGTCAAAACTTATAGGCGGCAATGTTGAAATGGCTGTTATTCTGGACGAGGCAATTCTTATTACAACGCTTTCTGAAAGCGAAATATACAGCTCGGTCGAGCTGCTGTTACAAAACGCAGGGGAAGGCAGCCCGGCATCGGAGGTCAGCATTAACGAAACTCCGAAGAAAACGCTCTCGGTGAAAAATATACTTCCTTTTATGCTGTTTAAGACGCTGACTGCGTCCTCGCTGGTAGGCGCGCTGCTCATTAACGAAAAGAAGAACCGTATCCGTGACAGGATACTTTTGAGCGGCGTTGGGACAGGGAAATACATACTCGGAGTTTCGGGCGCGTATCTGTTTTTTTCCTGCCTTGGCTCGACAATATTCTTTTGCATTGCACAAATTGCACGTTTTGATTTTGGGCTGAAAAATGACTTTGGATTCCTGCTTATGCTGTTTTTCACCAATTTCCTCAGCGTCAGCATCATGGTGTTTGCCTCTTCCATGCTTAAAAAAGAGGAAAGCCTGTGGATTGTGGGAAGCGCAGTCCTTATGCCGATGGGACTTCTGTCAGGCGTTTTGTTTCCGTATGACACAATGCCCGGTGCTATGAAAATAGTTGCTGATTTTTGCCCGCAGCGCTGGATTGCGGCAGGCATAGAGCGAATGCAGCAGACAGGCAGTATTCTGTCTGCCTATCCCCAAATGCTGATGGTAACAGGTTTGGCGGCAGGTTTCTTGATCTGTGGTATTCTGATTTCCAAGCGGAATCGGGGAAAGGTTTAAATTGCCGATTTTGGGGACGTGCAATGTTCATGGAAAAAGGAAAGGGCAATAGAGCTTGGTATCACAACAAGATGGCGGCTGGCTCTAAAAAGTATAAACCGCCGGGATTTGCGGTAATGCTGATTATCTGCAAGGTTATTATTTACATAGTCAATAAAGAAACCGAATTTTTTCAAAAAATTTACAAACACGCATGACAATCTTTCCTTGGGGCGGGTCAGGGCTGTCAGATAAGGGAGCTTAGCTGTTCGGTCAAATCCGCAAGCGTTACGCTTTTCAGCTCGTTTTCCATTGCCGTCTGCGCCGCGGCAAGGTGCGTATCCAGTATTGCGTGAATGTTTTTGCCGACGGGGCAGTCCGCGTTCGGGTTTTCGTGAAAGTGAAACAGGCTGCCCTCGATGCAGTCAACCGCGGTGTAAACGTCATAAAGCGAAATGTCCTTTATGTCCCTTGAAAGCGCCGCGCCGCCGCTCCCCGCCTTAACCGTAACAAGTCCCGCCGCCTTGAGGCTTAAAAGCGTCCTGCGTATAACGACGGGGTTGACATTTACGCTCGAGGCGATAAATTCCGAGGTGGTTTTATATTCGTTTCCGAGAATGTGTATGGCAAGCAGCGTATGGACCGCCACCGTAAATCTTGAGGATATTTTCATTTTTATGCACCGATATTACCTTTCGGAAAAATTATATAGCCGACGTGCTGTAATGTCAATAGTTACGGTCGGGGCTTACGGTCGCGGCTAAAGTTTTTTTTCCAAATAATCAGGGCGGCGGCGGACGTCAGTATCTCGGCAATCGGGAAAACGCTCCACATCAGCCAAGTCATCTGCGGATTATTTTTGGCAATGTAAGCAAAAGCGGCGGCAAGCGGGAATATAAACAGAATTTGTCTGCAAACGGAAATAATAAGCGAGCCGACACCGCTGCCGATTGCCTGGAGAAGTCCCTGAAACGCAATATTTATTCCGGCGAACACCAAGCCCGCCGAAATGATGTGTATTGCGCTTATGCAGAGCGACCGCGTTTCTCCCGACAACCCGAAAATTTCCGAAAACGGCGCGGCGAAAATTTCAAGCACCGCGCACCCCGCAAGCATAATTGCTCCGGTGTACAAATGTCCGAATTTTACGCACGACTTAATTCTTTTTACGTCGCCCATTCCGTAAGCAAAAGCGGTTATCGGCGTAATGGCGTCGCGCATTCCGAATGCCGCAAACAGCAGAAACTGCTGGATCTTGTAGTACAGACCGTAAGCGGTGACTGTATTTTCGCCAATGCTCTTAAGTATCAGGTTCATTCCGTAGGTCATAACGGAAATAAGCGCCTGCGATATGATTGCGGGAAGTCCGATTGAGTAGAGCATAGCGATCACCTTGGGCGACGGCTTAAGGTGAACGGGCTTTATGCGAATTGACTTATTGAATTTCAGGTGAAAAATCAGGGCTGCCGCAAAGGATACGATCTGACCTATAACGGTTGCGTAAGCCGCGCCCCTTACTCCCAATTTCTGACAGCCCGCCAAGCCGTAAATCAGGATCGGATCGAGAATGATATTCGTCACCGCTCCGAGTACCTGCGCGATTGTTGAGCAAAGCGAACGCCCTGTTGCCTGGAGCATTTTTTCAAATATCGCGAACATTGACATTCCGAACGAGAATACGCAGCATATTCTCAAATATTCCGTTCCCATTGCCGAAATAACGCCGTTGTCGGTCTGCGAATTTATATAGGCTTTTACGCCGAACAAACCGAAAAGCAGGAAAAGCGCATAAATCGCAAATCCCAAGAAAACCGCGTTGCCCGCTGTTTTATTTGTAAGCTCACGTTCCCCCTGCCCGAGGCTTTTGGCGATGAGGACATTCGCGCCGACTCCCGTACCTATGCCTACCGCCACCATCAGCACTTGCAGCGGAAAAGCCAGTGTCAGCGCGTTTAAGGCTTCTTCCCCTCCCGTCGGCATATTTGATACGAACGCGCTGTCCACTATATTATAGACCGCCTGCAAAATCATTGAAACAATCATCGGAATCCCCATTGAAAGCATAAGCCTTGATACGGGAACCGCCGCCATTTTTTCATCTTTTATATTCATATTTTCCCTCCAAAACAAAAAATGTGCGGCTTACCGATTGGAATTACGCGGTAAGCCACACATCTTGATATTATTTATTATAGAAAAACGGGTCAAAAAGTCAAAGGGAATTTTGCACAATTTTTCGTGCGATTTCGTATTCGGTTTTGATAAGAAATGATATGGCGCAAAATGTTCAAATCCATTAGAGGAAAGCCTGTGCGAAAGGTCTCACAGGCTTACATTGTTTTGGTTAATTTGCGGCGGGGTATTTTCTTTTTCAAAGGCAGGTACAAGAATTTTCTCAAATCTTATATCCACCAATTCTTTATAAAGCTGTTTCCTTTCGTTGGAAATTACGGTTTTACCGTTAAATTCTTGCGGAATGGCATCTATGAAAGACAATATTTTCGGCAAATGCTCCTTTATATTGGGAACAACGGTCAAAATTGCAGCTTTAAGGTTGGGGTTATCTATATTTAATAATTTTTTAGATGACAATGTATGCTCGTTTCGCGAATAGGACGTGCGAGTGCCTGTTGCAAATTGGATCTTTTGTTCTGTGGATAAATTAAGCTTGTATTTAATTTGTTCTTCGCTAATTTTATTATTGAACGAATTACCATTATCATATATGGGAGCTAAACGACTTTTTCCCGTTGTTATGCTTTTTACCAATCCCCAATTACCGTTGTTCCTATCGTTATTGTCAATAAGAATATCAATTATTGCGCATTCCCAAAAACGCTTTTCAACATTAGGAAATTGCAAAAAAATGGGATTAACTTGAAAATGAATCAACAATTCATCAAGATTAACACTATCTCCCGTTGCAGATTCGGGCAGATCTTGTCCGTATTTTTCCAATATTTGTTTATTAGCTCCGTTTTTAATGGAACGTGTTTCCATTAAAAATTCAAAATTATCACAAAAATCTTTGCAGGCAACTACAATTTGATTATTCCTTTCCCCAAGCTTTGTTTTATGAACATCATACCCTAAAATTTCATATATATGACTGCCTAAATATTCGCTTAACGGAGAAGTAGTGTAACCGGCAAGATTATCTCCTGTCATACCTTTTGTGGATTTGGGGAATTTGACAATCCAGCGTTCCCCCTGATACATAATACCATCTTTATCTCCCGCTTGTCCTCCGTACATACCGTGTCGGTCACTATATTCACAGTTTGAAAAATCAACTAACATATTTCAATCTCCCTTTACTCATTAAACGTATGGATAACGCTCACAAATTTTATTCCAATTTTCTTTTGTGATTAGCCTATTTACAAACGCTTCCTTTCCCATAAGGTCTAAGCAATCGGCAACTGCGGAATACTCCGCTTCATTATGTTCCAAATCCAACTGTTCGGCTTCGTCCATTGTGTTTTTCATTGTTTTGGAAATCGGAAAGTCAATTTTGACCTTATCATTGACCCAATTAAACTTTTTCATAAAAGCCTCCTTCAATTACGCCTTCTCGAACAACGCGCGTTCCGACGCCTTTATCATTATATATCATACCTTATTCAATAGGGACTGTCGAGCCGTTTTTGAATTTGCTTAAGAACCGCATAAAAAAACCGACAGCCTTTTGACGAAAGCTGTCGGTTTTGATAATGCAGTCGATGGGACTTGAACCCACACCCGCCTGCGCGGACATGAACCTGAATCATGCGCGTATGCCAATTCCGCCACGACTGCAAGCCTAATCATAATATCATTTGGGGCGTGCCGTGTCAAGAAGGGATTTAAAGATTTTTTTGCGAAAAAAATAAATTAGGTCTTGCATTTGCTCCTTAATTATGTTATTATTTCATTCGGCGCTGATAGTAGCGCCGCAAATGAGCAGTCGTGGCGGAATTGGCATACGCGCTAGACTAAGGATCTAGTCCATATTGCTTGGGTGCGGGTTCAAGTCCCGCCGACTGCACTGCATAACTTAATACCGCGGCGCGGCTTTGCGGCGCGGACTTAAGCAGTCGTGGCGGAATTGGCATACGCGCTAGACTAAGGATCTAGTCCATATTGCTTGGGTGCGGGTTCAAGTCCCGCCGACTGCATTGTATACCGTAAACCAAGGTTTGCGGTATTTTGCGTTAATACGCGCAAACACCGTGTGTTCGTAACCATCCACACGTTAAACAAAACTAAGGAGCTATGAATTATGAGAAACAAAAAGGTATTTTTCGTTACGCAGGCGGCTGTGATTGCCGCTCTCTATGTCGTGCTGACGCTTCTTGCCAATGCGCTCGGACTTGCAAACGGCGCCGTTCAGGTCCGCTTTTCCGAGGCGCTTACGGTGCTTCCGTTTTTTACCCCCGCCGCGGTACCGGGACTTACGGTCGGCTGCCTGCTTGCCAATCTGCTGACGGGAGCCGCCGCGCTCGACATTGCCTTCGGGCCTGTCGCAACGCTTATCGGCGCGCTCGGAACTTATTTTATCGGCAGGGCGTCCGTAAAGTGGTTCAAGTGGCTTGCGCCCGTGCCGCCGATTATCGCCAATACGCTTATTGTGCCGTGGGTGCTGATAACTGCCTACGAGGTAAAAGACGCTTATTGGTTCCTTATGCTGACGGTGGGAGCGGGAGAAATCATATCCTGCGGTATGCTCGGGCTTGTGCTTTTGCACGCGCTAAAGGACAGCAGAGCGGTTATATTTAACGGCGGTTTTCAGGGGCGGTAAATATTTTCAAAAAAGGACTTTTATTATCGGTCGGTTTATGCTATAATTTCCTATATTTCTATTTTTTGCAAGGGAGATTATGACAAATGAAGCATATTAAGACAATCAACACCAAGAATCTTAAGGAAACGGCGAAGAAGGGCGGCTGCGGCGAGTGCCAGACCTCGTGCCAGTCCGCGTGCAAGACCTCGTGCACGGTCGGCAACCAGAGCTGTGAGAATAAATAATCTATTGAGTGTTATCGGGCATAATGAGAGAGTGCGGAGAACTTAGGCACTCTCTTATCTGTGTGTTTGGATAATATTATCGGAGGATAATTGTGATACATCAGTATAAAAACAACGGCTGCAATATTGTCCTCGACGTCAACAGCGGCTCGGTTCATGTCGTTGACGACGTGGCTTACGATGTTATCCCGCTGTTTGAGGAAAACGGCAGGGAGGAGATTACGGCAAGGCTTGCGGGAAAATACTCGCCCGAGGCGGTTTCGGAGGCGTATGAGGAGGTAAGGACGCTTAAGGACGGCGGGGAGCTTTTTACCGAGGATATATACGAGCCGTGCATCGAGCGGTTTACCGAGCAGAAGGCAAAGGACAATATCGTCAAGGCTATGTGTCTGCATATCGCCCACGACTGCAATCTTGCGTGCCGTTACTGCTTTGCCGGGGAGGGGGAGTACCGCGGGAGGCGCGCGCTTATGAGCGCCGAGGTCGGCAAAAGGGCGCTGGATTTTTTGGCTGAAAATTCGGGGCAGAGGCGCAATCTTGAGGTGGACTTTTTCGGCGGCGAGCCGCTGATGAATTTCGGGGTCGTCAAGGAAATCGTCGAGTACGGCAGGAGCCTTGAAAGCGGGCGCAACAAAAAATTCCGCTTTACGATGACGACGAACGGAGTTTTGCTGAACGACGAAATACTTGATTTTGTTAATAAAGAATGCGGCAATTTGGTGCTGAGCGTGGACGGACGCAGGGAGGTTCACGACCGTATGCGCCCCTTCAGAAGCGGCGAGGGCAGCTACGACCTGATAATGCCGAAATTCCTTAAGGCGGCGGAAAGCAGGAACCAGCAGAATTATTATGTGAGAGGGACCTTTACGCGTAACAACCTTGATTTTTCAAAGGACGTTTTAAGCCTTGCGGATATGGGCTTTAAGCAAATATCCGTGGAGCCTGTCGTTGCGGACGAGCGTGAGGACTACGCGATAAGGGAGGAGGATCTGCCGCAGATATTCGAGGAATACGATAAGCTTGCCGTGGAAATGATTAAGCGTGAAAAGGAAGGCAGAGGCTTTAATTTTTTCCATTTTATGATAGACCTGACGGGCGGACCGTGCGTTTACAAGCGGCTTTCGGGCTGCGGCTGCGGCACGGAATATCTCGCGGTAACGCCGTGGGGCGATTTGTATCCCTGCCACCAGTTTGTGGGGCGCGACGAATTTTTGATGGGAAACGTATACGACGGAATTGTCAGACAGGATATAAGACGTAATTTCAATTACAGCAATGTTTACACCAAGGAGAAATGCCGCGGCTGCTTCTGCAAATTTTATTGCAGCGGGGGGTGCTCCGCCAACGCGTACAATTTCAACGGCAGCGTGGACGAGCCTTACGGCATTGCCTGCAAGCTTCAGCAAAAGCGCGTGGAGTGCGCGGTTATGATAAAATGCGCGCTTGCCGACGGCGGCGTTGAGGCGGCGGATCACGGAAGCATGGACGTTCATTGTTAAACATATAAAAAAGCTATTCAGGAGGATGAAATGAAAACTTGGAAAAAGATAATCGCCGTTATCGCGGTATTCGCGCTGATGGGACTGCTCGGCTATACGGTCATCGCGGGCTGGGGCTCGGGCAAAAAGGGAAGCGCCGGAAACATCAATCTCGGACTTGACCTAAAGGGCGGCGTGAGCATTACCTATCAGGCAGTGGGCGACGTTTCGTCGCAGGAGATTTCCGACACCGTTTACAAGATGCAGCAGCGTCTCGGCAAATACGACGGCGCTCAGGTTTATCCCGAGGGCAGCGACAGGATAACGGTGGAGATCCCCGGAGCCGACGACGCAAACGCGGTGCTGGAGGAAATCGGCAAGCCGGGAGCGATTTATTTTATAATACAGTACGGCAGCGACGATAAGACTGCCAACTATGAGTACGGAGAGTATGAGAACGAGGACGGCAGTAAGGCGTACGGCTATCATCTTACAAGGACGCTGGAGGAGATTGAAAAGGACGGCGGAATAATTCTTACGGGAAACGATATAAAGGATTGTCAGGGCGTGTACCAAATGGAAAGCGACAATACCAGGAATCCCGTCGTATCCTTTGCCCTTAGCGATGAGGGAACGACCAAATTCGCGGAAGCTACCAAAAAGGCTTACGACAAGAAATGGTCGATCGGCGTGTACTACGACGGCTCTTTTATAAGCGTGCCGTCCGTAAATTCCGTGATAACCGCGGGAACGGGAATAATCGAGGGAATGGAGTCGCTTGAAACGGCAAGAAGCATCGCCTCATATATAAGGATCGGCGCGCTTCCCGTGGAGCTTGAGGAATTAAGCTCAAAGGTAGTGGGCGCGACGCTCGGACAGAGCGCGATAAGCACCAGCCTTATAGCGGGCGCGATAGGCTTCGGGCTTTTGTTCATATTTATGCTCGCGTATTACAGGATTCCGGGTCTTGCGGCAAATATAGCGCTTGCCGCTTACGCGGGAGCAATGCTTCTTATACTTAATGTTTTTGATCTTACGCTCACGCTCCCCGGTATTGCCGGAATCGTGCTGTCGATAGGTATGGCGGTTGACGCGAACGTAATTATTTTTGCCCGAATACGCGAGGAGCTGGGAACGGACAAGACCGTCCGCAACGCGATGAAAATCGGTTTCCAGAAGGCTCTTTCCGCGATTGTGGACGGCAATGTGACAACACTTATAGCGGCAGTCGTTTTGGGAATCATAGGAACGGGGCCCGTGAGAGGCTTCGCGCTTACTCTCGGAATCGGTACGGTTCTGTCAATGGTTACCTCGCTGCTTGTGACGAGATGGGTGCTTCTGATACTCTATCACTGCGGCTGCAATAAGGTCGGAATGTACGGCGTGACCAAGGACAGGGCGTCGATGAACATTCTCGGCAAAAGAAAGCTCTGCTTTGCGATTTCGGGACTTGTGATTGCGGCAGGCGTGGTTTTTATGATTATAAACGGCGCGGGCGGCAAGGGAATATTCAATTTTGACCTTGAATTTTCGGGCGGAACCTCGACAAGCGTTACCTTTGACAGAGAGTATACGCTTGAGGAGGCAGATAACGAGCTTATCCCTGCAATCAAGGAGGCGACGGGTGTAAAGACCGTGCAGCAGCAGATTGTAAAAAATTCCAATACGATTATTTTTAAGACGCAGACGCTCGACAAGACGCAGAGAGAGGCTTTTGAGAAGCTTTTAAGCGAAAAATACGGCGTGGACACCGCCGATAAGAACAAGCTCAGCTGGGAAAGCATAGGAGCGACCGTAAGCTCCGAGATGAGGAGGGACGCGGTTATTGCCGTGGTGGTTGCGACCGTTTGTATGCTTTTGTATATATGGATAAGGTTCAGGGACGTTAAGTTCGCGACAAGCGCGATTCTCGCGCTCGTGCACGACGTTTTGGCAGTGCTTGCGTTTTACGCAATATCGAGAACCAACGTGGGAACGACCTTTATCGCCTGTATGCTTACCATAGTGGGCTACTCGATAAACGCGACGATCGTTATTTTCGACCGCGTGAGGGAAAATATGAAATCAATGCAGAAGGAAACGCTCGCCGAGGTGGTCAATAAGAGCATTACCACCACGCTTTCGCGAAGCATCAATACCTCGCTTACGACGTTTATAATGGTGCTTGTGCTTTATATTATGGGCGTGTCCTCGATTAAGGAATTTGCCGCTCCGATTATGGTCGGCATCGTAGTGGGCGCGTACTCGTCCGTATTTATTTCGGGAGCGCTTTGGTTCATTATGAAGAGGGCTTCCTACAAAAAAGCGTTAAAGAGAGCGTAACGGCATATGCAGGAATGGCGGGTATTTTCCAAGAAGGCTGATTTTAACGCCATAGGCGAAAGGTTCGGCATAGATCCTGTCATTGCAAGGATTATCCGCAACCGTGACGTTGAGGGCGAGGACGATATTGACCTTTACCTTAACGGAGGCTTAAAGGATCTGCGCGACGCTTCAATGCTTAAGGATATGGACAGGGCTGTGGAGCTGATAGCCGAAAGCATTGACGGCTGCCGCAAAATCCGCATTATAGGCGATTATGATATAGATGGAGTCTGTTCCATCTATATCTTGTTTAAGGGGCTTGAGAGGCTCGGTGCGGCTGTGGATTACGACGTGCCCGACAGGATAAGCGACGGATACGGGATCAATGAAAGATTAATAGACGCGGCGCATAAATCGGGGGCGGAGCTGATACTCACCTGCGACAACGGGATCGCCGCGACAGAGCAGATTGCCTACGCGAAATCCTTGGGAATGAGAGTGGTGGTCACCGACCACCACGAGGTGCAGTATTGCGACGACGGAGAGGGCAGGCATTACAGGCTTCCGCCCGCAGACGCGGTGGTGGACGCGAAAAGACCCGACTGCCCGTATCCGTTTAAGCATATGTGCGGGGCGGGCATAGCGTACAGGCTGATACTTAAGCTTTACGGGCATTACGGGGTTCCCGGCTCGGAGGCGGAGGAGCTTTTGCAGCTTGCCGCCGTCGCGACGGTGGGCGATATAGTCGATTTGACGGGAGAGAACCGCATAATCGTAAAGGAGGGCTTAAAGCGTCTGCGCAGAACCGAAAATTACGGTCTTGACGCGCTCATTGCCCTGAACGGGATAAAAAAGACCGCAATCGACGCGTATCACATAGGCTTTGTCATAGGACCGTGTCTTAACGCCGGCGGGAGGCTCGATACCGCAAAGCGGGCGTTAAACCTGCTTTTGGCAAAAGATACCGAGGAGGCGGAGAGGTACGCCTCCGAGCTTGTCAGGCTTAACGGGGAGCGCAAAAGGCTCACGGATTCGGCGGTCCAAAGCGCGTTGGAAACCGTGGAAAAAAGCGGCATAAAGGACGATTCGGTTTTCGTAATCTATCTTCCCGAATGCCACGAGAGCATAGCGGGAATCGTGGCAGGCAGGATACGCGAGGCATATTACAGACCGACGATAATCCTTACCGCCGCGAGGGAGGGCGTTAAGGGCTCGGGGCGCTCGGTGGAGGAGTACAATATGTTCGAGAAGCTTTCCGAGTGCGCGGATTTATTTTACCGCTTCGGCGGTCACCCCATGGCGGCGGGGCTTTCGCTCCCCGAGGATAAAATCGGCGAGCTGAGAAGAAGGCTCAACGCCGACAGCGGCTTAAGCGCAAAGGATTTGCACGAGAAAATTTGGATAGACGTCCCCATGCCCATAGGCTATATAAACGAAAGCCTTATCGGGGAGCTTTCGCTTCTCGCCCCGTTTGGAAAGGGCAACCAAAAGCCCGTATTCGCCGATAAGAATCTGACGATCCGTTGGATAAGCGCAATGGGCAAAAATAAGGAATATACCCGAATGTCGCTTGAGAAGGACGACGGGAGCCGAATAGAGGCGGTGGGCTTTTTTGACAGCGGAGAGCTAAAAAGGGCGCAGGCGGACGGACGGCGGATTTCCTGTACATATTATCCCGAGCTTAACGAATTCGGCGGCGAAAAAAAGATACAGATTTGCGTGACGGGTTACAGAACAGAAACGGAGGAATGAGCAATGAAAAAAATCGAAGAATATGTGAGAACCATACCCGATTTTCCCGAAGCGGGAATAATGTTTCGGGACGTTACAAGCGTAATTCAGGACGCGGACGGATTAAGTCTTGCCGTTGACAGCCTCGACAGACTGCTCGACGGGACGGATTTCGATTTGATCGCGGGACCCGAATCCAGAGGCTTTATTTTCGGCGTTCCCGTCGCATACAAAAGGCATAAGGGCTTTATACCTATCCGCAAAAAGGGAAAGCTCCCCTGCGAAACGATAGAGGCGAGCTACGACCTCGAATACGGACAGGCGACGATTGAAATGCATAAGGATTCGGTTAAGTCGGGTCAAAGGGTGGTCATAATCGACGACCTCATAGCGACGGGCGGCACGATCGAGGCAATCGTGAAAATGATTGAAAGTCTCGGCGGCACGGTCGTCAAAATCATCTTCCTTATGGAGCTTGAGGGGCTTGAGGGGCGCAAAAGGCTTGAGGGCTACGACGTTGCTTCCGTGATAAAGTACGCGGGGAAATAATGCGGGGACGAGGTAAACGACGCAAGGCTTATGACGGTTGCCGCCAAGCGTATGGAAAATTATGATCCCGCAGCAGTCATTTCGGAAGAGGAGATGAACGCCGGACTTGGCATTACAAAGGACGACCTTACAGATTTTGAAAAATAATCTATGAAATAAGCGGTGCTATTTTTTATACGGTACGCGAAAGTAATCCAAATATGCTTTGAATTTATCCTGCGCGGCGAGGCAGGTATCAAGCAGGTAGCCCCGTTCACGGTTCCATTTACTAAGTCCTCGGTAATAGAAGAGCTTAAGCTCCTCATCAATGATAAACGGCACGATGTTGTTTCGCAGACATTCCTTAAACAAAATTAAGCGTCCTACGCGACCGTTTCCGTCTTGAAAGGGATGTATGCGTTCAAAACGGTAATGGAAATCAATGACAGCCTCAAGCGTTTTTTCTTTGGTACGGTTGTAGCTGTCCAAAAGCGCGCGCATTTCTGACCCAACTTTGTTTGGCAGCGTCGTATCATGACCGCCGACTTCGTTGGGGATTTTTTTATAAGCTCCGACAGCAAACCAATCCTTGCGGCTGTCGGTCGTACCGCCTTTGAGAACGGCGTGAAGCTGCTTGATAAACCTCTCGCTGAGCGCATATGCGGCGTTGTCGATTACCATGTCGATGCATTTAAAGTGATTGGCTGTTTCCACCACGTCGTCCACATTGAGCGTTTTACTGCCAATACCGATGGTATTGGTTTCAAAAATATACCGTGTCTGTTCGTGTGTCAGTCGGCTTCCTTCGATGTGGTTCGAGTTATAGGTCAGTTCGATTTGTACCTTGTGATAAATGCCGCCCGATATTTTGGACGACTTTTCGTTTCGCAGGATCTCAAGCAGAGTGGTGGGCGCGTTGCTTTTTTGGTTGGCTCGCCTCGGTTTTTTGGCGGTTTCGGGAATATTCCATGTCTTGCCTGTTAGAAAGGCGTCGGGGATTTTTCCCTGCGCGCAGTAGTTGCGCACGCTGCGCGCCGAAACATTCCAGCGTTTTGCCGCCTCGGCAACCGAAATATATTTCATAGTGCATTTGCTCCTTGCGGTTTATGCCCTTATTATACTTCTTTATCGGCAAAATATCAACGCGGAATTTGTAAGTATATCGTCGATTTTTGCCGATAGCGGAAGAGCGCCGTTTTTACGGGCAGGGAAATTCGTATTTTGATTGTCGTACCGGTTACGGTATTCACAAAAAGACAGCCGATTTTGCATAAAACCGACTGTCTTTTATGCGGTCAACAGGACTTGAACCTGCACGTCTGTTGACAATAGAACCTAAATCTATCGCGTCTGCCAATTCCGCCATGACCGCGTATTAAATTTTTATCTGAACGACAAATCCAAAGCTGCCCTATACCAACGTTGACTTAACAAAAAGCCGGTCGATTGAGCCGTAGGTTGTTTCGTAATCGCCCAATTTTGTAAAGCCGTACTTTTCGTAAAGCCCGATTTCTCCGCTTAATATGTATACTTTTTCATAGCCCAAAGCATTGGCATAGGAGGCTGCGCTTTTAATCATTTTCTCCGACAGTCTTTGTCCCCGATATTGCTCGTCAACAAAAATAAATCCGATGAACGGCGTATATTCGTACCTTGACGGCAGCTCGTCCCTTTTTGCCAATGTACAAAATCCCGCCGCTTTCCCGTCTACGCGGGCGGCAAACACTCTTTCCCATTGATTAAAGTCGTTGTTCTTCATTTTTTCGGCTAATTTGGGACCTGCCCTCCATGAGCATTTTTCAGCCAGCGAAAGGGTTTCATTCCAAAAATTATGCCCCTGCGTCATTGAGTAAATCTCTGCCATATATTTCTCCCGCATAAATTGTGATTTGCCG
>JAMPDT010000058.1 GCA_023665525.1 Butyrivibrio sp. | reverse complement strand
ATTTTCAGGGTTGTTTTACTGTTTGATTGTCAAGGTTCTTTGCTGCGCCGGGGTGGTCCCTTGCGGCGACAGCTTATTTATAATACAACATCAAATCTACTTTGTCAACAACTTTTTCCAATTTATTTAAAAACTTTTAAATTGTCTAAATTGCTGTAATCGTGTGATTTTTTGTCGGCAAAAAATATACTAGCATTATCCCTTTCAAAAGTCAACCGCTTTTTTTATTTTTTTCAAAGAAATTTTCGGGCTGAAAAAAGCGTTCCCGACATGGCTGCGGGAACGCTCCTTGTGCTTTAAGACGTATGTCCGACGATACGGCGGACATTATTTAACCTTAAGAATTTCCGTGTTTTTGTCGTCTATCCTCAGCATAAGCGAAAAGCTTTGTATATCGGCGGCGCTTTTATCGTCCACCATAAAAACGAGGATTCCCTTAAAGTCCTCTCCCGCGCCGATTACGACGTCGTTCAGATTGCTTATGTCGTTCAGCATAAGATTCGCGTAATTGTTGCTTCTTTTTTCATTGATGTCAGCCTTGAAAACCAAACCGTTCTTCGCGGTGTTGACCGTTACTTCCTCGCTGCCCGGGTTGTGAAGGCTAAACTCCAAAACAATGAACTCATAGCCCTCCTCAGCCTCAAACGTAAATATCGCGTCGGCATCGTCGGGATATTCCTTCAAAACCTTGTACCCCGTATATGAAACCTCAACGGGCAATATGCCAAGCAGTTCGCCGAGCCTGCTTCCTGCGCCGACGGGCGCGGTCTCCTCGGGCTTGGTTTCGTCCGTCGGATCAATCGCGGGGACCTCGGGAACAGTCGGTTCCTCGGAGGGCTTCTCGGTATTTATATTGGGATATTTAAGCTTGTATGAGTACGAGCGGCGTATTAACGCGCCCGCGGCATACTCCGCCACCATATCGCTCTGCTCGTCCGTCATTTCTATCGCCTTCGCGCAGCCCGTCAAAAAAAACATTGATAATATTGTTACAATAAGAAGCTTCTTTTTCAAAATGTCCTCCGTAAGCTGATTAAAATATTTTTACTTTTTTCATAGTACCACATTTTTGCGTTTTCAACAATACTAAATTGCCGAATCCGTATCGAACCAAAAAAGAACGCCGTCCTTCACGTTTTCAACTCCGTACTCCACGTTAAAATTGTCGAGAATCGCCTTAACGATCGAAAGCCCGATACCGTTTCCGCCGTATTCCCTCGTACGCGCCTTGTCAACCTTATAAAACTTCTCCCATATGCGCCCGATGTCCTCCTCGGGTATATGCCGCCCCGTGTTATACACTCCGACGCGCACGCTTTTCTCGCGCTGCTCTATCGTGACGCGGATAAACTTTCGGGAATTTACCTCCTCGCAGTGGTTTATCGCGTTCGTGTAAAAATTCGTGAAAACCTCCTCAAGCTGGATCTGCCCCGACCATACCGTTACGGGAGGTCCCGCCTCCGTTTGCACCTCGATTCCGCCCTGCGAGGTTCTTAAGCTGTTTGCGCGGACGACGGATTCAATCAGACCTCTGATGTCAAAGCGCTCTATCTCCACAGGCTCGCTGCCGAACTCAATTTGATTGAGCGTCAGAAGCTTTTTGACCATCTCGTTCATCTTGGCTGCCTCGTCCATTATGACCTCGCAGTAAAAATTACGGCTTTCCTCATCGTCGTTCACACCCTCCAAAAGCCCCTCGGCGTAGCCCTGAATAAGCGCAATGGGAGTTTTCAGCTCATGGGACACATTGGAAAGAAATTCGCGCCGCATTTCGTCGTTTTTGGTTTTAATCTCTATATCTCTTTGCAGCTCGATATTCGCCGCCTTAAGCTCGGATATGTTCCGTTCGAGCCTGTCCGACATCACGTTGATGCTATGCCCCAAAACTCCTATTTCGCTGTTGTCCCTGCCCGAATACTTGACGTTGAAATCCATCTCCGACATACGCTCGGCAATGTCCGAAAGCTGCTTTACAGGCTTCGTAAAGCCCGCCGAAATGACATAAACCACGACGATTCCGATAAGCAGCATAAAGCCTCCCACAAGCATAATAAAACGGTTGAAGGTATCTATATTTTCCTGAATGTTTTCTATGGTAATCTGTAAAATAATCTGCCTTTCGCTGTCGGGCATACCGTATATTTCCAGATATGACATCGCGCTTATTTTATCGTATGCCCTTATGACGGAATACTCGCCGTTTTCCTCCAGCACGTTTTTCTGCACCGAGCTGCTGAACAGAATGTCCTGTATCCACCTGATCGTATCGTCGGCGTTGCTCTGCGAGCTGTACGCCATATTCCACTCTCCGTCAAGCACAAAAACATTGATGTTGTAGAGCGTATTGATTCTTACGATTTCCTCCTCAACCGCCTGCCTGTCGTAGCCCGAATCCGTCATGACCGTCTTAAGGCTCATATAGGACCGCCGCAGCTCCTTTGTTTTCCTGTCAAAATAATATTTCTCAAACAAAGTGGTGTCCAATATGCATATAAGCGCAATAACGGCGGTAAGCAATACCGCCATTATTATCGTAAGCTTTATTTTGAGCGAATGTCTTTTCATTGATTACTCTCCGAGATATGCCTTGCGAACCGTATCGTTGTTCATAAGCTCTCCTGCGTCGCCCGAAAGAGCGATTTTTCCCGTTTCGAGGACATAGGCGCGGTTCGCTATGGAGAGCGCCTTCTTGGCGTTCTGCTCCACCAAAAGCACCGTAGTTCCCGTTTCGTTAATGGATTTTATTATATCGAAAATCTCGGAAACATATATTGGAGATAACCCCATCGAAGGCTCGTCCATAAGAATGATTCTGGGCTTTGCCATAAGGGCGCGCCCCATCGCCAGCATCTGCTGCTCGCCGCCCGAAAGCGTGCCCGCGAGCTGGTTTTTGCGCTCCTCCAGCCTTGGGAACCTTTCATATATCTTTTTAAGGTCCGCCTCAATTCCCGCCTTATCCTTTCGGATAAACGCGCCCAGCTTGAGATTCTCAAGCACGGAAAGCTGCGCGAACACACGGCGTCCCTCGGGGACCTGCGAAATTCCGAGTCCGACTATCCTATGAGCGGAAAGCCTTGTTATATCCCTGCCCTCATAAACAATATTGCCTCCCGACGACTGAAGAATACCCGAAATCGTATGCAGCGCGGTTGTTTTTCCCGCGCCGTTCGCGCCGATAAGAGCGATTATCTCGCCCTCATTGACCTCAAAGGAAATTCCCTTTAACGCCTGAATCACCCCGTAATGCACTTCAAGGTTCCTTACCTCAAGTAATGCCATAATTCGTCCTCCTAACCTTACCGCAAAGCGCCGAAGCACCCGATAAAACCTTTGCTACTCTCCGAGATAAGCCTTTATAACCTCGGGATTTGCAAGCACCGACGAGGTTTCCCCCTGAGCCAGCACGCTGCCGAAATTAAGCACGGTCAGCTTTTCGCATATGCTTGAAACAAGCTTCATATCATGCTCGATCAAAAGAATCGTCATCTTAAAATGCTTTCTCACAAAATCAATGGTTCTGACCAGTTCCATGGTTTCGTTGGGATTCATTCCCGCCGCAGGCTCGTCAAGAAGCAGCAGCTTCGGGTCAGTTGCCATGGCTCTGGCTATCTCAAGCTTCCTCTGCTTGCCGTAAGGGAGATTCGACGCGAGGGTATCCGCCTCCTTATCAAGGTCGAAAACCTTTAAGAGCTCCATTGCCTTTTCATTCATCTGCGCTTCTCTTTTAAAATATATCGGAAGCTTCAGTATTCCCGCAATCGCCGGGTACGGATATATATTGTGCAGCCCCACCTTTACGTTGTCAAGCACCGACTGCTTTCCGAAAAGCCTGATATTTTGGAAGGTTCTGGCGATACCCTCCTTGTTTATCCGAACCACGCGGCTGCCGGTTATGTCCTTACCGTCAAGCCTAACGCTCCCCTCGTCGGGCTTGTATACGCCCGTAAGCAGATTGAACACGGTGGTCTTTCCCGCTCCGTTCGGACCGATAAGTCCGTAAAGCTCGCCCTCCTCGATTCGGATATTAAAATTGTCCACCGCGCGCAGACCACCGAAGGAAATTCCCAAATTGGTCACGTCCAGCATAGCCATATTACCGAACCTCCTTTTTCTTTGCTCCGCGGGCTTTGAAAATACCCCTGACCTTAGCCGAAACCGCCTTGCGCATCTCAATGCACTTGGGGTTCCAACTGAATATCATCATCACAATCAGTATCACCGCGTAAATAACCATTCTGTATTCGCCGAGGAAACGTATTTTTTCAGGAAGAATGGTCAGCACGATTGCCGAAATAACGGAGCCGGGAATGTTTCCCATTCCGCCTAACACCACCATAACCAAAATATTTATCGAAAAGTTAAAATCAAATTTGCTGCCGCTCAGCGTGGCGTAATTATGCGCGTAAAACACGCCCGCCACTCCCGCTATTGCGGCGGATATTGTAAACGCCATGAGACGGAATTTGGAAACGCTTATGCCGACGGTTTCCGTGGCGATTTTGTTGTCCCTTACCGCCTTAATAGCGCGTCCCGCGCGCGAATCGGTAAGGTTCATAACGATAAGCACCGTTATTATAAGAAGAATTATTCCTATAAGGAAGGTGGACATCTTTTGCACGGAAATGCCCTGCGCGCCCTTGGCGATTATATCGGAGCTGTTGAGCGTCGAGCCGTCGTTAAAGTCAAAATGCAGTCCGTGCGAGTCCTTGGAAATATACATCACGTTTCCGAGGACGCTTCTGATAATCTCGCCGAAGGCAAGCGTAACGATCGCGAGATAATCGCCCTGAAGCTTAAGCACCGCCGAGCCTATGATCAAGCCGAAAACAGCCGCAAAAACGCCGCCGACCGCCATACCGAGAATAAATCTCACAATATCATTGGCAATAATATCCGACATTGCCACGGTGAATATCGCGCCCGTGTACGCGCCGACATAGAGAAAGCCCGCGTGTCCGAGGCTCAGCTCTCCCAATATGCCGACTACAAGGTTCAAGGATACCGCAAGCATCGCATACGCGCATATCGGAACCAAAAGCCCCTGCATCTGATTTGAAAGCGCGCCCGCGTTTGAAAGCACGGTCATTATAATATAAGCCAAAACAATTCCGGCGATCGTTATCAGGGTTGTCAGTGTAGATTTCTTGATTTTTATTGTCGCTTTTGCCTTCATGCCGCTCACCTACACTTTCTCTTTAATCTTTTTGCCGAACAAGCCCGTCGGCTTAAAGATAAGCACGATTATAAGCACCAAAAACACTATTGCATTGGCAAGAGTCGTGGATATGTACCTCTTGCTGAAATTTTCTATTATTCCGAGCAGCAGACCTCCCACAAGCGCGCCGGGAATCGAACCGATTCCGCCGAAAACAGCCGCCACGAACGCCTTGATTCCGGGCATTGAGCCCGCCGTCGGCGTAAGGCTGGGAATCGCCGTAAACATAAACAGGCTGGCGATTGACGCAAGCGCCGAGCCTATCGCAAAGGTAATCGAAATGGTTTTGTTGACATTGACGCCCATAAGCCGCGCCGCATCCTTATCCTCGGATACCGCGAGCATAGCGCGCCCTGTCTTGGATTTTTTCATAAAAATTACGAGAGCCGTCATGATGACCGCGCAGACGGACACCGTGGCGATCGTGGAGCCTTTTATTATAAGCCTTCCTCCCGCAAGGCTGATTGTTCCGAAATCCAGCCCTATATTGAAATTTTTGGGATTGGAGGTGAAAATAAGCTGCGCGAGGTTCTGAAGCAGGTAGCTAACTCCTATCGCCGTGATAAGGACCGCAAGCGAGGTCGCGTTCCGAAGCGGCTTATACGCCACCTTTTCTATTACTATTCCCAGCACGGTGCAGAACAGCATCGAAAGGAATATCGCAAGAAGCGGATGAAAGCCCAGCTCCTTGACCACCTCGTAAAGCACATACCCGCCTATCATTATCACGTCGCCGTGCGCAAAGTTCAGCATCTTGGCGATGCCGTACACCATCGTATATCCAAGCGCAATTATGGCATATATGCTTCCAAGATTTATTCCGTCAATTATATTGGAAATAAAACTCATACTATCCGCTCCTTATCCCTATCCTTTTAATAAGACATAAGGGGACAGAGAAACTCCGACCTCTCTGTCCCCAAATCGTAAAGCCGTAAATTATTCTGCCGAAACGTAAACTCCGTCCTTGATAACAACCGCCATAGGCGCTTTGTCTACCTCGCCCGAAGCCGACCATACCATTTTCTTTCCGGCTCCCGTTATACCGTCGAAGCTAAGCTCGACAATGGAACCCTTGAGCGCGCTGCCAATTTCCTCCACGCTTGCCGAAGGCTCGACTGCCGCCTTCTCGATAGCCTCCTTGATAATATAGATGGCGTCGTATGCGTCCGCAGCGAACTGAATGGGCGTTTCGTTGTACTTTTCCTTGTATGCCTTAACGAATGCCGCCGTCTTTTCGTCCGTCGAATCGGCGGAGAAAGGAGTAAGAAGCATTACGCCCTCCGCAAGAGATTTGTCGAAGCCCTCAACTCCGAGCACTCCGTCAAGTCCGTCGCAGCCGAAGAACTTAAGGCTTGCGCCCTCCGCCTTTGCCTCGGTGAGTATAAGAGCAGCCTCGTTGTAATAGATGGGAAGGAACACAAGCTCGGCGCCCGCGTCCACACAAGCCTTCACCTGCGCCGAGAACTCGCTCTTGGCGTCGCTTGTAAAGGTCTGCGTCGATACTATCTCAAAGCTTTGGTTCTTTGCCTCCTCGGCAAACTTCTCGTAAATTCCCGACGAATATACGTCCGAGCTGTCATATATAATTCCGATTTTGGAGGCAAGACTGTTCTCGCCTATGTACTTAGCCGAAGCCGTTCCCTGATTGGGGTCGGTGAAGCATACCTGAAAAATTGTGTCGCCCTTGTTGATTACGTCCAGGGAAGACGCCGAGGGCGTAAGCATAAACATATTGTCGCCTGCCGCCTCCGCCGCAACAGCCTTGCCGGGGTCCGAGGTAACCGTTCCCATAAGAATCTGCATTCCCCAGTCCTTAAGTGTGTTGTACGCGTTTACGGACTTTTCCGCATCATGAACGTCGTCCTCATATTTGAACTCAATCTGATGTCCGTTGATTCCGCCCGCCGCGTTAATCTCGTCAACCGCAAGCTGCGCCGCATTTTTAACGGCGATTCCGTAGGAAGCCGCTCCGCCCGTCACGGGACCGATTCCGCCGATATAATACTTCTCGTCCTTGGAGCCCGAGCCCGCGTTCGACTTTGAACAGCCTGCAAGCGCCGAGACAGCCATTGCAGCGACAAGCGCCGCTGCCAAAACTTTCGCAATCTTTTTCATATTCTTTTCCTCCTGATTTTTTATAATAGGGAGCTATCCCTATTAATTTAGGATATTACTATCAAGAGAATGCTTTGTCAACTTTTTTGTAAAAAACCTAAAAATATTAAGCCTCAAGCTTATAACCCATTCCCCATATGGTCTTGATCGCGTCGCCGCACGCCCCGAGCTTGCTGCGCAGCTTCTTGACATGGGTATCTATCGTTCTTGCGTCCCCGAAATAGTCGTAGTTCCATACATTGTTGAGAATCTTTTCGCGCGAGAGCGCAATTCCCTTATTTTCCATAAAAAAGGCGAGAAGCTCGAACTCCTTGAAGCTTAATTCGACCTCTTTTCCCTCAGCCCTTACGATATGCGCCGATTTGTCAAGCTCTATGCCGCCCGCCGAAAGCAGCTCTCTCTCGCCCGAGCCTGTCCTCCTGAGTATCGCGTCCACCCTCGCGGTGAGAATTTTGGGGCTGAAGGGCTTGGAAATATATTCGTCCACGCCAAGCTCGAAGCCCAAAAGCTCGTCCTTCTCGTCAGATTTCGCGGTGAGCATTACGATGGGAACCGAGGAAAGCCTGCGGATCTCGCGGCACACCTGCCAGCCGTCCATTTTGGGCATCATAACGTCCAGTATTATAAGCGAAACCGAATTGTCCGAGCAAAAAATATCCAACGCCTGCTCGCCGTTTTCAGCCTCCACGACCTCATAGCCCTTTTTTTGCAGAAAATCGCGCACAAGCTTGCGCATTCTGCTTTCATCGTCAACAACAAGTATTTTATGGTTCAATCCGAATACCTCTCTTATAGAAATTCTACCCCTTATTTATGTCGTTTCTGTGAAAAAATCACTGCGCCGCCTCGGATTCCCGTTTTTCCAAATCGCGCTCACGCTGCCTGAGCTCCTCCTCCTTATCGGTCAGCTCCTCCTTCCATGACGAATACTTGTCGGTAATCACACGCTCGTAATTGACAATATTCGGCGCGGACGAGTTCCCCGCGATTATAAACATCGCGATAATGACTATGATCAGAATGATATTGAGAATCACGGAATTGCGCCGTCCGCTGCGCTGTTTGCGGCAGCGCGCCTCAAGCTCCTTGATTTTCGCCTCCGCAGCCCTGTATTTCGCATTATCCTTTTGCTTTCCTTCTTCCGCGCCGACGCCGCCCGAGGAGGGCACCCTCACATACGGAAGCTCCTCCTTGACGGACGGGGCTTTTTGGAGCGCGGCGCGCAGCTTACGCATATATTCAAGCCCGATGGGGGTACGGAACATATTTTTGGCAATAAGCGTGTTATAAAGCTGCAAAACCTTTGCGGTGTCGTTGAGATTTATATGCCCCTCAAGATACTTCACCGCCTTTTTTTCGTTGGCTGCCTCCTCGTAATCCTTTTCGTCCTCAAACTGATAGCCGTTTACGACGCAGCGCCTCATTTCCTCGTTATCTGCCATTTGCTTCACCCTCCTTGCGGGAGCCTGACGGCTCGTCCAAAAGACTCAGTCCTACGCAGAGCTGTCCCGGATAATACAGCAGTGCGAATGCGTAATTAAGCGCGGTTATATTCGGAGAGCCGGCAAACAAAGCGTACGCCAGCGTCTCTCCCCCAAACGCCGAAAGCACAGTCCCCGCCGCGCATACAACCGCAGAAAGGCGCACCTGCTTTTTACAGACCGCGACGCACACTGCCCCTCCCACGGCAAGGGCTTCGAGCAGGCAGTACGCGGCGGTGGGCAGAAGCCATTTTCCGCGGCACGCGCCGCAGGTAAGCCACAGGTAAAAAGCCGCCCCTCCTCCGAGCAACGCTCCGATCAAAAGCCAAAGCGGCATTATTTTATTTACGCGCCAAAAGGCGAAAATATACAGAATATTCCCCAGCGAAAGAAAGCACATACAGACAATCATTTTTGTATCGGAATTTAAATCCGAGCATACGCCGCCGAGCGCCCCCGCGGCAAGCCCCGCGATAACCGTTTTTCCGTAGGCTCCGTTTTTGGCTCCCGTGATATGGGCGATTATTCCCGCGGCGGCAAAGGAAAGAGCGGCGGCAAGCCTGAATACAAGCACCATAGCGCCGTGTCCCAAAAGCGCGGACGTCGGATAAGCGATCGCAAAAACAATGCAGAGCAGCGACATAAGCGCCGACCTTTCCATACCGCGTATAACGCCCCTGATTCCTGACGGTTTCCCCTTCACCTCAAAGCCTCCTTCCGACGGAAATATATTATGAATTGTAACATAACGCGGAATATATTTCCACCTTATTTATTTAAATACAAGCTGAACCAAAAGCATATAGCATACGGTTCCGCCCGCAATCGACAGAAGCATCTGCCGCTTCCACAGGTGCAGACCCACGACCGCCGCCACGGCGATAAGCTCCGGCAGCCCGTGGCTCCCTCCGAGCACATTCGTATCCTTTAGCGAATACACCACCAAAAGCCCGAACATCGCCGAGGGCAGATATTTGCCCAGATAGCTTATGTACTTGGGCGTAGGCCTTCCCGACGGAAAAACAATAAAGGGCAGGAACCTTGTGAGCATCGTCGCAAGAACGACGGCTCCTATCATTATAATATGCTGCGTTACGCTCATGCCCTTTCACCGCCCTTCTCCAAGGGTTTTCTTATAAGCGTGAGTATAAGAAGCATGGCAGCCATGGACGGTATTATGAAATTATCCCGCCCGAAAAGAAGCAGGCTCGCAAGCGAAAGCCCAAGCCCCAAAAGCAGCGCCGCGTAATTTTTTTCCTTAAGCCACTGCTCGAGGAAAATAACGACGAACATCGCCGTCATTACAAATTCTATTCCCTTTGTGTCAAATTTAATCAGGGAGCCCAAAAGCCCGCCAAGCGTCGCCCCGCACACCCAATAGCAGTGATTGAGCAGATTCACCCAAAACATAAACCACCCTCTGTCGGCGCCGTCGGGAATATCCGCCGTGTAATTTATCGAAAAGCTTTCGTCGCACATTCCGAATATGAGATAGAACTTTTTCCACCCCGTGCCCTTATATTTGTCCAGCATTGAAATTCCGTAAAAAAGGTGCCGCGCGTTGACCATAAGCGCTATCAAGAACGCCTGAAGCGGGTTGAACGAACCGAGAAGCAGATCCACGGTCACGAACTCCACCGAGCCGGCAAAAACCGTCAGGCTCGTAAGCATCGGGTAAATAAACGAAAAGCCCGAAACATTCATATAGATCCCGTATGTGAAGCCCAAAAAAAGAAAGCCCGCAAGTATCGGCACCGTATGCGGAAACGCCGCCTTAAACGCCGCAAGCCTTACCCCCTTCGCCCTATTCTCTGCCGTCCGTTTCATATAAGCACGCTCCTTTAAGCCTCCCGCGAAGCGTCCTGCTCTCTGCGGGTCCTGTCCCAAAAGTATTATGTTGGCATTATAACTCCGTTCTTATTGCTTTTTCAACCGCTTTTATGCTATAATTTTCGGAAAAGCGGCATGCGCCGCAAAAATACAGTATCCATGGAGGAAATTTGAATGAAGATAAACAGCATTTGCGTTCAGGGCGGCTATACGCCCCAAAACGGTGAGCCCCGTCAGGTTCCGATAGTGCAGAGCACCACCTTTAAATACGACACCGGCGAGGATATGGGCAAGCTTTTCGATTTGGAGGCGAGCGGATATTTTTATACGCGCCTGCAAAACCCCACCAACGACTATGTTGCCGCGAAAATCGCGGCGCTTGAGGGCGGAACCGCGGCAATGCTCACGAGCAGCGGACAGGCTGCCAATTTCTTTGCTCTTTTCAACATATGCGGCTGCGGCGACCACATCGTATCCTCAAGCACGATTTACGGCGGAACCTTTAACCTTATTTCCGTGACGATGAAGCGCATGGGCATAGACGTGACCTTCGTAAGCCCTACGGCAAGCGAGGAGGAGCTTAACGCCGCCTTTAAGCCCAACACCAAGGCAATGTTCGGGGAAACCATCGCCAATCCCGCACTCACCGTGCTCGACATCGAGAAATTCGCCAAATGCGCGCACTCGCACGGAGTTCCTCTTATCATAGACAACACCTTCGCAACTCCCGTAAACTGCCGTCCCTTCGAGTGGGGAGCGGACATCGTCACCCACTCCACCACCAAATACATGGACGGACACGGCGCGGCGGTCGGCGGCGCAATCGTTGACAGCGGCAAATTCGACTGGATGGCGCACGCCGACAAATACCCGGGGCTTTGCACTCCCGACGAGAGCTATCACGGCGTTACCTATGCCGAGCGCTTCGGAAACGAGGGTGCCTTTATCACCAAATGCACGGTTCAGCTTATGCGCGATTTCGGCTGCATTCAAAGCCCTCAGAACGCGTTTATCCTTAATCTCGGACTCGAGAGCCTCCATGTAAGAATGAAGCGCCACTGCGAAAACGGGCAGGCTGTCGCGGAATTCCTCGCCTCTCACCCGAAGGTCGCGTATGTCAACTACTGCGGTCTTAAGGACGACAAATTCCACGCGCTCGCCGAAAAATACCTCCCGAACGGAAGCTGCGGAGTCGTTTCCTTCGGGCTTAAGGGCGGACGCGCCGCCGCAAGCGCCTTTATGAAAAATCTCAAAATGGCGGCAATCGAGACCCATGTCGCGGACGCGCGCACCTGCTGCCTCAATCCCGCCTCAAGCACGCACCGCCAGATGACGGACGAGCAGCTAATCAGCGCGGGCGTTCCCGCCGAGCTTGTCCGCATGAGCTGCGGCATAGAGGACAGCGAGGACCTTATCGCGGATATTGCGCAGGCTCTCGAAAAGTGCTGACAAAGCCCTGGCAAAATACGCCGCGGGCAGCAGAAAGCCGCATAGACCTCGCGTCCATGCGGCTTTCTTTATTTACTGATAATCCACCCTCACAAGGCACAGACCCTGCGGCGGCGCCGTGGGACCCGCCTTAAGGCGTTCCTTCGTTTCGAGCGCGCGGACAATGTCCGTCCTTTCCAGCCGCATAAAGCCCGCCTCAAGCAGGGTTCCGACCATAATTCTGACCATATTCTGCAAAAAACCGTTCCCGCGAAAGGTAAGGGTTATAACGTCGCCCGACTGCTCTATCTCAATTCCGTATATCTTCCTTACAGTCGATTTCTTCATTTTGGGATTGGCGCAGAAATTTCTGAAATCATGCTCCCCGACAAGAAGCTCCGCCGCTTCTCTCATTATCTCCAAATCGGGCGTCCCGTCTATGACGGTCATGTATCTCTTACCGAAAACAGGCTTTACCTTTCCCGCAAAAAGCGTATATCTGTACGTTTTGCCGACCGCGTTGTACCTCGCGTGAAAGCGCGGCGACGCCTCGCTCACCTCGACGACTGCTATGTCGTCGGGAAGATACCTGTTCATATAATCCCTTATCCCGTCCGCGGACATCTCCGTTTCAAGCTTGGCGCTCGCGGTCATTGCCTCCGCGTGCACCCCCGCGTCGGTGCGTCCCGCGCCTATCACCTCAATCGGCGCGCCGCAAAGCCTGCTTACTACCTCCTCAAGCCTGCCCTGAACCGTATCGCGCCCCGGCTGACGCTGCCAGCCGTAATACCGCGTCCCGTCGTATTTTACGGTTAATCTGTAATTTTTCATTTAAAATCCGTACCCCGCCGCCTTAAAGCCAAATCCGCCGCTACTGCCTGTTGTAGTAATCTATTCCGTCGTCCGGCTTAAAATAAGTCCTTATATAGCCGTCAACGGACACAAAAACAATGCCTCCTGTTGACTCCTGGAAAAATATGTAATCTCCGTCCTCCGCCTCGGTTTTGCGAAGCGAAGCCTTATCCGCTATAACGCTGTTGGCGCCCTCAAGGTACTCCCGCTCCGTCTTGTATCCGAACTCGGCGCCGTGCTTTTCAAAATGCTCAGTCAGGTACTCGCTGCGCCTGAAATTATAGACAGGCTCCCCGTCCTCGCTCCGTTCGTTCCCAAAGGACGCGCTCTCCTCCGCCTGCGCGGCGCTTTCGGCGCTTTGTGAGGGCAGGGAATCACCGCCGCCTCCCGCGCGCTCTCCGATAAGCTTGTAGCCCAAAAACAGGAGCGCCGCCAGGACAAGCGCCGCCGCTATCCGCATTATGCTGCTTTTTAAAGAGTTTCTCATTATTTTTCCTTATCCTTCCAATACACTACTCCGAACACGCCTCCGCATACTCCGCCTATGACGTGCGTAAGCTGCGATATGTTGTCCTTTGTGAAAAGGCCGTCCACAATTTCCGCTCCTAAGTAAATAATAAGTATAAGTATGACCGTAAGCGGTATTTTATCGTCCTTTACGCAGGATACCGACGAAAGGATAATCATCATAAAAACCAGTCCGCTTGCGCCCAAAAGCCTTGTATGCGGGGCAAAAATAAGATGAAAGATCCCCGTGACAACCGCGGTGGCGACAAGCATTACCGCCATTCGTCTGCTTCCGTACTTGTCCTCAAGAATCGGACCGAGAAGCAGAAAAAGCATCATATTGGAGGCAAAATGCGCCCAGCCCGAATGCCCGAGCGTATGTCCGATAAGCCTTACGAAGAAAAGCGGGCTTATCCTTGAGCGGTACACGGAAAACACAAAGTAATTGGATGCCCCGTGCGTTATTTTTGACAAAAGGAGCGCCAAAAGAGAAATTGCCGTAAACGTCAGCACCACGGGAGAATTGTAGCTGATCCCCGGAAATCTGAATTTGCGCTTTGCGCCCTGCGGCTGCGCGGTTAAATTGTTATCCATTTGATTTGTCCCTCCGTAAAATGCGTCTTTCTATGTAATTACGCTGCGATTTGCGCCAAAGCGCCTCCGCAGCGTGATAACAGCAATGGACCTGCGGGGAGTCGAACCCCGGTCCGAAAATTCATCCATCGTCCTTCTACAAGCTTAGTCTGTTTATAAAAATTCCCGCCCACCTGCCCGAGCAGACACGGTCAGGTGCTTGGTAGCTTCATGATACGCCCGCATACTCAAAGCTTTGTATGTGTCGTTTCCCGCATAGTCGATGCCCGGATTCCGAGGTACGGGTGCCTCAGAGCGGACAGCCGCCGTTAGGCAGCGATTGCTAAATTATCTTCAGCGTTTATATTTAGTGTGGAATTTAACGCATTCCGTGCGGCTTGCTTCTCCGAATTCAAAATCCCCGTCGAAACCTGTACAAGCCCGTATGATCCGCCGCAGCTTCTGCGGCTAGATGTTTTTGATTTTGAAGTCGCGCTCGTTTTCGCGGCGCAGATCCTTTTTGGCGATGTCGGCGCGCTTGTCGTAAAGCTTCTTGCCCTTTCCCAAGCAGATCTCAAGCTTCACCAGTCCGTTTTTGAGGTATACCTGAAGCGGAACGATCGT
>JAMPDT010000057.1 GCA_023665525.1 Butyrivibrio sp. | reverse complement strand
TCTCTTGAAAAAAGGAATAAATTGGTATAATATTAAGAGAAAGAAGTATTCAGATAAGCAAAGGGCTAAAAAGGGTGGCAAAATTGAAAAAAAGAGAAAAGCTTCGGGGGCAGAAACCGTCAAATAAGCTTGTCGGTTTTGCCGTCGTTATTATAGTCGCGGCGCTTGTTTTTGCTGTAAGCTCCATGAGCAGGAGTCTGGAGGGCAGAAATAATCGGGACAGCGCGAAAATAGAACAGCTCCGAAACGAAATAGAGCAGGAGAAGGAGCGCGCCGAGCAGCTTGAGGCATATGAAAAATATGTCAACACCAAGCAGTTTGTCGAGGAGATAGCCCGCGATAAAATGGGACTTATATATCCCGACGAAAAGATTTTCAAAGAGGAATAGAAATCAATAAGCAAAATTTTGCGTCCCCTGCTTCGGGCGCTGCCGCCGCCGCGGCTGTTTTTCCGAGGAGGGGGCGTTTTGTGTCGATAAATTAAGCCGCGTCCGCAAGGCAATCTGACAAAAAATTCGCGCGAAAGCCGTTATAATGATATGCTATCACAACTGTGGGAAAGGAATATGCGATGATTGATACCGTTTCATATTCACAAATGCGGATTATGGAAACAGCGCAGAGCTTCAGGAGGCTCAACAGCATATATGAGGACAGCGCGGGAGAGGACGACGTGGTATGCGCGCAGCTTTCCGAGGTGGCCGGGCTTCTTGAGGAGGCGGCGGGCGTGGGGCTTAGGGCGGTCACTCCCGACGCGGGCACGGGCAGAGCGGTAAAAAGGGCTGCTGCGTCGGCGGGCGTAAGAGTTGAATCGGTTATGTTTTTTCAAAAAAGAAACGGTACAAGCGAGCTGTCCGTCATCGCGCGCTCTCTCAGGCACGGGTGCGTCAAGGCGGCGGAGCTTGCCGCCGTTTTAACCGAATATCTCGGAAAGGAATATGTGCCGTCCAAGGGCGGGCGGGGCGTGATAACGGATAAGGAGAGCGAATTTATATTCGAGGAGGCGCCCGCCTTTTTCACGCTTTTCGGACAAGCCTCCGTGAGCAAGGATGAGGACATAGTGTCGGGCGATTCGTATACTTATTTAAGCGGCTGCGGGGGCAGAGCCTACGCGGCGTTAGCAGACGGAATGGGTACGGGGAACGTGGCGAGGCGCACGAGCGGCGACGCGATAGAGCTGTTCGAGCAGCTTATGCAGACGGGCTTCGGGGAAAAAACGGCGTTTCGCCTGATTAACGCGGCGTTTTCCTCGCGAAACGACGACAATCCCGTTACGCTCGACTGCGCGGGGGTTGATTTGATAACGGGAGCCTGCAATATCGTTAAGCTTGGGGCGGCGTCAAGCTTTGTAAGGCAGAGTAAATCGGTGACGGTGATAAGACCGTCGTCGCTGCCCGCGGGCGTGCTTGCCGAGGCAAAGCCCGATACGCAGGAGCTGGAGCTTACCGACAAAAGCTATGTGGTGCTTGTCAGCGACGGCGTGCTGGACGCGCTTCCCTTTTATGACAAGGAGCTGCAATTTGCCAAAATACTCGAGTCGCTCAGGGAGGAAAATCCCAAGGCAATGGCGGAAAAGCTTATGGAGGAGGTGCTTTTTTATCCGAGGGACCAATACAGGGACGATATGACGGTGCTGGTGCTGGGCGTGTGGAAAAACAGATAACAGCCTCCCGATTTGGGGCTTGACTTAAACGGGCGGCAGGGCTTTAATAAAAGATATGTACGATAGAGTTAAAAATTATATTAAAAAAAATAAAATGCTTGAGGGCTGCCGCCATATAGTCATAGGCTTGTCGGGGGGCGCGGATTCGGTGTGCCTTGCGCATATTCTGAAAAGGCTTTCAAGGGAAACGGGCGGCTTTACGCTGAGCGCGGTGCATATACACCACGGCATAAGAGGCGGGGAGGCGGACCGCGACAGGGATTTTTGCGAAAAGCTCTGCGAAAGGCTGGAAATCAGGCTTAAGGAGCTTTATTTCGATGTCCCCGCCTATGCGCGGGAGCGCGGCATAACCTGCGAGGAGGCGGGCAGGCTCCTTCGGTACGGGGCGTTTGCGTCGGAGGCGGCAAAATATGCGGACGCGAAAACGGCTGTGGCGCACCATATGAACGACCAGGCGGAAACCGTTATTTTCAATATGTGCAGGGGCAGCGGCATACGCGGAATGCGCGGAATGCTGCCCGAGCATAACGGAATCATAAGACCTCTGCTTTGCTGTACAAGGGCGGAAATCGAGAGCTTTCTTGAACGGGAGGGCGAGAGCTTCTGCACGGACAGCACCAACAAAACGGACGATTACGCAAGGAACAGGATAAGGCACGGCGCGCTGCCCTTTCTCGAGGAAAACATAAATGCGCGCGCTCTTTCCAATATCGCGGCGATGGCGGGAAGAATGGCGGAGGCGGAGGCGTATCTTGAGGCAAAAACCGACGAGGGCTATGCGGGGACGGCGAAGCGCGTAAACGGTGGAATACTTTTGAGCGCGCTTGACGCAGAGGAGCCGTACATTGCCAAAAGAATTATAATGAAGGCGCTCGGAGAGCTGTCGGGCGGAATGAAGGACGTGGGGGACGTGCACGTGGAGGCAGTCGCCGCCCTTGCGGACGCGCCGAGCGGCAAAAGCGCCGACGTCTGCCACGGCATAAGGGCGAGGCGCGCGCAGAACGGGATTTTTTTGTGCCGAGGGCAAAAAAGCCCTTCGTTCGAGCCGATAAGAGTGGAGCCGCCCTGCGTGCTGAGGCTGCAAGACGGAGCGGGGTTTTTTGAATTTTCCCTTGAAAAACGGGATACGGAGGAAAAAATATCAAATAGCATCTGTACGAAATTCTTTGATTATGATAAAATAAAATTTGGCTTATGGCTCAGAACCCGCGAGGACGGAGATTTTCTCACGATAGATTCTCTCGGGCATCACAAGAAGCTTAACCAATATTATATTGACGAAAAAATACCCGAATATATGCGCGACTGTACGCCCGTGCTTGCCGACGGAAGTCATATACTGTGGGTCGCGGGGGGCAGGATAAGCGAGGAATACAAGCTTACGGACGATACAAAACGGGTGCTTAAGGTAAGGTACGGAGGATTAACCGATGGAAAGGGTTGAGGTGCTGCTGACCGAGCGCGAGGTCGATGAGAGAATCGCCGAGATCGGGCGGCAGATAAGCAGTGATTACGAGGGGCGCTCCATTCATATGATTTGCATACTGAAGGGAGGCGCGCCGTTTATGTGCGAGCTTGCGAAGCGGATAACCTGCAACGTGTCGCTTGATTTTATGTGCGTGTCAAGCTACGGCGGGGGGACCGAATCGAGCGGCGATATAAAAATCGTCAAGGATTTGGACGAGCCGCTTGAGGGCAGGGAGGTAATCATTGTCGAGGACATTATCGACTCGGGAAGGACGTTAAGCCGCCTGCTTAAGATTTTCAAGGAAAGAAAGCCTGCGGGAATAAGGCTTTGCACGCTTTTGGACAAGCCGGACAGACGCGTTGCAAACGATGTGAAGGTTGATTACGTCGGGTTTCGGATCCCGGACGAATTTGTTGTGGGATACGGTCTTGATTACGACCAGAAATACAGGAACCTGCCCTATATAGGCGTGGTAAAATTTGATTAGGAGGAAGATGTTTTGGAAACTAAAAAGTCAAGGGGCAGCGGATTTATTTTCTATATAATCCTTATAGCGATAATATTTGTCGTTGTTTTTGCCATAACCCAAAGCTCCAAGAAGAAAAGCGATTATTCTTACGGCGATTTTCTTTCGGACTTGGACGAGGGCAGGGTCGTGTCGGTAACGATCACGCAGAACGAGGAAATACCCACGGGCAAGCTGAACGTGAGCGTTCTCGGGAGCGATACTAGGCGTATGACGTATGTTACGGACGTAAAGGCGGCGGAGGAAGCCATTATCAAATATAACGACAAGAACAGCAAGACCCCCGTTTCTTACAGCATAGGGGACGTCGAAAGGGAGAGCATTTTCCTCACGACGATTCTTCCGTTTATTATTGTGGCAGTCGTAATCATATTCCTGTTTGTCTTTATGAACAGGCAGTCGGCGGGCGGCGGCGGAAACGCGAGAATGATGAATTTCGGGAAGAGCCGCGCGAGAATGATGAATCCCAACGATAAGCAGATAACCTTTAAACAGGTGGCGGGGCTTATAGAGGAAAAGGAGGAGCTTGAGGAAATCGTGGACTTCCTTAAGGCTCCCAAGAAATACATGGCTTTGGGGGCGAGAATCCCCAAGGGCGTGCTGCTTGTGGGACCTCCCGGAACGGGTAAGACGCTGCTTGCCAAGGCTGTCGCGGGCGAGGCGGGCGTTCCGTTTTTCAGCATCTCCGGCTCGGATTTCGTGGAGATGTTCGTCGGTGTGGGAGCCTCCCGCGTGAGGGATTTGTTTGAGGAAGCCAAAAAGAGCGCGCCCTGCATTGTTTTCATAGACGAGATCGACGCCGTTGCGAGAAGAAGGGGAGCCGGAATGGGCGGCGGCCACGACGAGAGAGAGCAGACGCTCAACCAAATGCTTGTCGAGATGGACGGCTTCGGCGTGAATGCCGGGATAATCGTTATGGCGGCGACGAACCGCGTGGATATTCTCGACCCGGCAATCCTGCGCCCGGGACGCTTTGACCGTAAGGTTGCCGTCGGCAGACCCGATGTTAAGGGACGCAGGGAGATACTTGAGGTCCATGTAAAGGGCAAGCCCATTGCGGACGACGTGAATCTTGAAACGATAGCGCAGACCACCGCGGGCTTTACGGGAGCCGACCTTGAGAACCTGATGAACGAGGCGGCGATATACGCGGCGAAAAGCAACGCGCCCTATATCAGTCAGGCGGATATTGAGAAGGCGTTTGTTAAGGTCGGTATCGGAGCGGAGAAAAAGAGCAAGGTTATTTCCGAAAAGGAGCGGAGGATCACGGCGTTTCACGAGGCGGGACACGCCATTCTTTTCCATCTGCTTCCCGACGTGGGACCTGTGCACACGATTTCAATTATCCCCACGGGAACGGGAGCCGCGGGCTATACAATGCCCCTGCCCGAGAAGGACGAGATGTTCAACACCAAGGGAAAAATGCTCCAGGAAATTATCGTGGGGCTTGGAGGGCGCGTCGCGGAGGAGCTTATTTTCGATGACGTGACGACGGGCGCGTCACAGGACATCAAGCAGTCCACGCAGATCGCGCGCGCTATGGTAACGAAATACGGCTTTTCCGATAAGGTCGGGCTTGTCAATTACGGAAGCGACGAGGACGAGGTTTTCATCGGGCGCGATTTGGCGCATACAAGAAGCTACGGCGAGGACGTTGCGGCGGTCATTGATTCCGAGGTTAAGCGCATAATCGACGAATGCTACGATAAGGCAAGACAGCTCATCACCGAGAACAGGAACGTGCTCGATCGGTGCGCCGAGCTTCTCATGAAGAAGGAAAAAATCACGGGTGAAGAATTTGAGGCTATGTTTGGCGCGCTTTGCTAGGCAAAACAACTCTGCGGCTTGCAGAGTTGTAATTTCGCAGATAATATTACCGGTAGAGGGTCGAATATTATGAGCAAAAAAACTTCCGAGCAAATTACCTATAATATGAAACAGGTAAAGAACAAAGGGTCAAAAATCGAGATTATGCTGATGAAAGAGCTTTGGTCGCGAGGAATGCGTTATAGGAAAAATGTAACCGGTATTTACGGTAAACCGGATATTGTTTTTATAGGCAAGAAAGTGGCGGTGTTTTGCGACAGCGAGTTTTGGCACGGATATAATTGGGAAGAGCGTAAGCATGATTTTAAATCTCATCAAGAGTTTTGGATACCGAAAATTGAACGGAATATGGAACGCGACAGAGAAGTAACGGAGCGGCTTCGGTCCGAAGGCTGGACAGTGTTGCGGTTTTGGGGCAACGAAATCAAGAAAAACCCAAAGAAATGTGCGGACGAGGTTGAAAAGGCAGTAAAAATTGACTGCGAAGGTCGGCTTGTAAAGCGATATTAAAATGACGGACGATAAAACGGTTTTGTAAATTGAAGTATCTTTTTGGCGGAGCGTCCGGCTGATAGCCGGAATATTTACAAAATTTTTAAGGAGCAATCGCTCATGGATAAGATATACAAAACAATTGATTTATGTGCGGGTATAGGCGGTATTCGCAGAGGCTACGAGCTAGCCGGCGGCTTTAGGAATGTGTTGTCTGCCGAGAATGATAAAAATGCTTGTCTTACTTACCGGCATTTGTACGGTGAAGACCCTACCAATGATATTACTACCGATGAGTTTAAGGATAAGGTCGTAAATACCGAATATGATATTCTGCTTGCCGGGTTCCCTTGTCAAGCGTTCAGCCGTGCGGGAAAGAAAGCGGGATTTCTTGACAAAACACGAGGAACGTTATTCTTTGACATTGCCGAAATAATCAGGCAAACCTCGCCTAAAGCCTTTATGCTTGAAAATGTGGATAATTTGGTTACTCACGAAAAAGGACAAACATTCCGTACGATATTAAATGTTCTTGTCAAAGGGCTTGATTATAAGGTAATCGGAGTAACCGAAAACAATGCCGGTGAGCTTGAATATAAAGCTAAAGATTTTGTGAGAAATTCGCGTGATTTCGGAGTTCCGCAAAATCGTCCGCGAGTTTACATTATGGGATTCAGTAGGTTGTATTTTGGAAATAAGGTTGATGAACTTCCGAATGAACTGCCTGCGAAACGTAAGTCCGACATTTATAAGGATTTGAATGATTTACTTGAAATGAACGCTCCCGATAAGTATTTTCTTTCCTCTGGGTATGTTGAAACACTTGAACGACATAAAATTCGTCACGAGGGAAAGGGTAACGGTTTCGGATACAGAATTGTCAATCTTCCCGAAATCAAGCATCCGGTTTCCAATGCCGTTTTGGCTACGGGCGGTTCCGGAAAGGAACGAAATCTTGTCATAGACCGCAAAGAGGGTGTTGCGGGGAAAACTGTTAAGCTAAAGAAGACTCCGCTTAACGATAAAGGAATTCGGACAATGACGCCGAACGAGTGGGGCAAGTTGCAGGGATTTGTAAATTACGCTTTTGTTGATAAGAAAACGGGGAAGGATTTGTTTTCTTTTCCCGAAAAATTGGCTGACGTGTCAAAATATAAACAGTTTGGAAACGCCGTGACTATTCCGGCTGTGGAGGTTATGGCAAGGTTTATGAAAGAGTGCTTAAAGGAATTGGAAGGTAAAATTAACGGTTAAAGCCTGCCAGTTTTGGGGCGGTTCGGTAATCCACGGTATTTTGGCGGAAATGTAAGGAGAAAATAATGACAGGTAATATTGGCGAGTGGAGCGAGCTTTATGCCTTTTTTAAATTATTGTCGGACGGGAGGCTGTATGCCGCAGATGAAAACACAAACAGGATTCCCGAGATTTATTATGATATTATAAAAATAATCCGTGCTCAGAACTCGGGAAGCTTTGAATATTTGCGCAAATCTGAAATTAAAGTTATATGTGCCGAAACGGGAGATGAGATATGCAGTGTTCCTATGCATGCCTTTGTTGAGCAAACCGAAAAGCTCCTTGAGGGAATCAAAGGGCATAAAAACCGAAAAGGCGCGTTTGAGCTGCCCGAAATATGGCAATTTGCCGAATCAATAAATTGCAGCTCTTTGAAAGCCAAATCGACGGATAAATCGGATATACATCTTATGGTGCATGATATAATGTCGGGGCGTGACGATACCTTCGGATTCAGTATAAAGTCGCAGCTCGGAGCGCCTTCCACATTGTTTAATGCTTCGGGAGCCACTAATTTTATATATAGGATTACAAGCAGAACCTTGACATATGACGAAATAATAACGTTCAATAATTTGAACCGGTTTAAGGAAAAGTTTAAGTATTTAAATTCTCTCGGAGCGGAGCCGGTATTTTTTAAGGTTGAAAATGATACACTGGATTTCAATCTAAAAATGGTTACCTCGGAGATGCCGGATATTTTTGCCGAAATGATTAAATTCTATTATCAAGGAAAAGCAAGCTCTGTGCCCGAGCTTACCGATATGGTTTCAAGCAGTGGGGTTGTATCTACTCTTGACAACAGAGTTTATTGTTCGCATAATGTCAAAGAAATGTTGACCAACATTGCTCTCGGAATGGTTCCAAATACTATGTGGATTGGCAATTATGAAGCAACCGGCGGTTTTATAATTGTTAAGGAAGACGGAAATGTGGTGTGCTATCACATATACAATCGCAATTCATTCAAAAATTATATTTTTGCCGCGACTAGGTTCGACACGCCAAGTCAAAGCAAGCATGGATTCGGAAAAATCTACGAAGAAAACGGAGAGCAATGGCTTAAGCTTAATGTGCAGATAAGATTCGCAAAATAGAATTTAATGAATTGTACTTTGAAAAATCAGTCAATTTGAACACCTCTGCGCTCAAATCCCCTTTCCCATACGTCAAAATTCATTAAAAAACCGCAAAAATTCGTGCAAGTTTGTGCACACTTATTCGGGGGTTACTGCTATACTTACACTGTAACCCCCAATACATTATATAGTTTTACCACACCATAAGAAATAAAATACCTTCTCCAAAAAGGACGGCGAGTCTGCCGTCCTTTTTACTTTGGCAAAAAAATCTTGAAACGAAAACGACTTCGTTATACAATATACTATGTATTGCGGTACACAAGTAAGAAAGAGTGGAAATGAAATGGAATTTAAAAAGGATTTTGATGAGCTTGAGTCCTACGAAAAGACTTGGCTGTATCTTTCAAACCTTAAACCCGTGCTTAATCTCAGAGGTTTTTTCCATGATGCGACGGAGCAGTTTTGCATACCCTGCGAGCCGGATAAAAACAGCGAGGTATTGATAAGGTTCAGGGCGCTGAGGAATAACGTTGACCGAGTTTCGCTTGTTGCAGACGGTATCCCGGGCATTATGAAAAAAACGGAGAGCGACAGCCGGTTTGATTATTATACCTTGAAAATAAATGTCGGCGAGGACGCTGTTCATTATTATTTTGAAATCGTGCTCGGCAAAACGGTCGTATACTATACGCAGCTGGGCGCGCATACGGATTTGAACCAGAATTACAATTTCGTGATTTATCCCGGCTTTAAAACTCCCGAGTGGGTGCGCGGCGCGGTTATATATCAGATTTATGTGGACAGATTTTACAACGGGGATAAAAGCAACGACGTGGAGGACCGCGAGTACGCCTATATCGGCGAGCACGTGAGGCACGTCGATAACTGGGACAAATATCCGGCAGCCATGGGCGTGCGCGAGTTCTACGGCGGAGATTTGGAGGGAGTTATCCAAAAGCTCGATTATCTTGAGGGGCTGGGCGTGCAGTGCATATACTTCAATCCTCTTTTCGTATCGCCCTCCAACCATAAATACGATATTCAGGACTACGATTATATCGACCCGCATTTCGGCGTTATCGTTGACGACGGAGGAGAGCCGCTTGAGGAGTATAATCTTGACAATTCTAAGGCGACCAAGTATATAAAGAGAGTTACGGGGCTTGCCAACCTTGAGGCGAGCAACGCGCTTTTTGCGAGGCTTGTGGAGGAGGCGCACAGGCGCGGGATCCGAATTATAATAGACGGCGTGTTCAATCACTGCGGCTCCTTCAACAAATGGCTCGACCGCGAAAGGATTTACGAGGGCAGCGAGAATTTTGAAAAGGGCGCGTACGTTGAAGCGGACAGCCCTTACAGAGATTTTTTCCAGTTCAACAATCAGTGGGCGTGGCCCTACAACGGGAGCTATAACGGCTGGTGGGGGCATGACACGCTTCCGAAGCTCAATTACGAGGGCTCGAAAAAGCTTGAGGAATATATATTGGAAATCGGGCGCAAATGGGTGTCGCCCCCTTACAACGCGGACGGCTGGCGTTTGGACGTGGCGGCGGATCTCGGCTCAAGCGAGGAATACAATCATTCCTTTTGGAAAAAATTCCGTCAGGCGGTCAAAAGCGCCAATCCCGACGCGGTTATTCTCGCCGAGCATTACGGCGACTGCCACGGTTGGCTGAGAGGCGGCGAGTGGGATACGATAATGAATTACGACGCTTTTATGGAGCCGATAACATGGTTCCTGACCGGAATGGAAAAGCACAGCGATTCGTTCAATTACGACAAGGTGGGGAATCCCGCGTACTTTTTTGACGCGATGCGCCACAATATGTCGAGAATGGGCGGCTCGCCGACACGAATTTCGATGAACGAGCTTTCAAACCACGACCATTCGCGTTTTCTTACCCGTACCAACAGGACGGTCGGAAGAACCGAGTCCAGAGGTCCGAGGGCGGCGGAGGAAAACGTCGATAAGGCGGTGTTTATGGAGGCGGTGGTTATCCAGATGAGCTGGCCCGGCGCGCCCACGGTTTATTACGGCGACGAGGCGGGAGTATGCGGCTGGACCGATCCCGACAACAGAAGAACGTATCCGTGGGGACACGAGGATACGGAGCTTATAGATTTTCACAGGAAAATAATCGCGGTTCACCGCGAAACGCCCGCGCTTGTTGACGGCTCCTTCAAGAGCCTGTACGGCGAGTACAACGTTATAGCGTTCGGACGCTTTAAGGGGGACAGCAAGGCGATTACCGTCATTAACAACAACAATGCCGAAAGGTTCCTTGAGCTTGACGTATGGGAATGCGGAGTGCGTAACGAGGAGGTACTCATACAGAGGATATGCACCTCGGAAATGGGCTTTAAAGCGGACGACAGAGCGTACCAAATCAAGAGCGGAAAGCTGCGAATAAATATGCCGCCCCTTTCGGGCACAATATTGGTGGTGTGATTTATCACACCGCCTTATTTTTTACAAAAAACTCAGGGCATATCCGACAAACATTCGCCAAAAACGGCTTTAAGGCTCCTTTGGGCTTCAAAGCCCAAGCATTTCAAGGCGTTCTCCAGCGCCTCCAAGGTGCCGCTCATATCGCATACGTTGGCGTTATTGCCCATATGCCCGATTCTCAGCACCTTACCCGACAGAATATCAAGGCTTCCCGCAATCAGTATTTTGTATTTTGCGCGCATTATATTTATTACATTGTCCGCCCTTATGCCGTCGGGAACGTTGAAAACCGTAACCGTGGGCGAATATCCGCCGTCGGCGTAAAGGGTAAGACCGCCCTCTGTGAGAGCTCTCCGCACGGCGGCGGCTATGCGGGAATGTCTTTCGAGCCTGCCGCAGTCCTCGCGCGCTATACGGACAGCCTCCTTAAGCCCGTATATGTCGCTTGCGGGCATGGTGTACGGAAACCATTTGTCCTCATAGTAATTGCGAAACGCCGCTATACTGCAATAAAATGAGGCGATCGGGGCTTTGCGCCTTTCAATGGCGTTAAAGGCGTCGGGACTTACGGATATAAGCGTAAGACCGCTCGGAGCGGAAAGCGCCTTCTGCGAGCCGCCGCAGGCAATGTCGATCTGCCAGTCGTCCACGCGCAGCTCGGCTCCGAACATTGCCGAAACCGAATCCGCGACGGTGAGTATGCCGTAGCTTTTTAACAGCGGGCAGATTGCCGAAACGTCGTTGAGCATACCGCTTGGAGTGTCGCAGTGCACGACCGTCGCGTATTTGAAATCGTGATCCTTTTCCAAAAATTTGCGAAGCTCCTTTACGTCTATGGGCTTGCGGTAGTCCGAGGTGTAAAGCACGGGGATTCCGCCGTACATTTTTACAAAGTCTAAAAAGCCTCTGCCGTAAATACCGTTGTCAAGCACAAGGACCCTGTCGTTCGGTTCGGTGAGCGAGGCGCAGGCTGCCTCAAGTCCGAGTATTCCCTCGCCGTTCATAATGTAAACCTCGTTTTCGGTGTGAAGCAGCTCTGCGATTGAGCGGCATAGGCTGTGGTACTCCTCAATGAAATCGGCGTCAGTGTCGGAGTTGGGGAACCATAAGCTCCGAGCTCTCATAACCGAGGCGGGCACGCTTGTGGGACCGGGCGTCATAATTTTGTACATACCTTGATACCTCCTGTTTTCCCGGCTGCGATACCGGGAAACGCTTTTTTCAGCGCGGTAATTATCGGAATGGATATTGCCGCGCCCACCGCAATTTGGGTGATGTTGCCGGGTACCGAGGCGAGAGGGGCTGTCAGGCTGCCGTAAAGTATTACCTCGCCGAGATAGTAGCCGATGATTTTTAACGCGAGGACGGCGAGAGTCGCCAAAAGCAGTATTGCGGGCGTCGGTCTGCGGTTTACGATAAGACCGAAAACAAAACCCATAATTCCGACCGTGACAAGGCTTACGGGAGCCCATGCCGCCCACGGCGTGAGCAAATCGGAAAGCGCCATACCGATACCTCCCGCAGCCGCTCCGATTTTTTTGCCGAAAAATGCTGCTGCGATAAAAAGCGGCACATTGCCGAAGTGGACTATTCCGCCCATTGCGGGCAGTACGGGAATCTGTACGAACATGGTGAAAACACAGGTGAGAGCGGTAAAAACCGCGCAGAGCGCTATTGAAAATACCGCCGTTTTTTTGACTGTTGCAATGCCGTTGCTTTTCATAGTATAATCTCCTTTGGGGGCTTGGCTTTGCCCGATAATTTATTTACGATGATAAAGCTGTTTTGGTATATTGAAAATATCCAGTTTATAATAAATTAACCATACCAGCGGGAGCGGCTCCGCGGCGCGCATAGGATATATAAAACAGTCGCTCGGCGCGGATCTTGACGGATTTTAAAGGAGAAAAAATGCGGGAGAGAGCAATTTTAAAAAACAAGATATTTCTGTATCTTACGGAATTTTTCGCGGGAATGAGCGTTATGGCGGTGGAGCTGGGGGCGAGCAGGCTGCTGGCGCCGTATTTCAGCTCGTCGCAGATCGTGTGGACCATCATAATCGGCACGATAATGATTGCGATGGCGCTCGGAAATATTTACGGCGGGCGCAGCGCGGACAAGAACCCCAACCCCGATAAGCTGTACGGCAGGATATTGATTGCGGCGGTGTGGATCGCGCTGATACCCGTGGCGGGCAAATATATAATACTCGGAATTTCGGCGCTGCTTATTTTTACGGTAAACGGCAATTTTTTGATATGGGCGGCATTTGCGGCATGTATGGTTATTTTCGTGTTCCCGTTGTTTTTGCTGGGAACCGTAACGCCCTCGCTTGCCAAATATTCCGTGAACAGCTTAAACGACAGCGGCAGGACGGTCGGGACGCTGGGTGCGTTCAACACGGTGGGCAGCATAATAGGAACCTTTGTGCCGACCTTTGTAACCATTCCCGCCGTGGGGACCTCGGTCACGTTCCTTATTTTCGCGGGAATCCTTATCGCGCTGGGCGTTGTTTATTTTGTAAGCGGCAAAAGCAAAAAGGGGGCTGTCAAAAGCGGCGCGGCGGCGCTTGTTTTGGCGCTTGCCTGCGTATTCGGGCGTTCGGACAGCTTCGCCTTTTGGGAAAAGGATCTGACCTACGAGGGAGAGTCGGTCTACAATTATCTCCAGGTATACGAAAACGACGAGCGCGTGGTGCTTTCGACGAACGTGCTTTTCGGCGTCCAGTCCGTTAAGCTAAAGGGCGAGGGGCTTACGGGAATGTATTACGATTACGCCATGGCAGCCCTGCCGATGGCGGATATAGGGCATAAGGACAATACGGACATACTGATTCTCGGAATGGGCAGCGGCACCTACGCGACGCAGTGCGAGCGGTATTTTGACAACGTGAGCATAGAGGGAGTTGAGATTGACGATAAAATTACGATGCTTGCGAGAAAATATTTCGACCTGCCGAAGGACGTAAGGGTGACGACCTACGACGGGCGCGCTTATCTTAACGCCGTCGAAAAAAAATACGACGTGATAATGGTGGACGCCTATCAGGACATAACGATTCCGTTCCAGATGTCGTCAAAGGAGTTTTTTACGCTTGTAAAGGAGCATCTTAAGGAGGACGGCGTTATGGTCGTCAATATGAATATGAGGGGCGGCTCAGAGCGCAGGGAGGCGGACATAAACGATTACCTTGCGGACACAATATCGAGCGTGTTTGACAGCGTATACACGGTTGAGGTCGAATATTCGACGAACACGGAGCTTTTCGCCTCCGATAATGCAAGGCTTTGCGAAAGGCTTGAGGAAAACCTTGAGCTGCTTGGGGACTCGGAGCTTGAGGGCTGTCTGCGCCGCGCATACGCGGGTCTTACGGAGTACGAGGCGGGAAAGCTTGTTATGACGGACGACAAGGCTCCCGTCGAGCTTTTGGGAATGCAGGTAATAGACGACATAATAAAGGACGAGGTAAGCTATTACAAGAAAATATACGAGGAACAGGGAATACAGGGCATAATAGACAGCTTGTAGGAGGGTCGCAATGAAAACCGCAGACAAAAGGGCGGAGCTTGAAAGGCTGCTGCGCGGGCTTGGCAGTGCGGCGGTAGCGTTTTCGGGAGGCACGGATTCCGCATTTTTACTTAAAACCGCGCATGAGCTTTTGGGTGATAAGGCGTTTGCCGTTACCGCGCGCATGGAGGCGGCGCCGCATGGGGAAACCCTTGAGGCAGAGGAATTTTGCCGCAGGCACGGGATAAGGCAGCTTTGCTTTGATACGGATATGCTTAATATCGAGGGCTTTGCCGCCAATACGCCCGAGCGCTGCTATATCTGCAAGAGAGCCGTTTTTTCCCGTATAAAAGAAATCGCGGCAAAGAACGGGGCGGCTTATGTAATCGAAGGCTCCAATCTTGACGACGAGGGCGATTACAGACCCGGACTTAGGGCGATAAAGGAGCTTGGCGTAAGAAGCCCGCTTAAGGAGGCGGGGCTTACAAAGGCGGAAATACGGGAGCTTTCCCGAGAAATGGGACTGGAAAC
>JAMPDT010000056.1 GCA_023665525.1 Butyrivibrio sp. | reverse complement strand
TGATAAGCGTCATAACCGTGACCCTGCTGTCGGCATAGCCGTTCGCGATAAACAGCGCGCGGTCGGCAAGCACAAAAAGCACAGCGAGAATCCATATCCAGTGGTTGCGAAGCATTTTTCTCCAATCGAGGCGGATTCTTTTGACAAGAATATATATGCCGTAGTAAGCCGTGAGAAAAAGCATATACCAAAATTGAAGCTGCCCGCTCGTCAGGCTTTCGCTCATAAGGTATTTGTCCATCGTACCCGAAACCGCGTTGAGGACGCAGCTTATAAGGGCGAGCGCAACATATACCGCTCTGACGGGCTCGCATTGGCGCGCGGCGTTTACGGGCGGCGCTTCGGATTTTGCGCCCCGGCGCGCAAGCAGTATTTCGCGGAGCGGGAGCAGAAGAAGTCCCAGCGAAACAAGCGCCAGTCCCCATAGCTGCGGCAGTCTCATGCTTTCCCCGAGAAAAAACACGCCCATAAGCGTAGCGAACAGAACCCTCGACAAATCAAGCACGCCCATAAGACTTATCGGCAGCTTTTTTATCGCGTTGAAGCTGCAAAGCCACGCCGCAAAAATCATAAAGGATTTGAGGGCTATGAGCAGATATTGCTTAAGCTCGACGCCTCCCGCGCGCGGAGCCTGCGGCAGCACGAGCGCGAACGATATGAGCGTATAGAAAAACAGCACCTCCGTTACGCTGTTTTGGGTAAGCGCCTTTTTCTTGCAGATTTCCCTGCCGCCCTTGGCAAGTCCGTAAAAAAGCACCAAAAGCATCCAAACCATCAGAAGTTTTCTCCGTAGTCAATTTTTACCAGCGTAAGCCCCCTTGCGGGCGCGGTAGGTCCCGCAAGCCGTCTGTCGCGCCCGTCAAGCGCCTTTTGCACGTCCCTTGGCTCCATTGCGCCCTGCCCGACCTTAAGCAGCGTCCCGGCGATTATACGCACCATATTGTAAAGAAAGCCGTTTCCCGTCGTCCTTACCGTTATCATCGCGCCGACGCGCTTTATATCAACGGAAAAAATACTGCGCACCTTGTTTTCGACTTGGCTCCCCGCCGAGCAAAACGAGGTAAAATCATGCTCCCCGACAAGGTACTGCGCTGCCTCCGTCATACGCTCTACGTCTATCGCGCCGTATTCAAAATGCGAATAAAGGCGCACGGTAGGATTCGGGAAGGTATCGTTCCATATTTTGTATTCATAGGTTTTTACGCAGTCCGTATGCCTTGGATGAAAGTCGGAAGGGACCTCGGCGGAGCGCATTATCCTTATGTCCTCGGGAAGCCTTGTGTTGAGCGCGTAGGCTATTTTGGAGGCGGGCATACGCGTTTCGGCGTCAAAAACCGCCGCGTTGTCCAGCGCGTGTACACCCGCGTCGGTGCGGCTCGCGCCGATCACCGAAATCGGAACGCCGAACAGGTCCCGAAGCGCCTCGTTAAGCCTCTGTTCTATTGTCACCGCGTTCGGCTGGAGCTGCCAGCCCGAATACGCCGTCCCGTCATAGGCGACGCGAAGCATTACTCTCATAAAGGCTCCTTAAATAAATCTGTTCCACAGTATTTTTGACGCGATAATCATTCCGAGGTAGGCAAAAAGAATCAGATAGGCGATACCGTCGCGCCCCCTGTATTTCAGCGGCTTCATCCTGGTGCGCCCCTTGCCTCCGCGGTAGCAGCGCGCCTCCATAGCCGTGGCAAGGTCGTACGCCCTGCGGATTGCCGACACAAAAAGGGGCACGAGTATCGGCACAAGAGCTTTTACTCTTTTAAAAAAATTCCCGCTCTCAAAATCCGCGCCCCTCGCGCTCTGCGCCTTCATTATCTTGTCGGTTTCGTCCATAAGAATCGGTATGAAGCGCAGCGCGATCGACATCATCATCGCTACCTCGTGCACGGGTATTTTTATAAGCTTAAGGAAACGAAGTCCCTTCTCCATGCCGTCCGTCAAATCGTTGGGCGTGGTGGTCAGCGTCATTACCGACGAGCCCATTATAAGAAGCATGAGCCTCAGTCCCATATATACCGCCTGAATTATGCCCTCGTAGGTTATTTTGAAGCGCCAAAAGCTCACAAGCACGCGCCCGTCCGTCATAAACAGGTTAAAAATAAGGCTGACCGCCATAATTATTATTATCGACTTTAAGCCGCGCATAATGAATTTCAGCGGCACGCGCGATATTCCGACGCAGGTGAAAAGGAAGGCGGCGGCAAGCATATAAACCACAGGATTTTTGGCGATAAAAAGCGTGACGATATAAAGAACCGTGCCAAAAAGCTTTACGCGCGGGTCAAGACGGTGAATCGCCGAGCCTGTCGGATAATATTGTCCTATCGTAATATCTTTTAACATTGCAGCTAACCTTTCAGCGGTTCTTAAACAGCTCCATAATGCTTTCAAACGCCTCGTCCGTCGTTATCGCCGACGTGTCCGCGTCAAAGCCCCTTTCCTTCAAAAGCCTCATAACCCTTGTCGCCTCGGGAACCGACAGCCCTACGCGCTCAAGCTCCTCGGCGTGCGCGAAAACCACCCTCGGCGCGTCGTCGTAAAGCAGCCTGCCGTCGTTCATAACGAGAATCCGATCGACGTAACGCGCCACGTCCTCCATACTGTGCGACACCAAAATAACGGTATTTCCGCTTTTTTCGTGCAGGGACTTAATCATGCCGAGAATTTCGTCGCGTCCCTTGGGGTCAAGCCCCGCCGTGGGCTCGTCGAGAATAAGCACCTCGGGCCTCATAGCGAGCACGCCCGCTATCGCGGCGCGTCTTTTCTGTCCGCCCGAAAGTTCAAACGGCGAATTGTAGAAAAGCTCCTTGTCCATTCCGGCCATTTCAAGAGCCTCAAACGCCCGAAGCTCGCTGTCCCTGCGGCTCAGCCCCAAATTATTGGGACCGAAGCAGACGTCCTTAAAAACCGTTGACTCAAAAAGCTGGTGCTCGGGGTACTGGAACACAAGCCCGACCTTGCGGCGCAGCTCCTTTATATTGTAGGACTTATCGTAAATATCCTGCTCGTCGTAATATACGCTGCCCGACGACGCGCGGATAAGACCGTTAAGAATCTGCGTGAGGGTTGATTTGCCGGAGCCTGTATGCCCGATAAGCCCGATAAATTCGTTCTTGCCGATCACCGCGCTCACGTCCTTAAGCGCGTGCCTGACAAAGCCCGTTCCCTCGCCGTATATATAGTTGACCTTATTCAATATAATCGACATATTTCCTCAACCAGCTCCTCCGCCGTCAACACTCCCGCGTCCACGGGTATTCCCGCCTTGGCAAGCCTGTGCGCAAGCTCCGCCGCCTGAGGGACCTCAAGCCTTATTTGCTCAAGCTTATCCGCCTGCGCAAAAATTTCGCGCGGCGTTCCCTCCATTACAAGCCTTCCCTTATCCATAACGAAAACCCTGTCGGCGTTTACAATCTCGTTCATATAATGGGTTATAAGGATTACAGTCACCCTTTCCCTGCGGTTAAGCTCCAAAACCGCGTCGAGCACCTCCCTGCGCCCCACGGGGTCGAGCATTGCGGTCGGCTCGTCCATTATTATGCATTTGGGGCGCATAGCCATAACTCCCGCAATCGCCACGCGCTGCTTCTGTCCGCCCGAAAGCTTTCCCGGCGAATATTCGCGGTATGCGCTCATTCCCACCATATCCAGCGCATTATCGACGCGCTCCCATATTTCGTCCGTCGGCACGCCGAGATTCTCGGGGCCGAAGCCCACGTCCTCCTCGACAATCGTCCCGACTATCTGATTGTCGGGATTCTGAAAGACCATTCCCGCCGTCTGTCTTATATCCCAAAGCTTTTCCCCGTCGGAGGTGTCCTTGTCCGCGACGTACACCGTTCCCTCCGTCGGGAGCAAGAGCGCGTTTATATGTCTTGCGAAGGTGGACTTGCCCGAGCCGTTATGTCCCACTATGGCAATAAACTGTCCCGCCTCCACCTCGATATTCAGATTGTCCACCGCTCTGTTGATGCCGTCAACATTGCCGTCCTCATCTCTTTTTATATATTCAAAAACAAGATTTTCAGCCTTAACAATGCTCATAAACGCTCCCCGCCTATCCAAAAATGGACGAATGCCCCGAAAGACATCCGCCCACATATGCCGTATAAAGCAAAGCCTATACTAACTCAAGAACCACTTCCATTGCCGCATCGCCCTTGCGCGGTCCGATTTTGACGATTCTGGTGTAACCGCCGTTGCGTCCCTCGTACTTGGGTGCGATTTCGTCAAAGAGCTTGTCGGCTACGCTGACTTTCTTGGTGTTTCTCTTTCTGCCGGCAGCCTCCGAGGGAACCTCCGTAACGCCGTAAAGAACCTTCATCATCTGCCTTCTGGCATGGACTCTCGAAGGAGCGTCCTTCTTTATGGACTTCTCCACGCTGTCATATACGGTTTTCTTCTTTCCGTCAACGGTTTCCTTAACTCTTTTGCCGTCTTTATCCTTACGGGCTACTTTGGCGGTAACCGTAACGGTTTCAAAGTTGTCTTTTTCTTTAACCGCCAACGCGATAAGTCCGTCGGCAACCCTGCGGACTTCCTTAGCCTTGGCTTCGGTCGTAACAATCTTGCCGTTATAAAGCAATGCCGTTACTTGGTTTCTGATTAAAGCTTTTCTCCGGTCATTTGTTCTTCCAAGCTTTCTGTAACCTGCCATTTGCTCATTTCTCCTTTACTATTATTCATCGCCTGAACTGAGCTGCAAACCCAGCTCCTTGAGCTTGGCAAGAACCTCCTCCAAAGACTTGCGGCCAAGGTTTCTGACCTTCATCATATCTTCGGACGTCTTGCTGCACAGTTCCTCAACAGTATTTATGCCGGCTCTCTTAAGACAGTTGTATGAGCGAACGGAAAGCTCCAGCTCGTCAATGTTCATCTCGAGAACCTTTTCCTTTTCATTGTCTTCCTTTTCAATCATAACGTCAACCGACTTGGCGCTTTCCGAAAGGTCGATAAACAGGCTGAGATGCTCGCTTAAAACCTTTGCCGCAAGGCTCACCGCGTCGTCGGGCGACAATGTACCGTTGGTGTATACTTCCAATGTAAGCTTGTCGTAGTCGGTTACCTGACCGACACGCGTATTCTGAACCGACAGATTTACGCGCTCAACAGGGGTGTAAATTGAATCTATCGACAAAACTCCGATAGGAGTGTCCTCACCTTTGTTCTTGTCAGAACTTACATACCCTCTTCCGTTGGTGATCGTAAGCTCCATAAAGAGCTTGCAGTCCGCGCCGCCGTTAAGCGTCGCTATAACCAACTCGGGGTTTAAAATCTCGATATCCGAATCCGCCTGAATATCGGCAGCCGTGACAACTCCCTCCCTGCCGTCGCACTCGATGTAGGCGATTTTCGCCTCGCTCAAGCTGCCTGTGTTCTTTATGGCAAGGTTTTTGATGTTCATAATGATGTCGCTGACATCCTCTTTAACACCGGGAATCGGGCTGAATTCGTGAAGCACGCCCTCAATCTTCACCTGACTTACCGCAGCTCCGGGAAGAGATGAGAGCATAATTCTTCTGAGTGAATTGCCGAGCGTTGTACCGTAGCCTCTCTCAAGCGGTTCAACAACAAATCTGCCGTATCTTTTGTCCTCAGATATTTCTTCGATTTCAATTTTCGGTTTTTCAAATTCAAACACTTATAGCCCCTCCTTTTCGGGTTTGATGCTGACATGGGTTATATTCTTTTACTTGGAATATAACTCGACTATAAGCATCTCGTTTACAGGAACGTCAATCATATCCCTTGAAGGAACCGACTTAACCGAACCCTTAAGGTTCTCTTGGTCTGCCTCAAGCCACTCGGGTACGAGCCTTGCGCCCGTCACCTCGATTATATCCTTGTATCTCTGCGAGGACTTGGCCTTTTCCTTGATTTCTATCGAATCGCCCGCGCTTACAAGGTAGGACGGAATGTTTACGCACTTTCCGTTCACCAGCACGTGCCTGTGGTCAACAATCTGCCTTGCCTCTTTTCTTGTTCTTGCGTATCCCAATCTGAAAATAACGTTATCAAGTCTGAGCTCAAGCATAGCCATAAGGTTATCGCCTGTCATTCCGCTCATTCTGTCCGCCTTCTTGAAATAATTTCTGAAGGGCTTCTCGAGAACGCCGTAGATAAATTTCGCCTTCTGCTTCTCGCGGAGCTGAAGTCCGTACTCGCTTACCTTCTTGCCGGCTCTCTCTAATCTTCTTTTTGATTTTTTATCTATTCCTAAATAAACTGGATCAAGTCCAAGTGATCTGCATCTTTTAAGAACAGGAACTCTGTTAACTGCCATTCTTTATTACACCTCCTATTAGACTCTTCTGCGCTTGGGCGGGCGACATCCGTTATGCGGTACCGGAGTGACATCCTTAATGCTGGTTACTTCAAGACCGCAAGCCTGAAGCGCTCTGATTGCCGCCTCACGGCCTGAGCCGGGGCCCTTAACCATAACGTCTACTGTCTTTAATCCGTGTACTAAAGCTGCTTTGGTTGCAGTTTCCGCTGCCATCTGAGCTGCATAAGGAGTAGATTTCTTTGAACCTCTAAATCCAAGACCACCGGCACTAGCCCAAGACAATGCGTTGCCCTCCGTATCGGTTATGGTAACGATTGTGTTGTTGAAGGATGACTGAATGTGTGCCTGTCCGCGTTCAACGTTTTTCTTAACACGCTTTTTTGTCACTTTTTTGGTAACTTTAGCCATTTTCTAAACTAACCTCCCTTATGGGTTCCCGTTTATTCATCGGGTATTATTTTTTCTTGTTTGCGATTGTTTTCTTCGGTCCCTTGCGGGTTCTAGCGTTTGTCTTTGTTTTCTGTCCTCTTACGGGCAGACCTTTTCTATGACGAATGCCTCGGTAGCATCCGATTTCCTGCAATCTCTTGATATTGAGAGCCGTCTCTCTTCTGAGGTCACCCTCAACTGTCTGGGTGGCATCAATAACGTCCTTGATTCTGCCTACTTCCTCGTCGGTAAGATCCTTAACACGAGTGTCAGGATTTACTTTTGCCTCGGCAAGAATACGGTTTGAGCTTACTCTGCCGATACCGTATATATAGGTAAGGCCAATCTCAACACGTTTTTCTCTTGGTAAATCTACACCAGCGATACGAGCCATGTGCGCATTACACCTCCATTTGTCTGATATTTGTTGAAAAAGTATTTATTTAAAGTGGCAAACGACAACACACCCGGGTGGTTCGCCACTGCAGCCGCAAAATAATTGGCTTAAAGCGCAAAATATGCCGGAGCGCACTTCTCCCCCGGAATATTCTGTGACTGCGCGGAATTATCCCTGTCTTTGCTTATGCTTGGGATTCTCGCAGATAATCATGATATTTCCTTTTCTCTTAATAACCTTGCATTTTTCACAAATAGGTTTTACTGATGATCTAACCTTCACGGTAAGTCCTCCTTTCCACGAAAAAGCAACTTATAATAAAGTTGAAAAAACGTCCGAGTGATATTGTATCACAACGGTTACAATAATACAAGCAAAAAATTATTTTATTTATCTCTCCAGATGATTCTTCCCTTGGATAAATCATAGGGTGATAATTCAAGAGTTACCTTGTCGCCCGGGATTATCCTGATGTAATTCATTCTGAGCTTACCGCTTATGTGAGCAAGAACCTTATGCCCGTTCTCCAGCTCCACCTGGAACATTGCATTGGGAAGCTTCTCAACCACGGTTCCCTCAATTTCTATGACATCTGACTTTGACATTCACTTACCTCCTGCTCATTCCTATCCGCCTACTCCTTATTCCTGTTCGGCTGCGTCCTGCTTTTTGCTGTGAATCAGATAATTTTTGATTGAAAGCTTAATATCCTCGTCCCTGACATTTCCCGCCTCCAGCCTGCCGATCAGCTCCTCGTCCCGATAGCTGATGGGCTGCAAATGTGCCGGATTTTTTTTCTTGGGATTGGAAAGCAGTCTGCGTCTGCCGTCGCATACATATATGCCGTCCCGATTCCCGACCACCACATAAACGGTTCCCGAATCGTGTCCCGCCTTAGAGCTGCAAAAGCTTCCTTTAATTAATTCCGCCATATCCTCTCACCTCGTCAACGAAAGAATTTCACAGCCGTCCTCAGTAATGAGAATCGTATTTTCATAATGCGCCGACAACGCGCCGTCCCTCGTAACGACCGTCCAGCCGTCGTCCAACCAGCATACCTTATATGTTCCGGCATTGATCATCGGCTCAACCGCGAGCGTCATTCCCGCCGCGAGCCTGATCCCTCGGCTTTTCTGTCTGTAATTCGGAATCTGAGGGTCCTCATGCAGATGTGTGCCGATTCCGTGCCCCACCAAATCCCTTACGACGCCGCAGCCGAAGCTCTCCGCGTATCTTCCGATCGCATTGGAAATATCATGCAGATAATTGCCCGCCTTGGCGTATTTTATTCCTTCAAAAAAGCTCTGCCTCGTAACCTCAATAAGCTTTGCCGCGGCAGGAGCTATTCTTCCGACCGCGTGCGTCCTCGCAGCGTCGGAGTGGTAGCCCTTGTAGATCACGCCCGCGTCCAGGCTGACTATATCGCCGTCCTTAAGCACGCGCTTTTTGGAGGGGATACCGTGAACAACCTCCTCGTTCACCGACACGCATATTGAAGCAGGATACCCGTCATAGTTAAGAAAGGAAGGAACGCATCCGAAATCCCGAATCATTTTTTCCCCTTCTTTGTCTATCTCGTAAGTGGATATTCCCGGTCTTACTATTTTACCGAGCTCGTCGTGAACCTGTGCGAGAATCCTTCCGGCTTCCCGCATAAGTTCAAGCTCTCTCGGACTTTTAATCGTCACCGACATTATTACGCTCCCAGAATATTTACGATTGCGCCGAATACCTCTTCCATATCCTTTGTGCCGTCCACCTCATGAAGAACGCCCTTGCCCGTATAATAGTCGATTAACGGCTGTGTCTGCTCATGGTAAACGTCAAGACGCTTCTTTACCGTCTCCGGCTTATCGTCGTCGCGGAGAATCAGCTCCGCGCCGCATTTATCGCAGACGCCCTCAACCTTGGTGGGAATGTGAACAATATGGTACGTCGCGCCGCAGGCTACGCAGGCTCTTCTTCCCGACATACGGTTCACGATATTCTCATCGGGTACCTCGACGTTGATCGCGAAATCAACCTTTTCACCCGACGCCGCCAAAGCCTTGTCAAGCGCCTCCGCCTGAGGTATCGTTCTGGGGAAGCCGTCAAGGACATAGCCCTTCGCGCAGTCCTTTGCCTTAACCCTGTCTGCGACAAGGTCAACGACAAGCTCGTCGGGAACAAGAAGTCCCTTGTCCATAAATTCCTTTGCTTTCCTGCCAAGCTCGGTGTTGTTTTTTATATTTGCCCTGAAAATATCTCCCGTAGAGATATGGGGAATGTCGTACTTGGCGCAGATTTTGTCCGCCTGAGTTCCCTTTCCCGCGCCGGGCGCGCCCAACATAATTATTTTCATGCCTTCACCATGTCCATTTCTTTACTAATTAAGGAATCCTTTATAATCCCTTACAACCATCTGTGACTCAATCTGTCTGATCGTTTCAAGCACAACGCCCACAATGATTATGAGCGAGGTTCCGCCGAAAGAAACATCGGCGTTGAACAGTCCCGAACAGATTATGGGAATAATCGCGACAATTACAAGTCCGATTGCTCCGATGAAAATCATCTTGTTAAGAATTTTTGTCAAATAATCCGAAGTGGGCTTGCCCGGTCTGATACCGGGGATAAAGCCGCCGCTTTTCTTCATATTATTGGCAATCTCAATCGGGTTAAAGGTAATCGAGGTATAGAAATAAGCAAAGAAAATATTCAGCGCTATATAGACGATTACTCCGACTGTGTATATCATATTGCTTCTGTTGAACCAGTTTCCCGACGACAGCGCAAGAAGCACCTTTCCGCCGAACGTGCTGTAATCCACGTCAAAGAAGCGCGCAATCATAGCGGGGAAGGTCATAAGCGACTGGGCGAAAATAACGGGTATAACGCCCGCGGTGTTGACCTTGAGCGGTATATGGCTCGACTGACCGCCGTAGGTTCTTCTTCCCTGGATCTTCTTGGAATACTGAACGGGGATCCTGCGCTCGCCCGTACACAAAAGCACGGTCAGAACAACCACTCCCACGATAACAGCCGCGATAATCACAACCGCCGCCGTTGCCGCAAGCACGCTCTGTCCCTTGATAAAGGTCTGGTAAAGCGACATAAAATCGGCGGGTATCCTCGAAATAATGTTTATTACAAGCACTATGGAAATACCGTTGCCGACGCCCTTTTCGGTAATGCGCTCGCCAATCCACATAAGGAGCGCCGAGCCTGCCGTAAGCGCCGCTACCATAACCGCGCCCGAGAAAATTCTTCTCGCGGTGCTCATAGCCGCATAGCCGGAAATTATATTCTGATTGCGGAAGCCGTAAACCATTGCCACGCCCTCAACCAGCGAAAGTCCGATCGTAACGTAACGCGTAATCGAAGCAATCTTCTTTCTGCCGTCCTCGCCGTCCTTCTGCATCTCCTCAAGCTTGGGAATGGCAATCGTAAGAAGCTGCATAATGATCGACGCCGTGATGTAGGGAGAAATATTCAGCGCGAATACCGAAAGGTTGAGCAGCGAACCGCCTGTTACCGCATTTATGAAGCTGAAATCGCTCCCGCTGAACATATCGGCAAGCGCGTCTGCCCTGACGCCCGGAATCGGGAGGTTGCAGCCCACCCTTATAAGCACCAGCATCAGGAGCGTGAACAGCAGTTTGAGCCTTATTTCCTTTACTCTAAATGCGTTTACTAATGATTTGAACATTAAATCACCTCACAGGTTCCACCAAGAGCCTCAATTTTCTCTTTCGCCTTTGCGCTGAAAGCATTGGCTTTAACTGTAAGCTTCTTGGTTAATTCTCCGTTTCCGAGAATTTTCACGCCGTCCTTGGGATTTCTTACGATTCCCGATTCGATCAGCGAGTCCACCGTTACTACGGCGCCATCCTCAAAACCTTCCAATGCCTTCAAATTGATTCCGACAATCTCAAGACTGTTCCTGTTTGTGAAACCTCTTTTGGGTAATCTTCTGTATAACGGCATCTGACCGCCTTCAAAGCCGGGTCTGGGCGCGCCGGAGCGTGCCTTCTGTCCCTTGTGTCCCTTGCCTGCCGTCTTGCCGTTGCCTGAGCCGTGTCCGCGACCTCTTCTGAAATTATCGCTCTGTTTAGAACCTTCTGCGGGCTGTAAATTTGATAAATCCATTTTTACACCTCCTTATCCAAGAATTATATTTCTTCAACCTTAACCAAATGTCTGACCTTGAAAATCATACCTCTTACGGCATCATTATCAGGTAATTCAACGGTTTTGTTAAGCTTTCTGAGTCCAAGTGCCTCAACAGTTTTGACCTGCTTGGGGATAGCACCGATTGTTGATTTAACCAATGTTACTTTTAACTTATCTGCCATTTCGCCGCCTCCTTACTTGTAGAGCTCTTCTACTGTCTTGCCGCGGAGCCTTGCCACCTCTTCGGGCGTCTTAAGCTGCGACAGTCCTTCGATCGTGGCGAGAACTACGTTCTGTTTGTTGTTAGAGCCGAGTGACTTTGTACGGATATTGGTAATGCCCGCCATCTCGATGACACTTCGCGCCGGACCTCCGGCGATAACGCCGGTACCGTCGGGAGCCTTCTTCAAAAGCACCGACGCGCTTCCGAACTTTCCGATAATGTCATGCGGTATACTTCCGTTTGCGTCCACAGGAACGGAAACAAGCTTCTTTGCGGCGTCTTCTTTTCCCTTGCGGATAGCTTCGGGAATTTCCATTGCCTTGCCGATTCCGACTCCGACATGTCCGTTACCGTCTCCGACAACGACAAGCGCGGAGAATCTCATGTGACGGCCACCCTTAACAACCTTGGTGACGCGCTTTATTGATACTACTTTATCGTTTAATTCCAGTTCACTGGCGTCAATAATTGTACGTCTCATCTGTTTCTCCTTCCTGCCTTAGAACTCGAGGCCGGCTTCTCTTGCCGCCTCTGCCAATGCTTTTACCTTGCCCTGATATATGAAACCGCCTCTGTCATATACCACAGTCTTAATTCCGTTCTCAAGCGCTCTCTTGGCTATTATGGTTCCCAAATAAGCGGCAGCCGCAACGTCGTTGGTCTTTTCAAGCTCGGACCTGACGCTCTTCTCAAGCGTTGAAGCGGCAGTGAGGGTTTTTCCGACTGTGTCGTCTATAATCTGAGCGTACATATGATTATTGCTTCTGAATACCGCAAGTCTGGGTCTTTCAGCCGTTCCGCTGAAACGATTGCGGATTTTTCTGTGTTTGTTCTTACGAACTTCAGATCTTGATTCTTTACTAACCATTTTTGTTCCACTCCTTTAATTATTTCTTACCGGTCTTGCCGACCTTACGTCTGATAACCTCGTCGGAATACTTGATACCCTTGCCCTTGTAAGGCTCAGGCTCTCTCTTGCTTCTGATTTCGGCTGCGTACTGTCCGACTTTCTCTTTATCAATACCCTTGACAACGATGATGTTCTGTCCGTCAACGGTAACCTCGATTCCGTCGGGGTCCGTCATTTCAACCGGGTGCGAATATCCGAGTGAAAGAACCAGCGTCTTGCCGTTCTTCTGCGCTCTGTAACCGACGCCGTTTACTTCAAGCTTTTTCTCAAAGCCGTCGGTAACGCCGACTACCATATTGTTCAAAAGAGTTCTTGTAAGACCGTGAAGCGATTTCATCTTCTTTAAATCGTTGGGTCTTGATACCGTAACTGCTGCTCCTTCGAGTTTTATTTCCATTTCCGAGGGCAATACTCTTTCAAGCGTTCCCTTCGGTCCTTTTACAGTCACTTTATTATTTTCTGCTATATCGACAGTTACGCCTGCGGGTATAGCGATAGGCATTCTTCCTATTCGTGACATGCCGTGTACCTCCTTAATCGGGTAATGCGGACCCTAAGGTCCTTTATTGGTTTCGTTCTTGCGGAAAAGCCTCCGCAGGGTTATCACATATCCTGTTACCAGATATATGCAAGAACTTCGCCGCCGACATTGAGCTTTCTTGCCTCCTTGTCGGTAACTACGCCCTGATTGGTAGAAATAATCGCGATTCCGAGTCCCCCGAGAACTCTGGGAAGCTCATCCTTGCCCGCGTAAACTCGCAGACCGGGCTTTGAAATCCTCTTAAGTCCCGTGATTATCTTTTCGTTCTTATCCTTACCGTACTTAAGTGTAATACGAATATTCTTAAAGCTGCCGTCATCGACAAGCTCATACTTGCGGATGTATCCTTCTTTGAAGAGAATCTCAGCGATTGAAATCTTCATCTTTGAGGCAGGCACATCAACTGTATCATGTTTAGATGTATTTGCATTACGGATTCTGGTAAGCATATCTGCAATTGGATCTGTCATCTGATTTGTCCTCCTATAAATCTAAATCTAGAGCTGATATATCCTACCAGCTTGCTTTCTTAACGCCGGGAATTTCTCCCTTGTAAGCCAGTTCACGGAAGCAAATTCTGCAAATTCCGTATTTTCTTAAATATGCATGCGGACGTCCGCAAATCTTGCAGCGTGTGTATTCCCTTGTGGAAAACTTCTGCTTGCGCTGCTGTTTCAGTTTCATAGCGGTCTTAGCCATTGAATTTCCCTCCTGAATTATTTTTTGAATGGCATATTGAATAATCTCAATAATTCTCTTGCTTCCTCGTCGGTCTTTGCCGTAGTTACGATAATGACGTCCATTCCTCTTACCTTGTCGATCTTGTCGTATTCGATCTCGGGGAAGATAATCTGCTCCTTGATTCCGAGTGCATAATTGCCTCTTCCGTCAAAGGAATCGGCGCTGACGCCTCTGAAGTCGCGAACTCGGGGTAATGCCAAATTCACAAGGCGGTCAAGGAACTCATACATTTTCTCGCCGCGGAGAGTCGTTTTGCAGCCAATCGGCATTCCCTCTCTGATTTTGAAGTTTGCCACAGAATTTTTCGCTCTCGTGAGAACCGCCTTCTGTCCCGTGATAATCTCCATTTCCCTTACGGCGACCTCAAGAATCTTGGAATTTTCTTTGGCTTCTCCAACGCCCATATTTATAACGATTTTCTCAAGCTTAGGCACTTCCATTACGTTTTTGTATCCGAATTTCTTTACCATAGCGTCAACGATTTCCGATTTGTATATATCTTTGAGCCTGCTCACCGTCACAGACCTCCTTTCTTACATTAATCAATAACTTCTCCTGTTGACTTGGCGATACGAACCTTCTTATCACCGTCAAGCTTGAAGCCTACTCTTGTTGTTTTTCCCTTGTGTACATACATTACGTTGGAAATATCAATCGGTGCTTCCTGATGGACAATTCCGCCGTTCTGGTTCTGCGCGCTGGGCTTGCTGTGCTTGGTAACCATATTTATGCCCTCAACGATAACCCTGTGGTTCTTGAGGTCAACGCTTGTTACCTTTCCCTCTTTATCCTTGTCCTTGCCCGTTATTACTCTGACAAGGTCACCTTTTTTAATCTTAGATGTTGCCACGGTTACACCTCCTATAATACTTCGGGAGCCAACGAAACAATCTTCATAAACTGTTTATCTCTCAGCTCTCTGGCTACCGGTCCGAAGATACGGGTCCCTCTGGGGTTCTTGTCTTCCTTGATAATAACGGCAGCATTGTCGTCGAATTTGATATATGATCCGTCCTTGCGGCGCGCGCCCTTTACTGTACGAACTACGACAGCCTTAACCACATCGCCCTTTTTAACAACACCACCGGGTGTTGCATCTTTGACGGAAGCAACTATTATATCACCGATATTCGCATATCTTCTTGTAGAGCCGCCCATAACCCTGATGC
>JAMPDT010000055.1 GCA_023665525.1 Butyrivibrio sp. | reverse complement strand
CATGGGACTATCCGTATCTTTACAACCTTATAGACCAGTACCGTTCCCTTGAAAAATACAATAACGGCTACGCCTATAATATGATGTTTGTCGGACCGGGCTGGATGAACAAAATGGGCCGCTGGGAGGCGCCCTACGAGCTTCTCAAAAAATCCTACGAGGACGGCTGCGCGTATTACGGCAAGCTCAAAAAGGAGGGCAAGCTCGTCGATATGACCATGTCCGAATTTGCGGATTATTACAGGCAGAAGAAGTCCTACACGGAGCCTGAGTGCGCGCTTTGGAGAGATATACTCTACGGCTCCGACAAGCAGCTTTTTTGGTACTGCGACCCCTATATGCGCGCCTGCGTAAATATGGATCAAGGCGGCGCGATAGTGGATTTAAGGCCCTACGCCGCAAAGCTCGAGTGGCGCGTGGGTATCGGGACGCCCCATATTCAGGACGCCTCGTATCCGTTTCTTATCCAGGAAAAATACCGCGCGGGATATTTTACGCATTACGCGGGAGAGGGCACTGTAAGAAGCGCCAAAATCACCTATAAGGGCGAGGAGGTCGATCTTTGCCAATGCAGGACCAAGGCGCGCTTTTCGCAGGAGGGAAAGGACAGGATCCTCACGCTGGAGCCTGTGGATATAGAGTTTTCGGATTTGACGGTGAAGCTTCAAACAAGGATTATTTTTACGGAGGGAAGCGGCGAGATCAAAACCGAACGCAGGATTCTTGAGATGAGCAGACCCGAAGCCGAGGTGGACGTCAACGAGTATATGGTAGCGTGCTACGGAACCACCGAGTACACCGAGGATATGTCGGATATAAAGCTTTCCTGCGTGGGAAGCGAAACGATAAGGCTGGATTATGAGTATAAATGCAGGGAGGAAGCTCTTGAGGAGGCGGACGAGGTGACGGCTGTTGTTCCGCCCATTAAAACAAAGGTCAGCCTGAGGGCGGAGGGCAGAGTAAAGACGGGCTATATCCGCGAGGGCTACGCGTTTTCGCCCATGTTTACCCTGGGCTACACATCCAAGCTGTCGGATAAGGAGGTATTCACAACATGGCTCAAGCTGGAAAGGGAAAGCTGAATTTCAGGTGTCCGTCCTGCTTTATGAGGGATTTGGACATTGATATGTTTTACGATAAGGACAAAAAGGAGTATTACTGTATCCGCTGTCAATACAGGGGAACGGAGGAGGACGTCCTCGCAAAGAATGAAATGGCGAGGTTCCGTTACGGCGCTATGTACAAAAGATTTACCGATTTCGACTGATCCTTGCGGGCGGCAGGCTGACGCTGCTTTGCCGCCCTTGCTTCGGATTGTATGTTAAGGAGAGAAAATGGAATATATTAAGGGAGCCGACGTTTCCTCGCTGCTTGAGGTAGAGAGGGTGGGAGGCAGATTTTACGACGGAGGCAGGGAGCGGGAGCTTTACGATATTCTTGCCGATTACGGAATAAATTATATCAGGCTCAGGCTGTGGAACGACCCATACGCGCCCGACGGGAGAGCGTACGGAGGAGGAACGAACGATCTGCCTGCCGTCACGGAGCTTGCGCTGAGAGCGAAGAAGCACGGAATGAAGGTGCTGCTCGATTACCATTACAGCGATTTTTGGGCGGACCCCGGCAAGCAGACTCTGCCGAAGGCGTGGAGGGGCAAATCCGTTGACGAGCTGGAAAAGGCGGTGTACGATTATACGTCGGATACGCTTGAAGCCTTGGGTCGCGCGGGAGCCGCGCCCGATATGATCCAAATCGGCAACGAGATGACCAACGGGCTTATGTGGCCCTGCGGGAGAGTGCCGGAATACGATAATATAGCGCGCTTCGTGGGCGCGGGGATAAGAGCCGCAAGGAAAGTATGTCCCCGCGCCCGAATAATGCTTCATCTTGACAACGGCGGGCGCAACGATCTTTACCGCGGCTGGTTCGACAATTATACGGCGCGCGGAGAGGATTTCGACATAATCGGACTTTCCTATTATCCGTTTTGGCACGGAACAATGGAGGCGCTGAAAAGCAATATGGACGACATAGCCGTGCGCTACGGGAAGGATTTGGTGATTGCCGAGGTGTCCATGGGCTATACAATGGAGGATTATGCCTCCTACGAGGGTCTGCCGCCCGACAAGCGCAAGGGAATGGCGACGAAGCCGAAGCTTGTTGCGGAAATCGAGCATTCCATGACCGTTGAGGGACAGTGCGATTTTTTAAGGGATTTGTTTAAAATAATAGACGAGGTCCCGAACGGACGAGGACGCGGCTTTTTCTACTGGGAGCCGGCGTGGATTCCCGTAAAAGGCTGCGAGTGGGCTACACCCGCCGCGCTGGAGTATACGGGCGAGAAGGGCCCGGGAGGCAACGAATGGGCAAATCAGGCGCTCTTTGATTATGAGGGCAACGCCCTGCCGTCGCTTCGGGTCATAAAGGATTTGAAAGAATAATATGTAAGTTTTTGTCGAAACTATGAATTTGAAGTATATTGATGTCCCCATTTATCCTGTTATATCATTATTATAGCGGCAACTATATGATGCTTAACAGAATAAGGGGGATATTTTTATGCCTAAGAAAAGCCTGAAGATTAAAGTATTTGTTGTTTTATATTTTGCCGTGGCGTTGGCAGCAGTTACAGTGACATATAATTACGACAATATAAGATTTCGGAACAGCGCGATCAATTATTCGCTGGAGCTTTCGGACAGCCTGGCAGATACGATAACGGGACTTCTTCGTATGAGGCTGGAAAATCTTGAAATATTTACCGAAGCTCAGCTCAAATACATATTCGAGGACAAGGAACAGCTCTCGCGGAGCCTTGAATATTTTGAAAAAGCCAATGATATGAAGCTTTATGTTGCGGAACGGGATAAGGGTTATTTTTGCTCGGACGGCAGCTATATAAATGAGGAGCTTAACGTTGCGGACGGATTTTTTGACACAAGGGGAGGCTTTGCGGATACCGACTTGGACGGGGACGGGAAAAACGAGTGCGCGGTGTACTGCGTGGACGAGCTTTCGGACGGACGGCGTATTATGACGGTCGGGGTATATACGAGCGAAAGCCTTGGACGCAGCGGCAGACTGCTGATTCCCGACAACGCGGACGAGGTATATTTTGTGCGCGGGGATGGCTCGGATATGTTCAGGCTTGATAAAAATTCGCAGGACGCGGGACTTAGCGATATGAAGGAGCTTGCCGCCCGCAAAGCCGTAAACGCGGGAGAGCGCGTAAGAACCGCAGAGCGCGGGAACCTTATGTTTAAAAACGAGGGCGGCACATACGCCTTGGCGTATTCGGAGCTGGGAATTGAAATTGCAGACGGCGGATATTATATCGTTGTAATCAATAAAACAGGTCCGATGTTTCGGGAATCCGTTTTTATGATTTATAAAATAATATCGGAGCTGGTATTTTTCCTTATTCTCGGAATCCCGTTTGCGGTTATATATCAAAAGTACATAAAGACGGATATGGAGCTTGCCGATTCCATATCCGCCAACGAGGCGAAAACAAGGTTCCTGTCCAAATTTTCGCACGATTTCAGAACGCCGATGAACGCGCTTGTAGGTATGGTCGAGCTGGCGGGAGCCTGCGTAAACGATCCGAGGGAGGTTTCCTACTGTCTGAACAAAATTACGACCTCGGCGGATTATATGCTTGAAATGCTTTCGGATATTCTTGATATTTCCAAAATAGAGAGCGACAAGCTGGAGCTGGTCGAGGAGCCCTTTAATCTTATGGAAATAATCAGAAGCATAAATTCGCTTATGTACGTTCAGGCGGAAAACAAGAAAATTACCTTTACCATAAAGAAAAAGATTTCCTCCGATATTTTCCTGATTGGCGACAGCGTGAGGCTTAAGCAGATTTTGGTCAACCTTATTTCAAACGCTGTGAAGTTTACCGAGGAGGGCGGAAAGGTGCAGTTCCATGCCGACGAAACCTCGCGCGACGGCGAAAGGGTGCATATGCGTTTCCGCGTTATGGACGACGGCATAGGAATGAGCCGCGAATTTATGAAAAAAATGTACGAGCCGTTTGAATGCGAGAGAAAGAACGGGGTCCGCGGCGCAGCCGAGGGCACGGGCTTGGGACTTTCAATCTGCAACAGTCTTGTCAAGCTTATGGGCGGCAGCATCGAGGCGCAGAGCCGCTTGGGAGAGGGTACGGAATTTGCGGTTGACATAGATTTCGCGTATAAAATAAAGAACCGCGGCTATCGGTCAAACACGGCGAACGTCTGCGCAAAATATGATTTCGGCGGACGGAGAGTTCTTTTGACGGACGATAACCTGACCAATCTCGATATAACGTCAAGACAGCTTAAGCTGGCAAATATTCGCGTCGATATGGCGACCGACGGACAAAAGGCGGTAAAAAAGTACCTTGACAGTCCGATAGGCTATTATGACGCGATACTTATGGATATTCAGATGCCCGTCGAAAACGGACTGGAGGCGGCGAAAGAAATAAGGCAGAGCGGCAGGGCGGACGCGGAGAGCATACCGATAGCGGCAATGAGCGCCAACGCCTTCGGGGAGGAAAAGGCGGCAGCGGCAGAGTGCGGTATGAATATTTATCTGACCAAGCCGATAAAGATGCAGCTTCTCTACGCGAGCCTTGACAAAATTTTCGCGGACAGACGCGCCGCGGGGAGCGAAGCTTTAACTTGGTCGGACGCGGCGGCAGCGTCGGAGACACTTGAAGACGCCTGAAAATTAAATAAAACTTATATATAGAATTAAAATAATTCTTGACAAAGTTTGCCAAGTGAGTAAAAATTATAATTACCATAATAGGCGGTGTACAGGGAGAAACTGCGGTGAATGCGCATAATTCGGAAAGCAGGGAAAGAGCCGAGGACGACGGACGTATTTATTGGGCGATTTTGACGGTGACGCTGATGCTGACGGCAGTTATCAGCGCGGGACTTATCGCGTGGAAAGAGGGCACGCGCTTTAAAACGCAGAAGCAGCTTGAGCAGCTTGCGGAGCGTACGACTGCGGGCGCCGAGGATGACATTGTGGGCGACGCTGTCAGCGACAGAATACTGGAATACGCGCTTTTGTACGATATTACCGTACCCGATAAGCATATAGATTTTGAATGGATGCACAAGAACGTGTCCGAGGATATATACGCGTGGATCTGTATTCCGGGGACCAACATAGATTATCCCGTTTTGCAGCACCCCACTGACAACAGCTATTATCTGGACTATAATTTGGACGGGACGAAGGGCTATCCGGGCTGTATTTATACCGAAAATTATAACAGTAAGGATTTTACCGACAGGCACACGGTAATATACGGTCATAATATGCGCGACGGAACGATGTTTTCGGATTTGCATAAATATGAGGATGCGGATTTTTTTGGGCAAAGTCCGTATATTTTTATCTATACGGAAAACGACGTTCTTGTGTACACGATTTTTGCCGCGTATGAAACCAATAACACCCACCTGCTCCTTGGCTTTGATTTATCCTCCGACGATGTTTATCTGAGCTATTTGGAGGGAGTCCTAAGCCGTGAGGGTCAAAACAGCAATGTGCCCTATAAGAACATACAATTCAACAGTGAAGACAGGATCCTTACGCTGTCAACCTGCATAACCGAAATTTTGCAGCCCGCTTACAGATATGTCGTACAGGGAGTATTGATTGATGTTGAAAGAGGTTAAAAGGAAAAAAAGAACGCGCGCGTTATATAAAATTCCGATTGGCTTTCGGGTGCTGACGCTTGTAATGCTTGTTGTTCTCGTTATATTTATCTCGCTTGCCGCCGCCTTTCGCATAATGCGCACCAAGGGCAAAAAAAGCCTCTACAACGGCTTGCAGAACAGCGCGCCCGTTCTGCCGGGCTTTGTCGAGAGGGTTACGGACGGCAGCTTTGAAAGCGGACCGTTCGGCTCGAAAGAAACCTACGGCAGCGGGGAGGCTTCGGAGAACGGAGCGGATTCGACGGTCGATATAGCGGAAAACGGCGAAAATGCGGCTTCGCTCCTTAAACCCGTCAATATGGACGCCTCGCAAAACGGCGGCGTGCAAAACGGGAACTCTCAGCAGGGCGCAGGCGGACAGTCTTATGTGCCAAAGGAGGGCGACGTAAGCTATAACGGACATATTTATCGCTACAATTCCGATGTGCTGACCTTTCTTTTGATGGGAATAGACAGCACGGAAACCGTACCCTCGGGCGGCGGGCAGATTAATTATCTCAAGGGCGGACAGTCCGATATGATGTTTTTGGCGGTTATGAACCCGCACAGCAAGGAGCTGTCGCTTATAGCCATTAACCGCAACACGATGACCGATATAGACATGTACCGTTCGGACGGCTCTTTCCTGCGCACGGCGAAGGCGCAGATATGCGTCCAGCACGGCTACGGCGACGGAAGGGAGCTAAGCTGTGAGCGGGCGGTGCAGACGGTTTCGGAGATGCTTTACGAGCTGCCGATTCACGGCTATTTTTCGGTGAGGCTCGGCGGAATAATTGAGGTCAACGATTCCGTGGGCGGCGTTACGCTTACGACGCAGAAGGACTATGAGCCGCTGGGCTTTAAAGCGGGAGAAACGGTCACCCTTGACGGGGATCAGGCGTATTCCTTTCTGCGCAAAAGAGACACGGCGGTGTTCGACAGCGCCACCGACAGGCTGAACCGTCAGAAGCTTTACCTTTCGGGACTGCTTAAGTCCGTAAAGGAAAAAATGTCCTCGAATATCAGCTTCCCCGTAACGCTTTACAGGGATTTGAACCCCTATATGGTTACAAACATAAGCGCGGACGAGGTCGCCTACCTTGCCTCGGAGATAAACGGCTATTCAATCGGAAAGGCAAAAATATACTCGCTTCCGGGCGAAACCGTGATGGGCAGGGTTTTTGAGGAGTTCTATCTTGACGAGAAGGGCGTCACGGAGCTTATTCTTAAGATATTTTATGAAGCCGTAAATTAAGCTGTCAAGGTCGAAAGACTTGATATACAACAAAACACACGCATTTTTGAAAGGAGGAATATTTGGCAATGAAGAAAAAAATATTAAAAGCTCTTGCTTTGGCGCTTTGCTTTACAATGCTGTTTTCGGTTGCGGCATTCGCCGCGGACAGCCCCGACACGGGCAATAATTCGGGCATAGAAACGCCTACGGGTGAAGAGACCTCGAAGAATGAGGGAGAAACCTCGAAGAATGAGGGAGAAACCTCGAAGAATGAGGGAGAGACCTCGAAGAATGAGGGAGAGACCTCAAAGAATGAGGGAGAGACCTCGAAGAATGAGAATGAAACCTCTACGGTAACAGAGAACGAAACCTCCACGACGGCAGAGCCTGAAACCGTAAAGCCGGCGGATAACACTCCCGCAAAGGGAAAGCTTGATGAACTGGCAGACGGCGTTACGGCGGGTAATGTCGTAATTAACGGCAAAACCATTACGGTAACGATAGCCAAGGTTACCGAGGCAGTAGCAAGCTCCGCAGAATATGAGGCTAAGAAAGTGGGAGAAAACGTGGGAAAAGACTTGGAGGTATTTAAGCTTTTTGACGTTAAGCTTTCGGAGAGCGATGATACCAAAGGTATCAAAATAAAGTTCGACATCGAAGGAATTCAGGCAGGACAGACGGTTTATGTGCTTCATCAGAAAGCGGACGGAAGCTGGGAGCAGCTTGACAACGAGGTTGCAAACAATTCCGTAACTGCTACGTTCGAATCGTTTTCGCCTGTTGCAATCGTTGTTCCCAAGGCTCCCTCAACGGGAGACGATTCTTCAAAGGCAGCGCCCTTGATTGCACTTGCGGCGGTTATTGCACTTGCGGGCGCGGCAGTTGTAGTATGCAAGAAGAAAATCAGTGTAATTTAATTAGAATTTAAGCGTGTGTATTGAAATATGAAAATACCCTCTTCCCGTCAGTTTCAAGGAAGAGGGTATTTTTGGGGTATATTCTTTTGTTTACAGGTCCTCTCCCTCGATAAGCTCCTCGTAAGCCTCTTCGTCAAGCTGCTCGTCAAAGGCGTCGGCAGCCATCTCGTATTCGGCGTCATCCTCGATATTTTCAAGAGAGGGCTCGCCGTTTTCGTCCTCGATATATCTGTAAATATAGACCTCGCCCTCGCTTTCCTCCCTGCCTCCGAGCGGCAGCAGGGCGATATAGTCCTTTCCGCCCGCCTCATATATTGATATGACGGCGCATTCGACCTCGGTGTCGTCCTCCAGCGTGAGGGTTACTGTATCCTCTGCGTAATCTTCGTAATTATCCATAAAAATAAACTCCTTTTGTCCCTGACGGGATCGAATCCGTGCGTGCGCGCTTTACGCGTCGCCGTTATTGTCCTTATTGGGGGCTTCCTTTTTCTCTTGATCCTGCGGGGTATCGGAGTCAGCCCAGTCCTCAGCCTTGTCAACCGCGTATTTTGCCGTTTTCACAAGAGTTTTGCCAAGCTCTCCGAAGGCGTGTCCCAGTCCCTTGCCTGTTTCCTTCCAACTGTCCTTAAGCGCCATATTAACACCTCCATTTTCTGTTTAAAGAATATGCTTTATTGGCGTGTTTGTCAAGTGCCGATGAAATCTTTAAAAAATTAAAAATAACACTTGCTTTTCATAAAAAAATAATGTAAAATTAGCACAACTTGATGATTTATGTCGAAGAAGACAGTTGCAGAGCTATCTGTAATTGCCTTTTTTACATTTTGGGAGGAAAATATGGATGAAATAGATAAAAAAATAATCACGATGCTTCAGGGCAACGCGAGGATTCCGCTGAAGTCGTTGGCGGAGAATGTTTTTTTGTCCTCGCCCGCGGTATCGGCAAGAATCGAAAGACTGGAGAAGGAAAATATAATATCGGGCTACGAGGCGAAGATAAACCGATCGAAGCTGGGCTATCATATAACGGCTTTTATCAATCTTGAGATAATTCCCGCGCAGAAGCCCGAGTTTTATCCCTTTGTGCGCACGTGTCCCAACGTGCTGGAGTGCAACTGCGTGACGGGGGATTTTTCCATGCTGATAAAGGTAGCGTTTTCGGATACCGTGGAGCTTGATTCCTTTATAGGGCAGCTTCAAAAATTCGGGCGCACAAGCACGCAGATCGTATTTTCCACGCCCGTCGAGCCGCGCGGCGTTGACGTTACGGCGGACGAGGCGGTAAAAATCGGAGAGGCAAGATGAATATAAGAGAAGCGAAAATAATACTCGCGTCCGCGTCGCCGCGCCGCAGGGAGCTGCTGGCGCAGGTGGGGATGGAGTTCGAGGTTATCCCGTCAAGGGGAGAGGAGACAATAAGGGAAGCAGAGCCCGACAAAACGGTAATGCGGCTTTCCGCGGACAAAGCGGCGGAGGTCGCGGCGCTTTTGGCGGAGCGGGGATACGATAAGGACGGCACGGTAGTAATAGGCGCCGACACGGTGGTTGTGAGCGGCGGGCGGATTTTGGGAAAGCCCGTGGACGTACAGGACGCGTTTAATATGCTTTCCGAGCTAAGAAACGGTTGCCATTATGTGTATACGGGAGTTACAATAATATATAAGGATACGCAAAAAAGCTTTGCCGAAAAAACCCGTGTGCGCGTGGGCGGTATGACGGATTCCGAGATATGGGAATATATCGGTACGGGCGAGTGTATGGACAAGGCGGGCGCTTACGGCATACAGGGGCGCTTCGCGGAGTATGTAACGGGAATTGACGGGGATTATAATAACGTGGTGGGGCTTCCTGTGGCGAGGCTTATGCGGGAGCTTAAGGAATTATTTATATAGAAGGGAAATTTGTATGGGCGGATTGGACAGCGCTTGCGTTAAATTTTTTTACGAAAACCAAAAAAGGCTATTTTCGGAGCGCGTAGCCGAAAATATCGCGGAGGCGGGAGAGTTCCTTGAAGACTGTATGGCTGAGGTGTTCGACAGCAGAGAGGAGCTTGAGGCATATATGAAGGAGGAGGGCGTTGACACGAGCGATTGCGGGGACGTGACCGAGGCGCTTGAGGTGTTTGCTTTGCCCGACGGAAGGTATTTGTATGTTGAGGCGTAGAATGATCCCGTTCGCGGCGGCGTTGTGCGCTGTCCTTTTTCTGACGGGCTGCGCGCTTAGGCTTACGACGGGGCTCGATCGGAATACGCTTGCCAAGGTGAACGGCGGAAAAATAGGCATGGATTGCGCGAGGCTTCTTTTGTCGGAGATGAGCTATTCCTATGAAAGGCTTTTCGACGCGGGAGTGTGGAGCGAGTCGATTGGCGGCGTGACGGCGCAGGAGTACGTCAAAACGTCGGTGAAGGATACGCTTCTTCATCTTAAGGTTCTCGGACTTATGGCAGAGAGGGAAAACGTAGCCGTATCCGAGGCGGAGGAGGCGAAGCTTTCGGAGGCGGCAAGGGCGTATTGGGCGACGCTGCCGCAGGACGCGCAGACGGCGGGCTTTGACGTTGAAACCGTGAGAAAATTTTACGGGGATTTGCTTTTGGCTGAAAAGGTATTCTATGAGGCGACCGCCGACGTGGATACCGAGGTCAGCGCCGACGAGGCGAGGGTTGTTGACGTTCAGTATATTTTTGTAAGCACAATGAAGCTTTCGGAGGACGGCGAGGCGGTAAGACTGCCCGACTCGGAATACCAATCGAAAAAGACGCTCGCCGAGTCTTTGCTTTCCCTTATACCCGAGAGCGATTTTGCGGCTCTTGCAAGAGAATACAGCGACGATTCGGAGTATTCGCTCCAATTTGGTAGCGGCGAGAGGGACGCGGAGTTTGAAAAAGCCGCCTTTGCCCTTGAAATGGGAGGCGTGAGCGGACTTGTCGAAACGGAATACGGATATTACATTATTAAATGCATAAACGACAATATTGAGAGCAATTACGAAAAACGCCGCGAGGAGATTATTCTTTCGAGGCGGACCGAGGCGTTTTCCGAGCTTTATGCGGAATTTGCCCGAAATATCGAAACGGAATTTAACGAAGCGGAGTACGAGAAGCTTGAAATGAAGGACATGGCGGCGGGCAGCGGACAGCTTTACGATGTGTTCGGAAGAATTTTTGTTAGCACTCAATTAGATTGAGTGCTAATTTCTTCTTGACTTTGTGTTTTTTTGGTATTACTATGGTTATAATGTAAAAAAGTTATAGGAGGAATCACAGAAATGGCAAACGAACACGGTAATCTTTCAATAAACAGCGAGAATATTTTTCCCATAATAAAAAAGTGGATGTATTCCGACCACGATATTTTTTTCAGGGAATTGATTTCAAACGGCTGCGACGCGATCACGAAGCTCAGAAAGCTCGATATGATGGGAGAGTACGATATTCCCGAGGACGTTAAGCCCTTGATCAAGGTCGAGGTAAGCTCAAAGGACAGGACGATTAAATTTACAGACAACGGTCTCGGAATGACTGCGGACGAGGTAAACGAGTACATCAATCAGATTGCATTTTCGGGAGCGGAAGCGTTTCTCGAAAAGTACAAGGATAAAGCCAACGAGGACCAGATCATAGGTCATTTCGGACTGGGCTTTTATTCGGCGTTCATGGTTGCCGAGAGGGTCGCGATCGATACGCTTTCATACAAGGAGGACGCCGTATCGGTTCACTGGGAATGCGACGGCGGTACGGAATACGATATGACGGACGGTGATAAGACCGAGGTCGGCACAACGGTCACGCTCTACCTTAACGACGACTGCACCGAATTCGCCAACGAGTACAGGGCTAGGGAGGTTATCGAGAAATACTGCTCCTTTATGCCCTATGAAATTTACCTTGACAATGCCGACGATACCGAGGAAAAAACGGAGATGATTGAGAAGGACGAGCTTCTTGACACAGACACCGTTATAGAAACCGTAGTCGAGGAGGCAAAGACCGAGGAGGTCGAGGAGGAGGACGGAACCAAGAAAACGGTTGAAACCGCTCCCGCCCGCGAGCGCTATAAAATAAAAAAGCGTCCCGCAGCCCTCAACGATACGGCTCCGCTTTGGACGAAGCACCCCAACGACTGCACCGAGGAGGAATACAAGGAATTTTACAGGAAGGTTTTCCGCGATTACAAGGAGCCGCTTTTCTGGATCCATCTGAATATGGATTATCCGTTCAACCTTAAGGGCATACTTTATTTTCCCAAGATTAACCTCGAGTTCGAGTCTGCGGAGGGCGTAATAAAGCTTTACAACAATCAGGTTTTTGTCGCCGACAATATCAAGGAGGTAATTCCCGAATTTCTTATGCTTTTGAAGGGCGTAATAGACTGCCCCGACCTGCCGCTCAACGTGTCGCGGAGCGCGCTGCAAAACGATGGCTTTGTAAGGAAGATTTCGGATTATATCACCAAAAAGGTTGCCGACAAGCTTTCGGGTATGTGCAAGACAGATAAGGAGAGCTACGAAAAATACTGGGACGATATAAGCCCGTTCATCAAGTTCGGCTGCTTAAAGGACGACAAGTTCTGCGAAAAGATGAACGACTACATTCTTTTTAAGAACCTTGAGGGCAAGTACCTTACTCTGCCCGAATGCCTTGAGGAGAACAAGGAAAAGCATGAGAACACCGTATTTTATGTGAAGGACGAAATCGAACAGGGACAGTATATCAAGATGTTTAGGGACGAGGGAATGGACGCGGTAATCCTTAAGCACAGCATCGATCAGCCCTTTATAACTCATCTTGAGCAGAAAAACGAAAACGTCAAATTCCTCAGCATAGATTCCGACCTTTCCTCCACCTTTAAGGAGGAAGAAAGCGAGGACGGCAAGGAGGCGTTTAAGGAAACAGCCGACAAGCTTTCGGATATTTTTAAGAAGGCGCTCAAAAACGAGAATCTCAAGGTTCAAGCGGAGAAGCTCAAAAACGCCGACATCTCGTCGATGATCACCGTGAACGAGGATTCAAAGCGTATGGCGGATATGATGAAGATGTACGGAATGTCGGGCATGGATCCGTCGATGTACGGCGGAATGGGAGAAACGCTCATCGTCAACGTGAACAACAGCCTTGTAAAGTACATTCTTGACAATCCCGAAAGCGATAACGTGGGTATGTTCTGCGAGCAGCTTTACGATTTGGCGCTGATAAGCCACGCGCCTCTTAAGCCCGAGCGAATGAGCGAATTTATTGCAAGAAGCAACCGAATTATGGGACTTCTTGCAAAATAACAGACTGAGAGGCAGCGAATGCACGATTCCGGCACACAAAGCGGCAATACGGACGAAATAATCGAGATAATCGAGGTAAATATGGAGGAATTTGCGGGGGCTTCGACCCCTGCGGATTCCTCGGACTGTGCTGTGGCGGAATCCGCCGCTCCCGCCGAAAGCGTTTCCGCCGCAGACGAAAGCGAAGCCGGGGGCGAAAGCGAGCCGAGGAGCCGCCGCTTTGCCAAGGAGCTTTGCAGCTACCTTATAATTATTGCGTCGGCGGTTTTTATCGCGGTTGTGATAAATAAGCTTGTGATAATCAACGCGCACATTCCCTCCTCGTCAATGGTTCCGACGCTTAAGATTGACGACCGTCTTATCGGCTTAAGGCTCGCGTATCTTTTTTCCGAGCCGAAGCGCGGGGACGTGGTTATTTTTGAGCACAGCTTTTCGGAGGGAGAAAAAAAGGAAACCTTGGTCAAGCGTATAATCGGCACGCCCGGCGACAGCATTCTGATTGACGATGAGGGCGTTTTTGTAAACGGAGAGCGTCTTTCGGAGGATTATTTGGCTGAGCCGATGAACGTTTTGTCCGCTTTGGAATTTACGGTGCCGGAGAATGCGTATTTCGTCATGGGCGACAACCGCAACGTGTCCTACGATTCGCGTATGTGGGCGAACACCTATGTCGCGAGGGACGAAATAATTGCCCGCGCGCTTTTCAAATATTATCCCCGACTTGAAAAAATAGAATGAAAAACAGTGAACCGCTTCGGCAGGAATGAGCCGGGGCGGTTTTTACTTATATCATTTATGATAAAACATATTGAATATTATACATTACTTGACACGAATATAGAACTATTGTATAATGGAGGAAAATACACAAGGAAAGAGGGGTATAATATGAAAAAGAAAATATTTATTGGCATTATCTCAGTGCTTACGGTTCTTTGCCTTTTTGGCACTAACTCTGCTTCTGCGGCGATAACGAGTAAACTCAGGGTTAATTTGTGTGGATAGTATATGATGAAGACGTCGAATACAGCAGTATTGACGATTATGTAATAGCCTTAAATGATTAGGAGGTTTTTATGAGAAAAATTTTTTTATCCGCATTATTAGTATGTGCTGTGCTTGTATTTATCACAGGCTGCACAAAGAGTATGAGTACAGGCGATAATCCAAATAAGGAAACAGAAACCGCGAAGCAGTTATCTGCCGAGCCGCAGACACTGTACAAAACCAATCCGTTGTTTGAAAATGAGAAAATTTCGTGTATTAAAATATATAATGAAATTGAAAAAACAACAGTAGAGATTACTTCTGAAAAAGAAATCCAAGATATTGTAGCAATGTTCAATAACTGGAATATGGAGGCAAACAAGGTACCTGAAAATCACATTTTGGATGCAGACCTTTATGTTGAGATTGCTTTCAATGATGTACTTATGTTGCGGATATCATCTTCAATCGGAGCGGAGGAGAATTATTACGGCAGTATCGGAGACACCTATTATTACCTTCCTCAGGAATTTTGGGGGTATGTGTATAGTAAAATAAATTGAGAATCATGAAGCGCTTTACAAGGGCGGAACCAATGACAACGGTTCCGCCTCTTTTTGATTAATGTCATTTTTTACATAATTTATGTTGACAAATTCTTCCGTGGGTGTTAGCATAATAACTGTACTAAATGTAATAGTACACTGATAATGCGAGTGAACGGAGGGTCGAGATGTTAGAAAC
>JAMPDT010000054.1 GCA_023665525.1 Butyrivibrio sp. | reverse complement strand
CCTCCGCGATGTTTATGTTCACCCTGCGCCCCGCAGAAGTAATATATTCCTCGATTTCCTCCGTATACGCATAAACCGTGAAAATATCGTTGTCGCGGTTCTCCGCCACAATCTCCGCGTTCAGCTTTTTAAGCAGAGCGTCGGCAGCCTTGTTCCGTTCGTAATAGTTGAGCGCGCCCGGCAGCTCGCCCTTTAAATTGAGATTCACGTAGCCCTTGATTCCGTTTGCCTCAAACACGTCGGAAACCATATTTTTGTAGGTCACAGCGCAGTCCGTCCGTCCCTTCAGGCGCATATTTACGGCGACGCTCTGCTCACAGGTCTTGTAAAGTCCGCCGTCGCGCGTAACGGTGGCGACCTTTATCGTAACCTCCGCGTTAAGAGAATTTTTGTAAAGCGACGTTACGCTTGCCTCGCCGCTGTCGGACGTGCTGATGTCATAACCGCCGCTTATTCCGAGACATGCCGCAATGCCCGAAAGCAGCTTTGCCTTTTCCTCCTCCGAAAGATACATACTGCCGTAATCTCCGAACGCCTCTATTACGGACTCCGAATTGTCGTAGTCCATACTGTTGAACGCGGATACAATGTCGTCCGCCGTTCCCAATCCGTATGCTATAATACGCGTCGCCATCACAGCCCAAAGCAGCATGGCGGCTGCAAGCGTTATTTTTTTCATAAAAAACACCTCCGAAGCGGTAATATCTGAATTATTACCATTCCAAAGGTGTTTAATCACCGAAAATAAACACGGCGCGGTTTTATCCCTTGATTGATATTCTGGTAAGCGAGCGCTTAAGCGCCGCCTCCGCCCTTTTGACGTCGATTTCGGAGCCGTCCGAGCCGTTCAGTCTGCGCTCAGCCCTTATTTTGGCTTCCTCCGCCCTCTTGACGTCGATTTCGTCGGGCCATTCCGCGATCTCCGCGAGCACCATTATTTTGCGCTGCTCGATTTTGACGAAGCCCGAATGGAGCGCCGCCCTTTTTTCTTCACCGTTGTTATGGATAACCATAACGCCGGGTGCAAGCACCGTCGCAAGCGGAATATGTCCCGGATAAACTCCGATATAGCCCTCTGAGGTGTTCATCTCCACCATATCGGCTTCGCCTCTGAAAAAAAGTCTGTCGGGACACATTACCTCCAGCTCAAATTTGTTATCTGCCATAAGCGCCTCCTATTTGCACTTGGCAAGAACGTCTTCTATGCCGCCGCAGTTAAGGAAGTAGCTCTCGGGAATGTCGTCGTACTTGCCCTCCAGGATCTCCTTGAAGCCCTGAATGGTTTCGCTTACGGGGACATACCTTCCGTCAAGGCCTGTAAACTGCGTCGCAACGAAGAAAGGCTGCGAAAGGAACCTCTGTACCTTTCTTGCTCTTGCCACAACAAGCTTATCCTCCTCGGAAAGCTCATCCATGCCGAGAATGGCGATAATGTCCTGCAATTCCTTATATTTCTGCAAAATCTCCTGAACGCCTCTGGCAACGTTGTAATGCTCCTCGCCCACGACTCTCGGATCGAGAATACGCGAGGACGAGCCGAGCGGGTCAACCGCGGGGTAAATGCCGAGCTCCACGATGGCGCGGTCAAGCACCGTCGTAGCGTCCAAATGCGCAAAGGTCGTCGCCGGAGCAGGGTCCGTAAGGTCGTCGGCGGGCACATATACCGCCTGAACCGAGGTTATGGAGCCGTTCTTTGTCGAGGTAATACGCTCCTGTAAGGCGCCCATCTCCGTCTGCAAGGTGGGCTGGTAGCCTACCGCGGAGGGCATACGTCCGAGAAGCGCGGACACCTCCGAGCCTGCCTGCGTGAACCTGAAAATATTGTCGATGAAAAGCAGCACGTCCTTGCCGCCCTCATCACGGAAGTATTCCGCCATTGTAAGTCCCGTAAGCCCGACTCTCATTCTGGCTCCCGGCGGCTCGTTCATCTGACCGAATACCATGGTTGTCTTGTTTATAACTCCCGACTCCTGCATTTCGTAGTAAAGGTCGTTGCCCTCGCGGGTGCGCTCTCCTACGCCCGTAAATACGGAGTATCCGCCGTGCTCCGTCGCAATATTGCGGATAAGCTCCTGAATAAGCACAGTCTTGCCTACTCCCGCGCCTCCGAAAAGTCCGATTTTACCGCCCTTCTGATAGGGGCAGAGAAGGTCAACGACCTTTATGCCCGTTTCGAGAATCTCGGTGGAGGTGGACTGCTCCTCAAACGTGGGAGCCTTCCTGTGTATGGGCATATATTTCTCGACCTCGGGAACCGGCTTATTGTCTATCGGCTCTCCCAGCACATTGAAAATACGTCCCAATGTATTTTCCCCGACCGGCACCGATATGGGCGCTCCCGACGCCTCGGCGTCCATTCCCCTGACCAGTCCGTCCGTAGGTCCCATGGCTATACATCTTACCGTATCGTCACCTAGATGCTGAGCAACCTCCACAACCAGCTTTTCGCCGTTACCGCGGTTTATTGCGATTGCGGTATTAATTTCCGGGAGCGAACCCTCCGAAAATTTAATATCAAGCACTGCTCCGACAATCTGAGTGATTTTTCCAATATTCCTTCCAGCCATTTTCTCACTCCTTCTGTTACGCCCGACAGCTCGGGCTTATTCTCCGCCGAAGCTAGGATATAGCGTTGGCTCCGGCAATAATTTCCGTTAATTCCTGTGTGATGGAACCCTGACGGGCTCTGTTATACATAAGTGACAGGTCACTGATAATTTCCTCGGCGTTGCTCGTCGCATTGTCCATGGCGGTCATACGCGCGCCGTTCTCGCTGGCGACCGCCTCCATAAGCGCGCCGTAAATAAGGCTGTTGATATATTTCGGAATAATAATATCAAGCGCCTCTTCCTCCTCGGGCTCGTAAGAAACCAAGGTCAGCGATTCCTGCGAAGTTTTTGCCTCCTCCTTTATATCCTCGGGGGAAACAGGCAGAAGCTTAACCATTTTCGGCTCGTGCACCACCGTGTTCTTGAAGCTTGTGTACGCCAGATAGATTTCACCTACCCTACCCTGCTCAAACGCCTCCAAAACGGTCCTGCCGATTTCCATGGCGTCCGAAAACATCGGCTCGTTGATTACCTCCGAAAAATCGGCGGCTATCTCGTAGCCCCTGCGGCTCAGAAAATCTCTTCCCTTTGTGCCGACCGCGTAAACCGCGGCATCCTCGGGCTTGATTTCGGCTGATGTAACAAGCTTGGTTATGTTGGAATTGTATCCGCCCGCAAGTCCTCTGTTCGCCGTAACGACAATGACTGCCTTTTTGTCGGTTTCTCCTGCCTTGAGATAGCGGTGATCAATATTGCCGCTCCTTGCAAGCATTCCGAAAACCGTATTGTACATGGCGTCAAAATAAGGTCTTGCACTCTCCGCCTTTCCTCTCGCCTTCTGAAGCTTTACCGTTGACACAAGCTTCATCGCCTTGGTAATCTGCCCTGTGCTCTGAATGCTTTCCTTGCGCCTTTTTATGTCCTTCATTGAAGCCATTAGCTATTTCACCTCTTCGCAATCAATGTCGCCCAAACTGTTCCTTGAACTCGGTTATCGCCTTAACAAGAGCCGCCTCGTTCTCCTCGTCAAGCTGCTTGGTCGCCTTAATCTTCTCGGGAATCTCGGCGTATTTTGTATCAATGAACGCAAAAAGCTCTTTTTCAAAATCCGCAATACGGTCAAGCTCAATATCTATGAGGAATTTCTTTGTCGCCGCGTAAATAATGATTACCTGATATTCGACAGGCATGGGCTTGTACTGGGGCTGCTTAAGGATTTCCTTAAGACGCTCGCCCTGCGCAAGCTTTTCCTTGGTATCGGCGTCAAGCTCCGAGCCGAACTGCGAAAACGCCGCAAGCTCCCTGTACTGCGCAAGCTCCACACGTATGGGAGCCGCTATCTTCTTGATTGCCTTAATCTGCGCCGAGCCGCCCACTCGCGACACCGAAAGTCCCGCGTTAATGGCAGGTCGGAAGCCCGAATTGAACATCTCGGTTTCGAGATAAATCTGCCCGTCCGTAATTGATATTACGTTGGTCGGAATGTATGCCGACACGTCGCCCGCCTGCGTTTCGATAATCGGCAGAGCGGTGAGCGAGCCTCCGCCCAGCTCGTCCGAAAGCCTTGCAGCTCTCTCGAGAAGCCTTGAGTGAAGGTAAAATACGTCGCCCGGGTACGCCTCGCGTCCCGGCGGTCTTTTAAGCAGCAGCGACAGGGTACGGTACGCGGCTGCGTGCTTGCTCAAATCGTCGTATACGACAAGCACGTCCTCGCCTCTTTCCATCCATTCCTCGCCGATTGCGCAGCCCGAATACGGAGCGATATACTGCAACGGAGCAAGCTCGCTGGCAGTGGACGCAACTATCGTGGTATAATCCATAGCGCCGTACTCCGTAAGCGTCTGCACTATATTCGCAACCGTCGAGGACTTCTGTCCGATCGCGACATAAATGCAGTGAACGCCCTGCCCCTTTTGATTAATAATCGTATCTATCGCGATCGCCGTCTTGCCGGTCTGTCTGTCGCCGATAATAAGCTCTCGCTGTCCCCTTCCGATAGGCACCATGGCGTCGATAGCCTTAATACCTGTCTGCAAGGGTGTATCCACCGATTTTCTTGAAATAACGCCCGAGGCAACCCTCTCTATTTGACGGTATTTATCCGTAACAATCGGTCCTTTTCCGTCTATGGGCTGTCCGAGAGAATTTACAACGCGTCCCGTAAGCGCGTCGCCTACCGGGACCTCGACAACGCGTCCCGTGGTTTTTACGGTGTCTCCCTCGTTGATGTTCTTTGAATCACCGAGCAGAACCGCGCCTACGTTATCCTCCTCAAGGTTAAGCACCATGCCGAAAACCTCGCCGGGGAACTCCAGAAGCTCACCCTGCATTGCCTTTTCAAGACCATGAATTCTCGCAATACCGTCCGCCACCTGAATGACCGTTCCCACGTCGGCGACGTCCAGTTCCGTCTTATATCTCATAATCTGCTCTTTAATAACCGAGCTGATTTCCTCCGGTCTTAAATTCATAGGGCTTTAGCACCTTCTTTCTATGATTATTAGCTACACATCAAGGCTGTAAAGCTCCCTCGATAAAGCGTCGAGCCTGTGCCTGATGCTGCTGTCGATTACCCTGTCGCCGATTCTTATTACCATTCCGCCGATAAGGCTTTCATCAACAGCGTATTTCATTTCAAATTCCCTGTATCCCGTCGTCTGCAAAAGCCTGTTCTTAACCTTTGTTTTCATCGCTTCCGACAACTCCATCGGAGTTGTGACAAACGCGGTTCCGATTTTTTTGTACTCCTTAACCTTGTTAAGGAAATATTCAAAAATATCGGGAATGTATCTGCTTCGGTCCTTTGTCACAATCGTGACGAGAAAGCCCGTCATTTCCTTTGAGACAAATTTGCCGAAGGTATTGTCGATTAAGGAAAGCTTATCTTCCTTAACAATCTTAGGGTGATTAAGCAGTCCGCCAAGCTCCTTGTTGTCCGCAAACGCCCGCAGAACCGCCTCCGCCTCCTCATAGAGCGAGTCAACGCAGTTACTGCCGACGGCAACGTCAAAAAGCGCATCACCGTAAGTCGCCGACACTAGCTTTGCCATACCTTATCACCCATTTCATTCAATGTTTCGTCAACAAGAGATTCCTGTATCTGTGTGTCAATCGAAGCCGACACCACCTTGCCTGCCATCGCTGCCGCAACCGCAATCATTTCTTTCTTCATATCGTCCGCGGCGCGCTTCTTTTCAAGCTCGATTTCCGCGTTGGCTCTCTCGATAATTCTTCCCGCCTCGCTTCTTGCCTCCTCGACAATCTGCTCCTCTCTGGCAAGCGCCTTCTTGCGCGCCTCGCCGAGAATGGCGTCCGCCTCCTTATCGACCTCCTTAAGTCTGGCGTCGTACTCCGTCTTTAAGGCTGCCGCCGCTTCTTTATCCTTTCTGGCGTTTTCAATATCCGCGTCAACAGCGTCCTTCCTCTTCTTGAGAAGATCTCTCACCGGGTTAAAAAGTAAAAAAGAAGCCAGCAAAAACAATATGAAAATGTTTATTGCAAGAAATACGGCATCATGTATAAGCTGCGCGTCAAGATTAAATATTCTCTGCATTCCCTCCGCAGCCTCCGTTACGACTTCCGTCGTTGGCATATTACCGCCTCCTTCCGTTACTGTCCGCTCCTGTTTTAAAGTTTACCGATAAGCGGGTTGGCAAATAACAGAATAATGGCAACGGCAAAGCCGTACAAACCTGTCGTTTCAGCTACGGCCTGTCCGAGAAGCATGGTCGAAGTGATGTCGGATTTTGCTCCGGGGTTGCGTCCCACGGCAGCAGCGGCGTGTCCTGCCGCAATTCCCTGTCCTATACCGGGTCCGAGACCTGCAATCATCGCGAGTCCGGCGCCTATTGCCGAGCATGCCAAAATTAATGCTTCACTTGTTATCATTTTATTTTCCTCCTAAAAAATTTAATCAGTCGTCCGATATTTTGTCATTAATATAGACCATCGTCAGCATACAGAATACGTATGTCTGAATCGCTCCCGAAAAAATATCGCAGTACACATGGATTACCGCCGGTATCCCGACCGTAAGCGCAGTGGGGAGCAGTCCGTAAATCAATCCCATAAGAATCGTTCCCGACATTATATTGCCGAAAAGACGCAGCGAAAGCGAAAGGGGCACCGCCACTTCTCCGATAATGTTAATCGGAAAAAGTATGGGATTTGGTTTAAAAAGATTCGTAACGTGCTGCATTTTCTTTGCTCTCATACCGTTAATCTGAATGAGCAGGAAGGTAATAATACCTAACGGCAGCGTTACGCCGTAATCAGCCGTTGGCGGCCGAAGTCCGAACAGTCCCGAAATATTGCACAAAAGAACAAACATGAACACCGTGCATATCCAGTTGCGAAAACGCTTACTGTTCTTACCCATAATACCCGATACCATATTGTCGATTGCCGTGACCGCCATCTCGAGAATATTCTGAAGCCCCCCCGGCCTGTCAGTGGGATTGGCGCGGACAATCTTGTGATGACCTACAATCATCAGAATGACTAATACCAGCGTGACAATTAATAATCCAACATGTGTGGTCGTAATCCACAGTTCCTGTCCAAACAGTTTATACTTGACGACGCCCTTGATATAGAAATCAACGTCCTTGGCAAGTATCATGCCGGAAAGATATTCCGTCACATTCATCACCTTCTTTATTCTTTATTTTGTTTTGAAAAAAATTTTAAAAATAACGGCTGTAAATAAGCCGATATTTTCAGCCCGAAAACCCCGACAAGAATCATAGCTATATTGAGCCACCCCGTGAACCCGAACAAAAGCAACACTGCCGCCACACACAGGAGCCTCCCCACGGAGTGCCACGCCATGTACGGCTTTTGCTTTGCCTTCATGTACATCATCTTGTTAAGGGTGTACTGCATGCCGGCTGCCATCGCCGCCGCCATCGCGGCTCCGAGCCACAGCCCCAGCTCGCATTTAAGTTTGTCATGGGTAAAAATCAGTACGGGAACCGATATAATCGCAGAATAGATTATTATTCCCAAAATCAACAGCCTCAGCGTGCGTATAGCTTCTTTATCCTTCATCGCTTTCGTTTCCCTCATCCGATTGTTCCTTGGAAGGCGCGGCTTTAGGGTTGTCCTTTCGGCTGTCCGCTTTGGCGGCGGACATCGCAAGCCTGTACGCGTTGCGTCCCCCCGCAAGAATTCCCAAAAACAGAAGAGGTATCACCCAATAGGTTCCGAATCTCCTGTCAATAAGGACTCCCAAGGCAACACAAAGCGCAGTGGGTACCATAACGTGCAACCCGAGCTGCGTAATTAGGGCAAACATTCTGAATATGCCTTTTTTGCCGCTATCCATCAAAAGACCTCCCGGCTGTCAGACTGATTTGCTTCCATTTAGCTAGTATAAACCATTTTTATCCAAAAGGCAATTAAAAAATTGCCATAATTCGGCAAAAATACGCACGAATTAATCCTCCAGCATTCCAATGCGCCTGATATGCTTTTCCTCGCCGCTGAACTCCGTGTCAAGAAAGGTATCGACAATCCGAAGCGCAAGCTCCCTGTCGTACCCCGCTCCCGCAAGCGCGAGCATATTCGCGTCGTTGTGGAGCCTCGTCATCCGCGCCGAATGCTCGTCGGCACAGAGCGCGCACCTTATGCCCTTTACCTTGTTGGCGGCAATCGAAATCCCAATCCCCGTGGTGCATACGACGATGCCTCTGCCGCATTCGCCCGACGCGACCGCCCTTGCCGCCGCTTTCCCGAATACGGGATAATCGCAGGAGCTTTTGTCGTTGCAGCCAAAATCCCTGTACGCAAGCCCTCTCTCCTCAAGGTGCCTTATAATCTCGGTTTTCAAATCAAACCCGCCGTGGTCGGAAGCTAACGCTATCATTGTTCCTTCTCCTTTGTTTCGGCGTCCTGCGCCGAATTTATCTCATATATTTTTTGCTCGGTCTGAGCCACCCATGTATTTATGGATTCCAAAAAAAGAGCGTATACGTCCTTATCTCCGCCGTAAGGGTCCATTATATCTCCGCTGCCGCCCGCAAACTCCATTATCGTGTACACGTTGACGGCGTTCTCAAACTCCTCGAGAATTTTCTGCTTCTCCGTGCGGTCCATCGTAAGCACAAGCACGTCCTCTCCGAAGTCCTCCGCCTTAAGCAGCTCGGACAGCCCGTTTTCAAGAATTATCCCGCTGTTTCTGAGCACCGCGGTGGCTCTCGGATTGTAGGGCTCGGGGAAAAGCACGATAAGCCCCCTTGAGCATATCTCCAGCCCGGGCGTCCTGTTTATTCTCTTCATTACCGCCTCTGCCATGGGGCTCCTGCACAGGTTGTCCGTGCATACAAAAATAAGCCTGTTGTATTTTGCCATTAAATATCGCCTCTTTTCAGACCTTGATAACGCGGTGCCCCGCCGCCTTAAGCAGACGGTTCATAACCGCGTTCCCCATTCCCTCGCGGGAAAAGGCTTCGGCATATATTATGTCAACCTTGCGCCTGTCAAATTCACGCAGCGCGCCGAACAGATTTTTGGCTATCTCTCCGATGTTTTCCCTGCTGCCGAGACTTATTACTTCTCCCCTGTCAAAAAAAGCCGCGCTCTCCGACGACGCCATAATGCCAACTCTTTTGCCGCCGTTTGCCGCCTCGTCCGCGAGCCGCCTTATTTTATCGGCAACGGCGTCGCTTTCTCCCTCGACGAGCGTCATTTCCGCCCGCGGCGCGTAATGCCTGTACTTCATTCCCGGAGCCTTGGGCTTAACGTCCCCGCTCACCCCGCTCATAAGCGCCGGATCCCGCAAAACCTCTCCGACGATGCCGCACAGCATATCCTCCGTCACAAAGCCGGGGCGCAAAAGCACGGGAGCCTCGCCCGTCATATCGACTATGGTCGATTCAAGTCCGATCTCTATGTCGCCGCCGTCTATTATCATATCTATCCTTCCCGCCAAATCCTCCGTCACATGGCGCGCCGACGTGGGGCTTGGCCTGCCCGAGAGATTCGCGCTCGGCGCGGCGATGAAGGTCTGCGATTCCTCGATAAGCCTTACCGCGGTCGGATTGTTCGGGAGCCGTACCGCCACGGTGTCAAGTCCGCCCGTCACGGTATCGGGAATCCGCTTATTTTTCCTGACAATAACGGTAAGCGGACCGGGCCAAAAGCTCTCCGCCAAGGCATAAACGGCGGGCGGAACCTCGTCGCAGAGCCTGCTCAAATCCTCCGTTTTGGCTATATGCACAATCAGCGGATTGTCCGAGGGTCTGCCCTTTGCCGCGTAAATTTTGGAGGCGGCGTCCTTATCGAAGGCGTCGCCGCCCAGCCCGTAAACCGTTTCGGTCGGGAACGCCACAAGTCCGCCGTTTTTTATTATACCCGCCGCCGTCCGTATTATTTCTGCGTCAGCCTCGGGATTCCCCGTTATTTTCTCAATTATCGTATCCATAGGCACTATTCTAAGCTTTTATATCCGTAAAGTCAATTTTTTACTTCAAAATATGCGTCTATCCCGTCTGCCAGAGCCTCGGCGACCGCCTGCTGATAGGCTTCGTCCGCAAGCTTCGCCTCCTCCTCGGGACAGCTTAAGAAGCCGCATTCGACTATTACCGTGGGGCAGGGCGTATGTATCAGCATATAATAATTATCGTTGGACTTGCAGGCTCTGCTGTTATCGTTATCGAGCCGCTCCTTAAGCCGCTCCTGCAATATTTCCGCCAGCTTTTTCCCTTGGGCGGAATGCTTGTAATAAAAAACCTGCGCGCCGCTGACGTCAGGCTCCGTATAGCTGTTCTGATGAATGCTGACCGCAAGGTCGGCGCCCGCCTTTTCGATAATCTCACAGCGTTTTCTCATATCCGCCGCCTTTTTGTTGACGTCGCTTTCCGAATAAAGCCCCTCGCCGTCCTCTCGGGTAAGCGCGACCTCATAGCCCCTCGCAAGCAAGCACTCCTTAAGCTTAAGGCTTATCGACAGATTAATGTCCTTCTCGACGGAGCCGCTTACTCCTACCTTTCCCGGGTCTATTCCGCCGTGTCCCGGGTCTATTGCCACCGTTTTCGGCTCCCGTTCCGCCGTTCCCGACGTTTTCGCCGCCTTCGGCAGCCCAAATTCCATAGTACATACAACTCCGGCAATCAGCAGCACCGCCATAAACACGTCAAGCGCTTTTCTGTTCATAAAATATCCCAAACTATGCTTCATTTGGTATATTTTATTTGCATAAAAGAAAATATAGAAGCATATTTGCGCGGAACAAAGCCTTTATTCCCCCGCTATTATGTCCCACACGTAATCCGCCTCCATGCCGAGGCTCCATGCCGCCACGCCCGCTATATTGTAGCTTCGGATCAGTTCCATGCGCTCTCCCATCGAGCGCTCCTCCTCAAGCCATATGCTGTAATTCTTTCCGTCCGCGCTTCCCGCCGCAACGTATTGCTTTACCTCGTCGTCCCACAGCCTCGCAAGCCCCAGCTCGTCCGCCGCCTGCGCGCCGCCGTTCATTCCGTAGCTTTTGGAGGAAAGCGAAATATTTCCCTCCTCGTCGGATCCTTCAATCCACATTCTCGTATAAAAAGGGATTGCATTTATCAGTTTTTCTCTCGGAACCTCCTTAAGGGTTTCCGAAATTCCCTCGTTTACAAAGCCTATCGACGCAACCGAGCCCGCCTCGCTTCCTCCGGCGTAATGCTCGTCGTAGCCCATAACGATCACATAGTCGGCGCACTCTCCCTGCCCCGCCCTGTTATACTGCATATTATACGGCTTGGGTACATAATTATCCACCGAAAGCACCGCGCCCTCCCTGCGGCAGCTTACGGAAAGCTCCCTGATAAACTGTATGTACCCGTCGCCCGCCTCCTGCGGAACCTTTTCAAAATCAATATTTATTCCGTCATAGCCGTACGTATTTATTTCAGTCATTATGCTGTCAATAAGCCGCCGCCTCGCCTGCGTATCGGACAAAAGGGCGTTCTCGTCCCAGCCGTCCCCCTCGACCGAGGTAAAATCGCTTATCAGCGGCCATATTTCCATGCCAAGTCCGTGAATATATTCCACATAATCCGTATCCGCCATCGACGCGATATTTCCGTTTTCGTCAACCGCCTTGTACCATGTGGGGGAAACGACGCTGACGCCCTTGCTCTCGGCGAGCAGCCCCTCTATTTTGGCGTTGTCCGCCGTATCGTATACGGCGTGCCACACAAGCAAAATATCGTGGTCCCTCGTCTGCGCGGGATATTCCTCCTTTTCATAGTCCGAAGCATAGGTATACCTCACTGCCGCCCCCGTCGTCTGTGAGGAGCGCACATAGCCTATACGTCCGTCCTCGGAATACACCCTGAGCCATTCCTGCTCCTTTGTTCCGCTCTGCGTCCCGTCGGCAAGCATCCACATTGTATCCGCCCCGTCGGCTGAGTTTTCAATAATACTGCTTTTTATGGACGCGCCCTCCCTTACCGAATACTCATCCTCCAAAAGCGTTTTCATATACTCCGAGCCGCCGTCCACCACCGCCAGCCTGTCGGGACTTGCGTACCCGTGCCATACCATATCGCATTTTTCCGCCGCGAAATCAACCGAAATGTACAAAACGCCGTTTTTCTCCAGCGCAACCGCGCGCTCCGCCTGCTTCTCCCCGCCGTTTACGTCGTAGCTCCTCTCTCCTACGGGAAAGGTATAAATCTCCGTCGCCGTAGTATAAACCACCTCGTTATTTTTCGTATCGTAAAAAAATTTGTCGGTAAAATTTTCCTTCAAAAAGGCGTTTTCCACATAAAAGCCGCCGTCCGAAATCATTGCCTTATAATCCGATTTCGCATAATTGTATATCAGAAGCGCGCCGTTTTCTTCCAATCCCTCCTCAACGCCGAAATACTCGCTGTAATCCACTCTGACCTTTGAGGGCGTAAATTTATATATGATTATTCCCGACGCTAGCAGAGCCGCAGCAATCAGCGCCACTGCCGCTGCCGCAATGATAACGCGCCTGCGCTTCCCGGGCTTTCCCGGCTCTCCCTCCCCGTAAAGCTCATCGTAAGCCTCCTGCTCCTTTTGTTCGCGCGAAGCGGCTTCCTCGCCGCCCTCAGTCTCTCCGCCGCCGTCAAGCGTAACGGCTATCTCCTCAATATCGGGCGTTTCCGCCTGCTTTTCAAGCTCCTGCTCGTCCTCAAATATATAATCGTCCGAATCCTGATTATTCGTGTATTTCCTGTTATTTATCAAATCGGCACCTCTCTGCTTCGGTTGTGGTTGGTTCTGCAAAATCTCTTTTGTTCATTATAGCATATAAACAAGCGGCGTTGCAATGCAGCGCCGCCGTTTTTTCAAAGAATTACGCGCGGGAACAAGCGCCCCGCAAAAATTCCGTATTAAAGCACATAAAGGGGTTATGTTGTCTGCTTTAAATTTATTTTTTCAAATTCGATTTCTACAAGCTTCCCACCCTTAAATTCGTAATTTCTCATATATGTGCAGTCGCCTTCGGCAAGAAGCCTGTCCACAAGGCAGTCCTCGGGCTCGACCTCGACGCCGTCCACGCGGAAGGTAACTCCGCTTTCCCTCAGACCAAGCAATTCCTCTTTAAGTGCCGACTTATAATTTTTATCGGTTTTCATTGAAAAATCCTCCCGTAATCGCCCGCCGTGCAGTATTGCGTAAAACAATGCAAGGAAGTCCGCTGTGATATTGTGATATAAAGACCTTTTCCTTTGCGGATGTCAAAAAAATCCGTATGTCAGCTCCTGCAAAAAATCCATGCTTTGACCGCCGAGGCAAAAGGGGTCCGGCTCGCAGGGAATCACGCCTACCGAAATTCCAAACTCCTTCTTGAGATACCGTATTCCCTCGGGTATCGGCGAAACCGCCAAAAATTTCCATCTGTTTTTGGAGGCTTCTCCCCTTATCCTCGCGGCAAAGCCCACGTATTCATGGATTTTCCACCATGACAGGCTTCCGACAACAAGCTTTGCTCCACACATAAGAAACTGCTGTCTGTTCATCTCAAAATCGCATCCGAAATCAATAACCACATAGTCGAAGCCCTCCGACATCAGCTCCGCGATTTTTGAGCAGTCCGACTGCGTATAAATTGAAATCAACTTTTTAATTTTGCAATATTTTGAATGAAAATTATTATCAAGTATAATTTCAGCCTGCCGAAAGCAGCCGCTCCCGTTCATCTCAGCCAATGCCACGCGTGCTCCCGCAACCGCCGACAAAAATACAGCAAGCATTACGCAGAGGTGCGTAACACCCGTATTGCCCGCAGTGCCGATTACGCCGACGGACGCCGTCCTGCGGTTATTTTTTAAAATGACGCTTCTTTTTCCCATGTTCAGACACAAATCCTTTGCAGTGGTATTTTCTCGGTTCGGGCTGATAAGGCATTCTTACGGGATTGACGATTCCCTGTGACGCAAGCGCGCCGACATTTGTTTCTCCGGCAAAATTAACCACCGTCACCAGCCTGTCGGAAATTCCCTCCGACGCCTGCGACAGCCGTTTGGTAAGCTCCTTCGTCCGCTTAAGCTCATAGGGCTTCGCGCCCGTAACAAGGCAGACATAATCGGCGCTTGTAATTTCCTCCGAATTCGCCTCGCTTACGCGTCCGTAATCGCATACTATCCTGTCGAACCCTCTCCTATGTTCCGTTACCGCGCAGCCTCCGTAATCGGGAACCATACAGATTCCGTCAGCCGTGTATACTCCTCTGTCAAAAACCACACGTCCCGCCGCCTTGATAAGCTCCATAAAATCGCGGCTTTCGTTGCGCTCCTCGGCGACAGCCGCAAAGCCTGACCGTGAAAGCGCGCGGACTGCCGTCAGCGAGCAGTGCGTGGTTCCGCAATGCGGGTATGCACCGGCAAAGGCGATGCGCAGGGATACTGTTTCCGATACGGATTTATTTTTCCGAATTTTTAAAAGAGCCTTTTTAAGCTCCGTTACGGAATTAAATCTCTCTTTTCTTGAATGCGAAAGACATTTTCCGACAATCTCCGCAAATTCCCGTGGGCGGATTTCCTTCAAGCCTTCAATGTCCTTTTTCCCGACCGCCGCAGTAAGCATAATTACCCCGATTGAATAAATGTCGCCGCCCTCGTCCGAGGCATTTCCCGTATACATCTCAGGCGCGGCGTACCATTTTGTTCCCATCGCGGGCGCGCTCTTATCTCCGGCTCCCGACGCGTTACCGTAATCAATAAGCTTGATGCTTTTGCCGTTGTAAATAATATTCTCGGGCTTGATGTCGCGATGAATAATCCCTCTGCCGTGCAGATACTCCACCGCGCCGCAAAGCTCAAGCGTTATGCCGATAATTTGTCTGATCGGCAGCTTTTCTTTGTCTTTCAGTAATGAATTAAGCGACAATCCCTCCGCATATTCCTCAATAATGCATACGCAGTCGTCATTTTCTTCTATATCGTAGATTATCGGAATAGCGGGATGTCTAAGATTCTTGAGAATGTCCGCCTCCCTGACCGCAGTCAGATGAGCGCCGCGACATTTGCTGATGCACTTAAGTACACGAATAACCTTTAGATTGAGATGCTCGGCAAGATAAACCTCACCGAAGGCGCCTGTTCCAAGCAGCTCTTCGATTCGGTATCTGCTGAACAAAATATCACCTTTTTGAATAACACCATCTCCCGGTGCATCCGTATCTCAATATGTATCCCGTAAAAAGAATAATATACATTTTTGTCGGATTTGGCAAGCTTTTTTCTTGAA
>JAMPDT010000053.1 GCA_023665525.1 Butyrivibrio sp. | reverse complement strand
CGGATCCTGCGGTACGCCCACGGCTCCTTTTCCTTGAGGCTGTCCCAAAGCTCGCGCTTTTTGACCATATTTTCCTCGGATTCGGAAAGAATGCACATAATCGAAGAAACCGTCATTATGATCATCAGGTAATTCTTCATATATATACGGCACTTGCGTTCCTCGATGCTCTCGGAATTAAAGCAATCGATCATCATATTGTTTACCCGAAGCTGCTGGTCGAGCCTGCGTATCATAACGTCCTCATGCACCGACTGATCGTCGCGCCCGATAAAATACCAGTAGAAATTCACATCCGCGTAATACATAACCTTTACGTTCGGAAGAGGCTCGAATACGAAAAGATTATCCACGTAAAACGTATGCTGCGGCAGCTCAAGATGGCTCTCCCTCAGAAGCTCGGTGCGGTAGATCACCGAATGCATAAGTATGTACTGCGTCTGCCTGAAATGCCCTATGTCCTCCCATGTAAAATACGTGTCGGTCGGAAGCACCGTCGCATAGCGCATTACCTTCTTGTGCTTTGCTCCCTGCTTATCGTACACATAATTTGAAATCAGCATATCGAGCCTGTTGCCCTCCAGAACCGATTTGCTCATTATGTCCAGCAGCTTGAAAAAAGCCTCTTGGCTTACGCGGTCGTCGCTGTCCACCACCTTGAAGAAAACTCCCGTGGCATTGCGAAGCCCCGTATTTACCGCCTCTCCGTGACCGCCGTTCTCCTGATGTATCGCTCTGCATATGTCTGGATAGCGCTTTGCGTAATCGTCGGCAATAGCCGCCGTATCGTCCGTGGAGCCGTCGTCAACAATTATGATTTCAATCCTGTCGCCCCCCACAAGCAGCGATTCGATACATCTTTTCATATAGCTTTGCGAATTGTAACAGGGAACTGTTACGGACAGCAATTTTTTCATAATATTCATCTCTCCCTATCTGTTATTTATTTCCTCGGGTCGTCTGTCAACCTTTACATCGACGAGCTTCAGAAGCAAAAACGCGACCGCAAGCTCTACGACCGTCAAAAGCATATAAGTACCTATCGTTACCGTGTATCCGCTCTCGGGAAGAACCAACGTGATCACAAGCGATGTCAGGTTCGCCCCCGCGTGAAAGATCATCGGCGCGTACACGGTTTTGAATTTTTCGTAAACAAACGCCATAAAAATACCGAGTATAAAGGCGTATACAAACTGCACCGCGTTCCCGTGCATTATTCCGAATACAAACGCCGATATGAGCATACTCGGCACGGGCTTCAAATATGCCCTTAGCCTTTTAAAAATAAGCCCCCTGTAAAGCAGCTCCTCCAAAATCGGAGCGGCAACGGCGATCGAAAGCACCAAGACCCATACGGGTCCCGTGTAAATAATGCCCGAAATTTCGTTGTATTTCGCGAAAAAATCAACGCTCCAGTCCGTTCCGAAAACGGATTTGCCCAAAATATGTATAAAGCTCTGCAATGCCTCCAAAAGCATCGGCACCATATGGTTGAAGCCCACGGCGGAAGCAAAGCCGATTACGGGCAGCAGCAAAAGCCACAGCCTGTTGTACGGAGAATATTTCACGATCCGCCCGTACTCCGCGTCGCGCCTTTTGTCCGCCCTCATAAACAGTATATATATAGGAGCGAGAACCGCCGCCCTTATGACGGAAATACAGCCGCTCGCACCGTATATATAGCTTTCCAGCTCCTTTGCCATCGCGTCCGTATCCGAAAACGAGTACGCGCCCGCCCCGATCATACGGAACATATGACCGTACATAAACGCCGTTTCAACAAGAAGCTCCACGCCGAAAAAAATCAGCAGCGGATATGCGAATCTCCAAATTATTATTCCTGCGTTCTCTTTTTTATGCAAATTACCGCTCCCTTAATCAGCCGGTTATCACGCTTAAATCAAAATCCACCTCGACATTCGGAACCGTGCCCGTATCCGCCGCCTGCGCCAGCTTCGGGATTATCGGCAGCTTCGCCGCAACTCTCACCCCAAGCTCCTTTGCAAGCGCGTCGATACCGCTCTCTCCGAAAAGCTTATGCCTTTTGCCGCAGTCGGGGCACTCAAAGTAGCTGTAATTCTCCACCAGCCCCAAAACGGGTATATCCATCTTACGCGCCATATTGTACGCCTTCATTACAATCATGCGCACCAAATCCTGCGGCGACGTAACGATAATTATCCCGTCAATCGGAATCGACTGATACACCGTAAGCGGAATATCGCCCGTTCCCGGAGGCATATCTATAAGAAGATAATCAAGCTCGCCCCAGTGAACGTCCGTCCAAAACTGCTTTATCACTCCGGCAAGCACGGGACCTCTGAGAATCACCGTGCTTTCCTCGGTTTCAAGAAGAAAATTCATCGACATAAGCTTTACGCCGTCTGCGGATTCCATGGGCTCCATTCCCATTTCCTCGGTTCCGTAAAGCTCGCCGCCCGCGCCGAACATTCTGGGAATCGAGGGCCCCGTAAGGTCTGCGTCCATTATCCCGACCTTAAAGCCCGCCGCCGCAAGCTTTCCGGCAACAACAGACGTTACCGTGGATTTGCCCACGCCTCCCTTGCCGCTGACAATGCCTATAACCCTGCCTATTTTACTGTATTTATTAAGCTCTTCCTTCCGTATTCCGCAGTTATCCTTGCTTGAACAGCCTTCGCAGCTTCCGCTGCACCCGTTCTCCGACATAAACGACCTCCGTAAAATAACTTTAATGTTTATTATACCCCTTATTGTATATAAAATCAACAAATTTAAAACCTCTTGACTTTTTGCGGACTTGAGTATACACTGTTTCTTGCTAGGGGGGCTCGATAAGTCGGGCTGAGAGGAAACCACTATAATGTTTCGACCCTCGGAGGCGCGCGCCTTCAGTACCTGATCCGGGTAATGCCGGCGTAGGGATGTATATTTTATAAGAGTTTTTAAGAGGCTCTCATAATATGCCTATACAGCCCTTTGCTCCGGATTTTTTCGGAGCTTTTTTATTAATATTTTTGAAGGAGGTTCATAAAATGAACGCAAACGTAGCAATCCAAGTGCTTCCCAACGTCACGGACGACGCGGAGGTCGTAAGGATAGTCGATGAGGTAATCGACTATATTAAAAGCACGGGCTGCACCTATTATGTGGGTCCGTCGGAAACGTCCGTGGAGGGCAAATACGAGGAGCTTATGGAAATTGTAAAGCAGTGCCAGTACATCGCCGTCAAGGCAGGCTGCGACAAGGTGTATACCTATGTCAAAATAACCTACGCACCTGAGGAAAAGGTTCTGACCATTGATGAAAAAGTCACAAAGCACCACCGGTAAAAACAAAACAGCGAAGCTTGCGGCTGCCGCCGCAGGCAGAGTGCTTCCGCCCGTTATCGCGATCGCCGCGATACTGCTGTTTTGGAGCTTTCTGTCAGGCTCCGAGCTTATGCCGTCCTATATGATGCCCTCGCCCGTCTCGGTGTGCAGGGCGTTCGCAAACGACTGGAGCACGCTTTGGTCCCACGCCGCCGCAACGCTCGGCGAAGCGGGCGTCGGTCTGGCAATCGGCATAGCGGCGGGCTTTGTCATATCGGTGCTTATGGACGCGTGGAAACCGCTCTACAACGCGCTTTATCCCATTGTGATCGTGTCGCAGACCGTCCCCTCAATCGCCATCGCGCCGCTTTTGACGCTGTGGCTCGGCTTCGGAACAACGCCCAAAATCGTCCTGATAGTCATAACCACCTTTTTTCCGATAACGGTGGGGCTTTTGGACGGCTTTGGGGCGGCTGACCCCGACGCGCAAAGACTTCTGAGAGCGATGGGCGCGGGTCCCGTAAAGCGCTTTATCCATATAAAGCTCCCCTATTCCTTGGGATACTTTTTTTCGGGGCTGAAAATATCGGTCGCCTACTCGATAGTCGGCGCCGTTATTTCCGAATGGCTCGGCGGCACGCGCGGTCTGGGAGTTTTTATGACGCGCCTGCGCAAATCGTTCGCCTATGACAGAATGTTTTCGCTGATAATTTTCATATCCGCCGTGAGCCTTTTGCTCATGCTTGCGGTAATAATTTTAAAATGGCTTGTAATGCCGTGGGAAAGGAGAAGCAAATCCGCTTCGCCCAAACGCTGAATCGGATTTAAAATACTTATTATGATTAAAAACAAAATTAAATTTGCGCCGCTTGCTTTGGCGGTCTTGGTTTTTGTATGCATTTTTGCGGGCTGCGCCGAATCGGGCTCTGCCGACAAGGACAACCAAACCGAAAGGATAACCTTTATGCTTGACTGGTCTCCCAACACCAACCACACGGGACTTTATGTGGCAAAGGAAAAGGGCTACTTCTCGGAGCTGGGGCTTGACGTTGAAATAGTCGAGGCGTCCGAGGCGGGAGCCGAAGCCTCCGTTGCGGCAGGCTCCGCAGATTTCGGCGTAAGCTTCCAGGACACGCTCGTCCCCGCATTTTCGGCAAAGGAGGAGGCGATTCTTCCCATAACCGCCGTCGCCGCGATCATACAGCACAATACGTCGGGAATCGTTTCCCCCAAGGAGAAGGGAATCGTCTCGCCCAAGGATATGCCCGGGCACAGCTATGCGACATGGGATCTGCCGATTGAGCAGGCAATCATCAAAAAAGTCGTGACAAACGACGGCGGCAGCTACGACGGCATAGAGCTTGTTTCCGCCTATGTTGAGGACATCGGCGCCGCCTTTTCAAGCGGAATCGACTCCGTATGGATTTACTACGCGTGGGACGGAATCGCCTGTGAAAAAAAGGGACTTGACACCGACTTTTTCTATTTCAAGGACTATGCCGACGAGCTTGACTATTACAGTCCCGTAATCATAGCCAACAACGATTTTCTCAAAAGCAAGCCCGAAACCGCGAAAAAATTCCTCGCCGCCGTTTCAAAGGGCTATGAATACGCAATCGAAAATCCCGACGATGCGGCGCAGATTCTCGTTGACGCAAACGAGGGTCTTGACGTGGATATTTGCAGGGCAAGCCAGCAGTGGCTCGCCTCACAGTATAAATCGGACGCCGCCAAATGGGGCGCAATCGACAAGTCGAGATGGGACGCCTTCTACAAATGGGTGTACGACAACAAGCTCTGCGATTACGAAATCCCCTCGGGCTTCGGCTTCAGCGGGGAATACCTCCCCGAATAAGGCGGCGGGTATTGACTACGGGAGTAAAAAATGGCATTATTAAAAACAGAGAATATTTCTGTCAGCTTTGATGAAAAAAAAATAATACAGGACATTTCCGTTGAGCTTCACAAGGGCGAGCTTGTTTCGCTTTTGGGCGTGAGCGGCAGCGGAAAATCCACGCTCTTTAACGTGATCGCGGGGCTTATACAGCCCGATTCGGGCAGCGTTTTTCTTAACGGCATGGACATCACGGGCAAATCGGGCTTCCTAAGCTATATGCTTCAAAAGGATTTGCTCCTGCCCTACAAAACCATCGTTGACAATGTTGCGCTCCCACTGACTGTGCGCGGAATGCGAAGAAGCGAGGCTCGCCGCAGGGTCCTGGAGCATTTTGAGGAGTTCGGGCTTAAGGGGACGGAACGAAAGTACCCGGGTCAGCTTTCGGGCGGAATGCGCCAGCGCGCGGCTCTTTTGCGCACCTATATGTTTTCGGACGAGGTCGCGCTGCTAGACGAGCCTTTTTCGGCGCTCGACGCGATTACAAAGGACAATATGCACAAATGGTATTTGGATATAATGAAGCGCATTAAGCTGTCCACGCTTTTCATCACGCACGACATAGACGAGGCAATTCTTTTGTCGGACAGGATATACATCTTGGGAGGCTCTCCCGGCAGAATAACGCACGAGCTTGTCATCGAGCCGAGCGATGTGCGCAGTCCGAAGCTTATGCTCTCCGAGAGCTTTCTTGCCTACAAAAAAAACATCATCGGCGTGCTGTCGCACTAAGCGCCGTCGGCACGCCCCAATCGGAGACGCCGCAAAATGATATTTCTTTTCACGGATTACGACAAAATATCGGATGAAATTCTTTCGGAGCTTATCCTAAAGCTCCCCGACGAAAGGCGCAGGCAGGCTGTGCGCTTCCGCTTCAGGAGCGGAAAAATCTCCTGTGCCGCCGCCTATTTGTCGTTTCTGTACGGCTTCCGAGGCATATACAAGCAAAACGGTTCCCCGAGCTTCTCCGCGGAGAAGAACGGGAAACCGTATCTTGCCGATTATCCCAATATAAATTTCAACATAAGCCACTGCAATAACGCCGTATGCTGTATTTTCGGCGGCGCTCCCGTCGGCGTTGACATTCAGGAGGTGCGCAGCTTCAATATGCGCTCCGCCTTAAAGGTATGCTCCGACGAGGAAATCGAGCGCATCAAGAACTCCGCCGAGCCGGATCTGGAATTTTGCCGCATATGGACGGTCAAGGAGGCTCTCTCGAAGCTGAGCGGCGACGGAATTTCCCGCGACATGAAAACGCTTTCCGCGAAAGGGGCGTTTTTGATGACAAGCTTCCTTGCGCCCGACACCTATCTGACTGCCGCAAGCTATTCGCCCGACACGGATTTTTCGGTTCACAGGCTGGGCTTAAACGACCTTCTAAACCTTTGAAGCTTTACATTCTTTCGGGAGCCTCTATGCCGAGCAGATCAATGCAGGTCGTAAGCACGTCCCTTGTCAGCACAAGCAGGGCGATATATCCCTTTTTCCTGTCCTCGTCCTCCTCCGCAAGAATTTTGGTATCGTGATAAAAACGGTTAAAAGCGTTTGAAAGGTCGTACACGAACTTGCAAAGCTTATGCGGAGCCTTTTCCGCAAAAGCCGCCTCGACGGTTTCCGTAAGCCTCGTAAGCTCCAAAAACAGCGCGGTTTCGCTCTCGCCTTTCGGATTGCCCACAACGCAGCCGTCAGTACGTCCTCCCTCCGCCTCGTACCTTTTGAGAATGGATTTTATGCGCACAATCGTATAGAGGATATACGGACCCGTGTCCCCCTCGAACGATATAAATCTGTCCATATCAAAAACATAGTCCTTTGCCGCCTGATTCGACAGATCGCCGTATTTGAGCGCCGCAAGTCCGACTGTTTGGGCGGTTTTTCTCGCCTCCGCCTCATCGACGGTACGGTTCTCCATTATTTTCGCGTAGACGGCATCGTTTATTTCTTTTATAAGATATTCCAGACGCAGGACGCCGCCCTGACGGGTTTTGAAGGGCTTTCCGTCGCTGCCGTTCATCGTGCCGAAGCCGATGAATTTAAGCTCGGTATCCTCTCCCACGATTCCCGCTTTTTTGGCAGTCCTGAAAAGCTGCGTGTAGTGCAGCTCCTGCCTTTTGTCGGCAAAGTACAGATACGCCTTGGGCGCGTATTCCTTTTCGCGCTCAATAAGCGTCGCCAAATCCGTGGTTTCGTAATTGGCGGCTCCGTCGGATTTGCGCACGATACAGGGAGGCAGCTCCTTTGAGTCGCCCTCCGCTGTCACGTCAACGACCAGCGCGCCCTGACTTTCACGGGCGATTCCTTTATCCACCATATCGCGGATCATTCCGTCGATATAGGGCTTCGCGTCGCTCTCGCCCTTCCACAGATCAAAGCTTACGTTCATATTATCGTAATTTCTCTTAAGGTCGGGAAGCGAAACATTCATTATATGCCTCCACAGGGCGGTATACCCCCTGTGCCCGTTCTGCAAAAGCACGGTCGCCTGCTGCGCCTCCCTTTTAAACTCCTCGTCCTCCTTGGAGCGCGCGCTCGCACGCGGATATATCTCGTCAAGCTCCGACAGCGTAAACGGAGCCTCGGACGGATATTCGCCCTCATAACTCTCGTCAAAATAAGGCAGGCTTGGATTACGGCTTTTAAGCTCCGTGATAATAAGCCCCATTTGCAGACCCCAGTCGCCCAAATGCACGTCGGCGACGGTCTTATAGCCCGCAAACGCGCAGATTCTTTTTACGCTCTCGCCTATTATCGCGGAGCGCAAATGTCCGATGTGCAGAGGCTTCGCTACGTTCGCGCCGCCGTAATCGAGAAAAATAACCTCGTCCTTTGCTTCGCACTCGCAGCCGAATTTATCGCTGTCCGACATTTCGCGTACACAGCCGCCGATAAATTCTTCGCTCATGGTCATATTGATAAAGCCGGGCTTAACGCATTCGACCGACTTAAACGCCGCGTTTTCACGCAGCTTGCCGACAACCTCGTCCCCGATTGCAAAGGGGGGCTTACCGTATTTTTTTGCCGCCGCCATAGCACCGTTGCACTGGAACTGGCACAAATCGGGGCGGTTGGAAACGCCCGCCTTACCGTAGCCGCCGTCGTAGCCGCAGGCTGTAAAGGCGTCCCCGAGAATCTGAGAAATTTTATCTGATATTTTCATTCCGTTATCTCCTGAATTACTGACTATATCGTGGCAATGTCTATCGGGGTAAGGCTCTGCCCGCCCGAGCTTTCCAAGCTTGTGAGAAGCGCGTTCGCCGTATCCATGGAGGTCAGCACGTTCACTCCCGTTTCGATCGCGTGCCTCCTTATGATGAAGCCGTCGTGGCTCCTCTCGATACCGTTGGAGGGAATGTCGATTACAAGGTCGATTTTATGGTCAAGAATCAAATCGAGAAGCGTCGGTGCCTCCTGCTCAACCTTATTGACCCTTATCGCCTCCACTCCGTTTTCACACAGATATTTCGCGGTTCCCCATGTCGCGTAAATCGTGTAGCCGAGAGCCGCGAATCTTTTGGCGACGGAGAGCGCGTCCTTTTTCTCGTTGTCGTTTACGGTCATAATCATCTGCTTGTGCTTCGGAAGATTGACTCCCGCTCCGAGGAACGCCTTGTAGAGCGCCTCGTTGAATTTTTTGGCGATACCGAGGCACTCGCCCGTGGATTTCATCTCGGGTCCGAGGCTTATATCCGCGCCCCTTATTTTTTCAAAGGAAAATACGGGCATTTTAACGGCGATATAATCCGCCTCCCTCTGAAGCCCCGGCGTGTAGCCCAAGCCCCTTATCGTGCTGCCCGTAATAACCTGCGTGGCAAGCTTTACGATCGGTATTCCCGTAACCTTGCTGATGTAGGGAACGGTTCTTGAGGAGCGGGGATTTACCTCGATCACATACACCTGTCCCTCGTATACGATGAACTGGATATTTATAAGACCCCTCACATGGAGAGAGCGCGCAAGCTTCGCCGTGTAATCCTCAAGCATATCTATGATTTCGGGCGAAAGGCTCTGCGCGGGGTAGACGGATATGCTGTCGCCCGAATGGATCCCCGCCCTCTCTATATGCTCCATAATTCCGGGAATCAGAATATCCTCGCCGTCGCATACCGCATCGACCTCTATTTCCTTTCCCATAAGATATTTGTCAACAAGTATCGGGTGCTCCTGCACCTGTCTGTTGATTATAGCCATAAATTCCCTGATGTCGCCGTCGGATATGGCAATCTGCATACCCTGTCCCCCCAGCACATACGACGGTCTTACAAGCACGGGATAGCCAAGCTCGTTCGCCGCCACAATCGCCTCGTCGGCAGTAAATACGGTTTTGCCCGCCGCTCTGGGGATTTGGCATTCCTCAAGTATTTTGTCAAAAAGCTCCCTGTCCTCCGCCGCGTCAACGTCCTTTGCGCTTGTGCCGAAAATCGGCACGCCCATCTCCATAAGGCTTTTGGTAAGCTTTATTGCGGTCTGTCCTCCGAACTGAACCACCGCCCCGTCGGGCTTCTCAAGCTCGACAATGCTTTCCACGTCCTCGGGCGTGAGCGGCTCAAAATAAAGCTTGTCCGCAATATCGAAATCCGTGCTGACGGTTTCGGGATTGTTGTTGACAATTATCGTTTCGTAGCCTTCCTCCCTGAACGCCCATGTGCTGTGCACGGAGCAGTAGTCAAATTCGATACCCTGCCCTATTCTTATGGGACCCGAGCCGAGCACCAACACCTTTTTCTCGGGTCTTGTGAGGGCGACCTCGTTCTCCGAATTATAGCAGGAGTAATAATAGGGCGTGCTTGCCTCAAACTCCGCCGCGCAGGTATCGACCATCTTAAACGACGCGCGGATTCGGTACTCGCCGCGCAGGGCTTTTACCTCTTTTTCGGTGCGGTTCGTGAGCCTCGCGATAACCGCGTCGGGAAATTCGATTCTTTTTGCCTCAAGCATAAGCTCCCTCGTCATCGGCTCGGACGAAAGGCGCTTCTCCATTTTGACGATATTGCTGAATTTGTCTATGAACCATTCGTCGATCATGGTCACGGAATGTATTTTTTCGTAGGAAATACCGCGTCTTATCGCCTCGGCTATCACATACATTCTCTTGTCGTCCACGTTTGCGAGAAGCTCCGTTATATCCTCGTCGCTGCATTCGGAATAGTCGTCGTTTATCAGCGAATCGACATTCTGCTCCAGGGAGCGGATCGCCTTCATAAGCGCGCCCTCGAAATTGGTGCAGATGCTCATCACCTCTCCCGTCGCCTTCATCTGCGTCGTGAGCTTGCGGGACGCTGTGATGAATTTGTCGAACGGGAGCCTCGGAATTTTCACAACACAGTAATCAAGCGCAGGCTCGAAGCTTGCAAAGGTCTTGTGCGTAATAGCGTTGGGAATCTCGTCGAGATTGTAGCCGAGCGCGATTTTCGCGGCTACCTTGGCAATAGGATAGCCCGTAGCCTTGGAGGCGAGCGCCGACGAACGGCTCACGCGCGGATTTACCTCGATAACGCAGTACTCAAAGCTTGTAGGGTGCAGCGCAAACTGCACGTTGCAGCCTCCCGTAATCTGCAATTCGTCTATTATGTTGAGCGCCGAGGAGCGCAGCATTTGATATTCCTTGTCCGAAAGCGTCTGCGAGGGCGCGACGACAATGCTGTCGCCCGTATGGACGCCGACGGGGTCGATATTTTCCATATTGCAGACGGTAATGCAGGTGCCGTTCGCGTCGCGCATTACCTCGTACTCGATTTCCTTCCAGCCCGCTATGCAGCGCTCCACAAGCACCTGTCCCACGCGGCTGAGCCTCAAGCCGTTGGAAAGTATATCGACAAGCTCCTCCTCGTTGTGCGCTATTCCGCCGCCGCTTCCGCCGAGCGTATACGCGGGTCTTAAAACCACGGGATAGCCGATTTTATTCGTAAAGTCGATACCGTCCTCCACGTTCTCCACAACGAGCGACGGTGCGCAGGGCTCGCCGATTTTTTCCATGGTGGTCTTAAACTCCAGCCTGTCCTCCGCCTTCTTAATCGTGAGCGCCGTGGTTCCTATGAGCTTTACGTTATGCTCCTCCAAAAATCCCGTTTCGGCAATCTCCATCGCGAGGTTAAGCCCCGCCTGCCCTCCGAGCGTCGGAAGAATGCTGTCGGGTCTTTCCTTTAAAATAATCTGCTCGAGCGATTTAACCGTAAGCGGCTCTATATATACCTCGTCCGCTATATCCTTATCCGTCATTATCGTCGCGGGATTGGAATTGACAAGCACAACCTCCACGCCCTCCTCCTTAAGAGAGCGGCACGCCTGAGTCCCCGCATAGTCAAACTCCGCCGCCTGTCCGATTACGATCGGTCCCGAGCCTATCACAAGCACCTTTTTGATATTATTGTTCTTAGGCATTCTTCACCCCGCCTTTCCTCATCATATCCATAAACCTGTCGAAAAGAAAATCCGAATCCTTCGGTCCCGCGCACGCCTCGGGGTGGAACTGAACCGTAAAAATATTTTTGCCTATATACTCAAGCCCCTCGTTGGTCTTATCGTTCACATTTATAAAGGCGGGGCGCGCAATTTCGGGATTTATCGTGTCCATATCCACCACATAGCCGTGATTCTGCGAGGATATATAAACCTTGCCCGTCCTCAGATCCTTTACGGGGTGGTTCGCTCCCCTGTGGCCGTATTTCATTTTGTGCGTATCCGCTCCAGTGGCAAGCGCCATAAGCTGGTGTCCCAAGCATATCGCAAAAATCGGCACGTCCGAGGCGTAAAGCTTCTTAAGCTCCTCGATTACCGAATGGCATTCCTTGGGGTCCCCCGGTCCGTTCGAGAGCATTATTCCGTCGGGCTTGTCCGCGAGAATTTCCTCCGCCGCGGTAAGCGCGGGATATACCGTTACGCGGCAGCCCCTGTTATTGAGCGAGCGCGCGATATTTCTTTTTGCGCCGAAATCCATAAGCGCAACCCTGAAGCCGTCCCCCTCAAGCACTTCCCTTTCGGCGCAGGTAACCTTTTCGACGACCTTGCCCGTGTTATATTTTTTAAGCCTCGGAATAATTTCGTCGAGCCTGTAATCCCCGTTTCTTGTAATCATTCCGTTCATCGTTCCCTTTTCGCGAAGTATCTTGGTAAGGGCGCGGGTATCAATTCCCTCGATTCCCGGAATATCGTTTATTTTGAGAAAATTCTGAATTGTGTCCTCGCTTCTGAAATTGCTCGGAATCGGCGAAAGCTCCCTGACAATAAAGCCGTCGAGCCACGGTCCGTCCGATTCCTTATCCGCCGCGCAGATACCGTAATTGCCGATAAGCGGATACGTCATGACAACCGCCTGTCCCGCATAGGAGGGGTCGGTCAGTACCTCCAGATAACCCGTCATCGAGGTGTTAAAAACAATCTCGCTGATAACCTCCCTATCCGCGCCGATGCCCGCTCCCTCAAAAACATTGCCGTCCTCAAGAATCAGAAATGCTTTCATTCTCCAAACCGTTCCTTTCGTTTCATTGATACCGCGCCGCTTTTGCGCGCATTTTGTATGCGAATCCGCCGTATAAAACCGCCGTTTTAATGCCGCTTTTTCTAAAAAATTTCAAAAAAAAAACACAATAAGACATAAAACAGCCGGTGCTTTTTTCTTAATCCATAAAATAGTAACATAAAACACTGTCGATTTCAAGCCTCTGCATAAATATTTTCAAAATGCGATGTTGTTTTACAATTGATGTGACACCCGAAGATAGATTTTTCTATTCTTTACTACATTTATTTAATTTTTTAGGAGGTTTTATTATGATTCAAAAAACTTTGATTGGCTATCGCAAATTTAACTCAAAAGCCGGGAAAGCTTGCTGCATTGTATCTCTTTTGTCGGATTACTCGCAGGGTGAAATCAGCTATGGCGCAGTCGGACAGAAATGCGAAGACATTTTCTTGCCCGATGAGTGCCACAAACTTATTGTTCCCACTGTTGTCGGCAAGACTTGCTCCTTGCAGTACGGCGAGGGCTTTAACGGCAAGCCTGCTGTTATCGGAATCGAAATTCAGAAGTAGGAGGTTCTATGTTTACCATTATCATATTGATACTGCTTATAGTAGATACCGTACTACTTATACGCCTTAATCGTTGTGGTCGTATCGTAAATGTCCGCGAAAAGCATGAGCATATTTACATACCCCAGCCCAAGAAGGTGGTCCGTAAGGTTGAGGTAGAGGAGGATTAAGCATTTTGTATCGGTTTACATCACATCAAAAAGCCAACGACAAGTAGTTAGATGTAAAAGGTCGGTTTTTTGCCGCATGAATGTATTAAAGGCTTTCCGATATTTTATGCAATGCTTCTGATTTCCCTTATTAAAAAAATTTTTAAGGAGATTTTTAAAATGGATTATGAAATTCGAGCTATTTATGAGGTGTCGCAGCCGCAGGAAATCAGCGTTGACTGCAATGGCTGCAATTATCTTGTCATATACGGTCATCATATAAACGGAGGATTTATTGCCATTCCCAACTGGGGAATCTGCACGGAGGCAGGTGATCCGAAAGCGGTATTTTATAATACCGAAAAGCTCAATAGTCTTCTTGATTATCCCGAATTATCAAAAGCGTTGGCGGAAGCAATCAGTTTTCATTGGGAATTAGTAAGCAAAACTAAAGATTAGTATTTTATGAAAGGATTGCCGAGGGTTTGCGCCCTCGGCGTTTTAAAAACATTATTGTTTTTTGCGTTTGATAAATATCCAATAGATAAGCAGGCATATGATTATTGCGAGTTCGACTACTATTAATATCTGCATAACATCGTTGAACTCCAGTCGTGTATAGCTTTCGCCTCTTGAATTTAAGCCTTTTACTATTGCACTAATCATTTTTATCACCTCCGTTGTGCTTATCTTAACATTTGTTACTTATTTTATCAATCCGATTTGATTTAAAGGAGTGCTTTGAAATGGGATTTTTCAAAAATAAAATCATATATACAGTCGTTGCCCTCCTCGTGTCCCTGTCGCTGGTCGCCTATTCTTTCGGCTTTTATAGCGTGCAGGCTGCCGAGGTGTCAACCCTCCCCGCCGATATTGATATAACTGCGTCCTATGACGCTGACAATGTATACTGGACTTACTCCGATAAAGATTATTCTTTTTCGCGCTCTTATCCGCTTACGGTTGAGGTGGACGGAAGGACTATGTATTTTGATCAGATGTACACTGAATACTCTGACAGTTGTTCTTTTACAGTTAGGGATTATAAGACTTCTGATTTCTCCGTCCCGACTGTGGAATCGTTTAACGGTGTGCATTATAATGCCTCTTACTGGTTTTCCCCGTCCGAAAACGCTTTGTATGTTCTTCGCACTCAGGGTTCGGGAGTTGATATTAAAAATAATGCCGGGTTTATCCGCTCTTATTCCGTCGATAATTCCAACCGCGGCACTTTTGGATTTTGGACTGCAATCACAAGCACTTGGTATCATCTGCCCGTATATCGTTACGATTTTGATTCGGAGTCTATGACTATTGCGGATTATACGATTAATGTCTATCGCAGCACTACGCTTAGTTCCACATCTTTTTGTTGGCATTTTGACTTTGGAGGCGGCTTTTCCCTTGTTTCGTCCTCTGATTCTGTCGATGTGTATGCCTGCAATGATAGGACGCGTATCCAGATGTTTTTCCCGTCTGATTTACTGTGCCTTTATTCTAGCTACGCGATAAGCGGGTTTTACGAGCCTGACACTAGTAAGGTTGTCACGCCTGATTATTATTTTAACTATCAGTACATCTTTTATCTTAAGGATTTTGGCTATACGTTTGTGGACAGTGCGGAGAAGCTTCTTGAGATTGGCTTCCCGAACAGCGTTATTACTGCCCGTTATTTCTTTGCAAAAAAGGGGAATTTTTACATATACACGAGTGTTGACGGTATCAGTTGGAATCAGTTGACTACGTACAGTACTATGTACGCAGATACTTTTGACGTGGATTACAAGAGGTCTGCTGCCGGGCTTTATGAATTGGTATATACCAACGATAATGATTTCGGCGTCAGTATTAAGGAGTGGGAATCGCTTCCCGATGTTATAGGCGACCTTGAGGATTTAATTCCGGTTCTTGATTATTATCATTCGGATTATTATTATGATACTGGTTTTGACTATGATAAATATAATACTATTACTTATTGGGCTAGGTATGTCGATCAACTAGCTTATCAACTTGATGTTTCGCTTACTGGTTCGGCTTTGTCTGATTGGTTTTTTCACAATCGTTATAATAATTCTGATAGTCCATCGTCTTTCTCTGATTACATTTATTTGTTCTTGCTTACGGAGTTATCGTCAGACTATATAATTGACTATAACACCAGAGGTGGAGAATCCGGCACTCTTACTCTGTATGGTCTTGTAAGACGCCTTAATAATCTATCTGAAAACACAAACGTTTACCTCGATAAAATTTTAAATCAGATTCATTCTGATTTTATTGGCGTAAATGATAACCTTTCCCTTTTGTACGACCTCGACAGCAAACTCCTGTCCTCCGTCAAAGAGATTAAAATACCCGACCACACCGCCGCCATAGACAAAACCCTGCTCAAACTCGATACCCTCA
>JAMPDT010000052.1 GCA_023665525.1 Butyrivibrio sp. | reverse complement strand
AGCAGGCGGTAATTGTTTTTTTGTATTTGCCGTTCATAATTTATTTTCTCCTCCGAATTGGATTATATCGCATTCAGACCTCCGTGTCATTGCACTTTTTCGGATATTTATGGTACAATATCACAAAATATGGTTCAAAGGAGTGACGGCAATGACTTTTCAAAAGCAGTACCGTATTATTTTTTCATTAAGAGTATTGACAAATTGATTTTTTCTGATATGTTTTAATGATTTAGCTTTACACCGATCGGCAGTTCAAGCCATAACATGATAACCTACGATACAAAATCCAACATCGGCTTTGACTTTGATATTAACATTGAGGTCAATGACGATAATGAGGATTTCAATCCAAAAGAAATACGGACGATAATCCGTACTGCTATTGACCGTATTGCGCGTCAATACGGATATAAGTGTTGCGAAGACTCCACAAGAGTACTGACCCTTAAGAAGGTAAACACATTTTCTTCCCGTATTATCCATAGCTGCGATTTTGCGATAGTTTATAATTGTACCGACGGCAGACAACAGTACATTCGTTTCAATAAAGATAACAACTATTACTCTTGGGAATATCAAGGCAAAGGTTTCATTGGTCTAAATAAAAAAATAGACCGGCTTAAAAAGAAAGATCTGTGGGGAAAATTGCAGGATTATTATATCAAAAAGAAAAATGTAAACGAGAATCCGAACAAGCACTCTCGTTCAATTTTTGCGGAGTCGATAAATGAGATGTGCCGGAAAAACGGCTATCGCAAATAGCCTATTCTTCGTCTGCCGCGACGAAGATTTTGGCAGGGTGACGGGACTGTTAAAGTTACTCTTTTACAAACACTACGCTTGTTTCTTCAATCGATCAATCGCCATTTTCACATCCAACGTGTGTAGTCCCGGGTAGCCGGTCGCCATTGTTTCGATATTGGCGATAGCGTATATTTTTTTGCTGTTCTCGCCTGTATAATAACGCCAGTAACGGTAGGTATAACCCGACCAATACATAATTTCGTTATGGTAGATCGTTCCCGCCTTTTTGATACCCTCGACCTCGTCGATCAGTTCTTCAAGGATGTATTCCTCGCCGGCCCATTGGAGACGGTCATAAGGTTCATCCAACGCTTCTGCGGTCTTACTGTTCATAAACTTTTCGATGAAGTCTTTACAGTCATATCCGTTTTTAAGTGCTAATTCAAACAGTCTGCCCTGTATATCACAGAGTCCGAATTGCTGGCTGTTCATCTCACGCATATCATTCACCGGCTTTCAATATTTCATCGAAGAAGCGTCCCTCCCGACGGTACTGACGGCAGATCTCATCTGCGAGCGCAATGCCCTTGGAACGGTTCCCTTCGCTCTCAATTCTTAATGTTTCACGATCTGCGTCGGTTAATGCCTTTTCTTCTGCGATCTCTATCTGTCGGCAAGCTTTCTCCGTAAGCGCAACATACTGCTTGCCAAGCTTCAGTGCGGAGAGACTATGGATAAGAGCTTCATCGGTAATCCCACCTTTAAAGAAACGATCAAGCACAACAAACATTCTGTCGTTAGCAATAAATCCAATCAACATATCACAGCCGTCAGCCAATTCGGCAATGCGGTTATAAATCGCCGTCCCTTTGGCGGAATCCATTTTGCCGCGGTTGTAAGCGACTAAGAGCGCCCAGTCAATCCCGACTTCGACATCTAATATTTTTAATCCGGATAAATCGACTTTTAAAGTATACAACTTCGCAGTAGGATAGTTGCAAATCAAGGTCAATGGCTGCGCCTTATCGGTCCCCATATAAAAGCCTTTTCCAAAGTCGCAATGCTCACGGCTTGTAGGAGAAATATCACCTGCAATGCCGGATTTGGAGCCGTGATACAAAGTTATAATTTTATCCAAAGTAATAATACGATTGCCTTCAAATTGAGAGTAATCTATCTTACTATGAGCGCACAAGCGCTTAATGGCATTCAGCGCAATTTGTGAAGGCTCGCAGCGCCCCTTCTCCCAACGGTTAACCGTTGCAAAGCTGACGCCTAATTTTTCTGCCAGCTCTGTTTGGCTCAGTCCAAGCCTTGATCGTATATCTTTAATAATATCGGAGCTTTTCATAGCGGCCTCTCACAGATATAACATTTATTCAGTTTTGTTATAACACACTTTAATCAATCTTGCAATATCTTTTTCGGGCAGATGTTATAAAAAGCTTGAATTTTGCGTCATTTAAAGTTACACGGCAAAAAAGAAAAGTAACTCTCGTTCAAAAGCAAGAGGCGTTGATTGTGTTATTCCGCACAAAATCCTGCTAACCGAATAACTGACCGCTTACCGTTTCGGAGCACTCGGAACATATCCGGCTTAAAATGCGCCTGCCGCCTGCTTTGCAATACAGAAAAAAGCGTTTCCGCAATCGCGGAGGAAACAGGATATGTTGAAAGAGCATTTCGCAAGTGGTATAATCTTCTGTACAGATATATACAAAATAAAGGAGACGCTTATTATGAGTGAAAAAATCGTGCAAACCGCAGGAAGAACGCAGCTCGGCGACTTTGCGCCCGAGTTTGCGCATTACAACGACGACATTTTGTTCGGAGAGAACTGGAACAACCCCGACATTGACCTGAAAACGCGCTGTATCGTGACAATGGTTGCGCTTATGTCCTCGGGCGTAACGGATTCCTCATTAACCTATCATTTGGAAAACGCAAAGGCTCACGGCGTGACCAAAGCGGAGGCGGCGGCGATCATCACGCACACCGCCTTTTACGCGGGCTGGCCCAAGGGCTGGGCGGTATTCCGTCTTGCAAAGGACGTTTGGAACGAGGACGACGCAATATAACTATCCTGCATATTTTACTTCTTAGCGCTTATGCTGTATACTCCAAATTATGAAAAGGAACTATGCTTTCCAACCCTCGGTTGTTTTTATGAAATTTATCAAGCTAGAGTTGTTTTCGTAAACTTTGTGTACCTTGTATACAACTGTCGATTGTGTTATTATGAAGTCACAATCACAGCGAAAGGATATAAGTATGGATAATTTGTTCAGCATAAGCCTGCGGAAAATCCGCAAGCAAAGGGGCGTCACTCAGGAGCAGCTCGCGGACGCCGTGGGCGTGTCCGCTCAGGCGGTATCCAAATGGGAAATATCAAGCTATCCCGACGCGGGACTTCTTCCCGCGATCGCCGATTTTTTGGGAGTGACGATAGACGAGCTTTTCGGGAAAACGCCCGCAAAGGAGGTAAGCTTTTATCAAAAAACAATAGACTATATGCGGGGGTTCCCCTACGATGAAAGAGCGGAAAAAGCCTTTGAAATATGCCGCGCCTGTATCATAGGCTACATGAACCGCGACGAATATGTCCCCATAGCCAAATCCGTACTCGAATCCGTTTCAGGGGAAACCCACAGCCAAATCACCGATGAAAAGGGCTGGCTCCAGGCAAGGCTCAACGGGAACCTGCAATACTTTTTCCTTATGCGCGCGCCCGAATGCGGATATGACTCCGTTTTGAAATACGACGAAAAAATGGTCGAGCTGTTCAATTTCCTTTCAAAGCCCGACGCGCTGAGAGCCATGTACTTTCTTGCGGGACGACCGACGACAATGCTGTTTACGGTAAACGCGCTCGCCGCGGAGCTTGACGTCTCCGAGGAAAAAGCGCGCTCTCTTATCAACGATATGCTTAAATTTAATTTTATTTGGGAGGCGGACCTTAACGCGGGGCAGACGGATAACTCCAAAATATACCAATGGCTCGTGGACTGCAATTTCGTATCCTTTATCAACTTTACGAGAACTCTGCTTTGCATTCCCAAATCCTTTAATTATCAAACAGACCAAAAGCACACGCCCTTTTTTACAAACGATACGTACAGGAAGGATAAAACCGATGAGAAGCAAAAAGAGTAAGGCGGGCTCCAATCCGCTCCACACCGAATACGGAGTTTTGAGCAATTCCTTTTATATTTTAAAAAAGCTAAGACAGTATACCCCCTCTCTCATATGGATTATGCTCGTCGGTATGCTTGCCGGCTCGGCGGTGCAGCTTATGTGGAGCTTTATCGGCAAGTTTATTATCGACCTCGTTCAGGCGCAGGCGCTGACTCCCGAGAAAGACATAAGCCCTCTTTTGTCCATGCTCGCGGTCACCTCGGGCATCGAGCTGGCGGCGCTGACCCTGAACGCCGTCACCAACAACCGAACCTGGTTCCGTTTTATACATGCAAGGCAGAAGCTCATCACCGAAAGAATTAAAAAGGTGCTGACAATGAGCTACGAGCAGCTTGAAAAGCCCGACGTTCTCGACATGAGTGAAAAGGCGAATCAGGCAACAGGCGGCAATGACAACGGCGTTGAGGGAATGATGCGCACGGTATACGACTTCGGCAGCCGCCTTGTGCTGCTTGCGGCTACAGTTTCGGCGGTAATGGCGCTCGATTGGCGACTGATCATCATTCTCGTCGCGGTGGGCGTCGTGCAGTATATTTTTTTCCGCCACATCGTAAAAAGAGACAAAAAGGAAACCTGGGACGCGCTGGCTCCCGTATGGAGAAAAACGTACTATATGGGGCAGGTTACCCAAAGCTTTGACTACGCGAAGGATATACGCCTTTTTAATATGAAGGGCTGGCTTCTGAAAAAACAGCACGGCATAAATATGCAGAAGCAGGAGCGTATGCTCCACAGCAGAAACCTTTGGATAATCAATTCGGTGTTCGCTCATTTTATGGCGATAATCTCAAGGGGCGCGGTATACGCGATACTTATAGCCGCGGTCATCGGCAGAGATATGTCCATAGGTAATTTCACTCTGTTCCTCGGACTGGCGTCAACCTTCTCCGAAACGCTTATGCAGTTTTTAAATATGCTCGTGGATCTTCGGAAGCATTCTCTGGAAACCGACGATTTCCGTTCCTTTATAGATCTGCCAACCGAGGAAACGGGCGATTTCCTGCCCGTTCCGCGCTCGGGCGAGTATGTCTTTGAATTTAAAAACGTATCCTACAAATATCACGGAGCGGACAGCTTCGCCTTAAAGGGGCTTAACCTCACGCTGAACAGCGGGGAACGCCTCGCCGTCGTGGGGCTTAACGGCGCGGGCAAAACCACCTTTATCAAGCTTCTTCTGCGGCTCTACGACGCGACCGAGGGGCAGATTCTTTTGAACGGAACGGATATAAGGCGATTCAGGCGCGGCGAATATTACGCGCTCTTCGCCCCCGTATTCCAAAACGTGGAGATTTTTGCCTTTCCGTTAGGCGAAAACATCTCGATGAAAAGCGCGGAGCAGACGGATTACTGCCGCTCGGAGCAATGCGCGCGCGAGGCGGGCTTGGGCGATAAGCTGGACAGCCTCGCAAACGGGATCCGCACCGAGATGCTTAAGGTTATCGACGAGCACGGCGTTGATTTCTCGGGCGGCGAAAGGCAGAAGCTTGCTTTGGCGAGAGCCTTGTACAAGGACGCGCCCGTAATCGTTTTGGACGAGCCGACAGCCGCGCTTGACGCCTTGGCTGAATATGATCTTTACAAAAATTTTGATGAAATAATTAAAAACAAATCCGCCGTTTACATCTCGCACAGGCTTTCCTCCACCCGCTTCTGCGACAGAATCGCAATGTTCAAATCGGGCGAAATGGTTGAGTACGGCTCTCACGAGGAGCTTATGCACAAGGGCGGGGAATACGCGGAAATATTTGAAATTCAGGCGCAGTATTACAAGGAGGGCATGGACTATGCGGAAGCAGCAAACTGACAGCACGGATAAAATAAGCGCGCGCGGCATTGTTTTTAAGACGCTTAAATACTTTACGCCGCTCGCATGGCGCACGCACAAGGGCTTTTTCCTGTGCGCGTTCCTTGAAATACTGTTTCGCGCCGCGCAGCCCTTCGTCGCCATAATAACCACGCCGCTTATCATAAACGAGCTTTTGGGCGCGCGCGACATAGGGCGGCTCGCAGTGTACGCCGCCGTCACCGTAATCGCGGGAACGCTTTTGACCCTCGGGAACTCCGTTTTGGGCGTGCAGACAGAAAAATATGCCGAAAGGTTCGACAATATTCTCTCCGAGGAAATAAGCCGCCGCGCTATGGAGCTTGATTTCCAGCTCACGGAGGACAAAAACGCCCTTGACCAGATAGAAAAAGCAAAGGAGGGTATCTCGTGGTACTCGGGAGGCGTTGTCGGAATCCTGCACCCCTTCTTTTACCTGCTTTCGGCGCTGATCACGATCGCGGGAGCAGTGACGATAATATTCATACACGCTCCGCTTCTGTTCGCGGTCACAGGCGTAATTCTTGCCGTCCAGTTTTTTATCCGAATCAAACAAAACAAGCTGGAAACGGAAAGCTATATCGGACTCTCGAAATTAAACCGCATTTTCGGATATTTGGGCTTTCAGATTACTGATATACCGTTCGGAAAGGATATACGCCTCTACGACGCATCCGATATGATGGCGGACAAATGGAACTCTTACACCCTTAAAAACCTGAAGGTTTGGAAAAATCAGTCGAACCGGGATCTTCCGCTCAATATTCTGCACTTGGTGTCGGACGTTGCAAAGGACTTCGGTTATTATATTTACCTCGGCATTCTCGCCATTGCGGGAAAAATTTCAATCGGCGTATTTTCACAGATGCTTACGACGGGCGCAACCTTCCATTCGCAGATGCAAACCGTGACCGAAAGCCTTTCCGACATATCCAAGCGCAGCCTCTACGCGTATGAGTTTATAAAATTTATGGAATATCCCGCCGCCATCGAAAAGGGCGAGCGCCACGTGGAGAACAAGCCCCACACGATTGAATTCCGCAGCGTTTCGTTTACCTATCCCAACACGGACGTACGCGTACTCGACGGAATAAGCCTCACCATAACGCCCGGCGAGCACCTGTCCGTGGTCGGGCTTAACGGCGCGGGTAAAACCACCTTTATCAAGCTTATGTGCCGCCTTTACGACCCGACGGGCGGTGAAATCCTCCTTGACGGCGTAAACATAAAGGAATACGACTACAATGAGTATATGTCGATATTCTCCCCCGTTTTTCAGGATTTCAAGCTTTTCGCGTTCTCCGTCGCAGAAAATATCGTGCTTGACGACGAATGCGGCAGGGACGAGCTTGACCGCCTGACCGCCCGCGTAGGACTCTCCGACAAACTCGGCTCCCTCGCAAACGGCGCCGACACGCTTCTTTTCAAGGCCTTTGACGAAAACGGCGTGGAGCCCTCGGGCGGCGAACAGCAGAAAATCGCGATTGCGCGCGCCCTGCACAAAAAAGCGCCCGTCGTAATTCTCGACGAGCCGACAGCCGCGCTCGATCCCGTTGCGGAATACGAGATATACCGCCAATTTGAATCGCTGGTCGGCGGCAAGACAGCCATATATATTTCGCACAGGCTTTCAAGCTGCCGCTTCTGCGACAGAATCGCGGTATTTTCCGAGGGAAAAATCAAGGAGTACGGCACGCACGACGAGCTTGTCGGGAACCCAAACGGAATCTACGCCGAAATGTTCGCGGCGCAGGCGCAGTATTATAATTGAGAAAAAAACAACTACATATTTTCATATATCAAAAGCCTCCCCGTACCCCGCAAAACGCGGTCGGTACGGAAAGGCTTTCCTTTTATGATGGATTAAATTGAATTAAAGCTTCTCGGACTTGACTATATCGCCTATACCGGGGCTTTCGGAAATTCGTTCGGCTATCTCGTCCATATCGAGACCTTCGGAAATTCGTTCGGCTATCTCGTCCATATCGAGGCTTCCGATTACCCGCCCGAGTATTTCGTCCATATTGATACTGTCCGCTATCTGCTCCGCAATATCGTCGGTATCAATGCTGTCCGCGATTCGCTCGGCTATCTCGTCCATATCAATAAGCTTTGAAAAAAGGGAAAAAGCTTCGTCGCCCTTATTTCTGCCCGAACTGTCCGCGTTCCCCGCTCTTATGGCAAGAACCTCGGTAGCGTACATCTTGTTTGTCGGCCAGCCGTCCTCAAACACAATGTTGTGACGCTGGGGTCTTAAGCCCTCGTACTCGTCGAGAACCTCCTCCAGCTCTGCATATGCCTCGGGGCTGTCCGCGCGAATCAGCGCCATGGGCGCGTACTGCGCCACAAAGCGAAGCTGCGCAAGCTCCGCGTCCGCCGTAAACGTAATCGAATACAACTCCCAGCCCTTATACCTTTTGAGAGGCTTAATGTAGCCGCGGTTAAGCTTATAGCAAAGTCTCTGTTCCCAGTCCCGATAGCTTACGCCCTCGGAGCTGTCGGTGAAAATAACATGAAGCTCGCAGCGTTCGTTAAAACGGTCGTTTTCCCCGCCGTTAAGCCAAAAAACGAAGCTGTATTTCGTTCCCTTGACAAGCGGCAGCTTCCTGCTAACGATTTCGCACCACTCGCCCGACCATGCGCCGAGCGAAAGCACCTCACGCATATCCCCGCCAAACGGTGTTTCCGCAAAAAATCTCTCGAATTTTGTTTGATTCGCCGTGTCGGGATTGACGCACCACTCACGGGGCTCCAGATAAATATAATTTACCTGCTCCTGCGTTCCCGCCCGCTTTGCCGTTTCCTCATTCTCACCGTAATTTATTTTTTCGTTTATCTCCATCGTATGTTCCTCCGTATCATTATACATCGGACAGTCTGCATACAGACGGATCGTATCGTCGGAAGCATATTCTGCCCGACATTTTTTTACCAATCCCCTTGCTCTTTTGGGATAGGTTCTTCCGATAGGTGTTCCGCTTCGGTCAAGAACGGTTACTGTCTGTCCCGACAAGCCTGCGGACGCCGCCTTTCTGTTTTTGGTCATGGGTGTCTTCCCCTTCGGATTTCGCTTCGTTTTTTATTATGGGTGTCTTCCCCGCAATCTAATTTTCGCATACGCTTAAAAGTTTGTCAATCGGCTTTTCCCGTATCACGGCGCAAAAAACACGGGCGGCTCATACAAAACCGCCCGTGCCGATCTGTTTAACTCAAAACCGACTTTACAAGCTCTTTACCGCCTTTACGACATTTTCGACCGTAAATCCGAATTTCTCGAAAAGCTTATCCGCGGGCGCGCTTGCCCCGAAGCCGTGCATGGTCACGCACGCGCCGTCCAGCCCGACGTATTTGCCCCAGCCGAAATCCGAAAGCGCCTCAACGACAACTCTCCTGCGGCACTCCTTGGGGAGAACGCTTTCCTTGTACTCGTCGCTCTGACGCTCGAAAATATCCATCGAGGGCATACTTACCACTCTTGCGTCGATTCCGTCCGCAAGCAGGGCTTTTTTCGCCTCAACCGCAAGCGACACCTCCGAGCCCGAAGCCATAAGGATTGCGTCGGGAACGGCTTTGGCGGAATCGTCTATTATATAGCCGCCCTTTAACGCTTCGCGGCTCGAGCCTGCCATTTGGGGAAGGTTCTGGCGCGAAAGCACCAAGGCTGTGGGCGTGTCCTTATTGGTCAGCGCAAAATACCATGCCGCCGCCGTTTCGGTTGCGTCGCACGGACGGTATACCGCAAAATCGGGCATGGCGCGGAACATCGCAAGCTGCTCGATCGGCTCGTGCGTAGGTCCGTCCTCGCCGACTCCGATACTGTCGTGCGTGAAAACAAAGGTGAGCGGCAGCTTCATAAGCGCCGAAAGCCTCGCCATGGGCTTGGTGTAGTCGCTGAACACGAAAAAGGTCGATACAAACGCCCTCAAGCCGCCGTGAAGCATAAGTCCGTTGCCGATTGCCGCCATTGCAAGCTCCCTTACTCCGAAATGGAAATTGCAGCCCGTGTAATCATTCCTCGAGAAATCTCCCGCACCGTTCATATAGGTTTTGGTGGAGGGCGCAAGGTCCGCCGCGCCTCCGACAAGATTCGGCATAAGCTTTTTCGCCTTGTTAAGCACCTTGCCCGACACACTCCTCGTCGCCTCAGCCGCGTCGCCGTGCGCCCAAAAATCCTCGTTGTCAAGGACCCTTGCGGCTCTGTCCGCGTCATGGTACTCGTCCCAAAGCTGCTTCATTTCGGGATATTTTGCGCAGTAATCGGCAAAAAGCTTATTCCACTTTTCTTCTTTTTCTGCGCCCGCCTTTGCAAGCTCCCTGTAATTGTCATATACCTCGTCGGGAACGAAGAACGGCTCCTTTGAGGGCCAACCGAGATTATCCTTGAGCGCCTCGATGTTTTCGGCTCCGAGCGGCTCTCCGTGAGCGCTCGCCTTGCCCTCCTTGGCGGGACAGCCGTAGCCGATTTTGGTTTTTACCGTGATAAGCACGGGACCTGCCGTCTGAGCCTTGGCAGCTTCAATCGCCCTGCCCAGCGAATCAAGGTCGTTGCCGTCGTCAACCGTGATTGTACGGAAGCCGAACGACTCGAATCTTTTTTGAACATTCTCGGTAAAGGCAATATCCGTGCCTCCCTCAATCGAAATGCTGTTTGAATCGTAAATCACAATAAGCTTATTAAGCCCCAAGGTTCCCGCAAGCGACATTGCCTCGGAGGAAATTCCCTCCATCATACAGCCGTCGCCGCCAAGCACATAAGTGTAGTGGTCAACCACGGGAAAATCCGGCTTGTTGAAAACCGAAGCGAGATGCGCCTCGGCGGCAGCCATACCGACAGCCATTCCCATTCCCGCGCCGAGCGGTCCCGTGGTAGCCTCGATTCCAACGGTGTGCCCGTACTCGGGGTGTCCCGGCGTGAGCGAGCCGTCCTGCCTGAAATTCATAAGGTCCTCTTTGGTCAGTCCATAGCCGAAAAGATGAAGCAGGGAGTACAGAAGCGTCGAGCCGTGTCCTCCCGAAAGTATGAAGCGGTCCCGGTTCGCCCATTTGGGATTTGCGGGATTGTGGGAAAGATGCTTTCCCCAAAGCTCATAGCCTATCGCCGCACAGCCCAGCGGAAGTCCCGGGTGTCCCGAATTTGCCTTCTGAACCGCGTCCGCCGCCAGAACTCTTATGGCGTTTACCGACATATTATCAATATTTGTACTCATTTTGTTATTCCTTTCTGTTCTCAATCTCCGAAAACCTTACGGTAGTCAGCCACGAATTTCTCGATTCCCTGGTCGGTCAGGGGGTGCTTTGTCATCTGCTCGATAACCGCATAGGGAATCGTCGCGATGTCCGCTCCCGCAAGCGCGCAGTCCGTCACATGAATGGGGTTGCGGATGCTTGCCGCGATTATCTCGGTTTCGATTTCGGGATAGTTAAGGAAAATATCGGAAATCGTCCTTATCAAATCAATGCCGGGCTGCGATATATCGTCGAGCCTGCCGAGGAAAGGCGATACGTATGCCGCTCCCGCTCTCGCCGCAAGAAGCGCCTGATTTGCCGAAAAAATAAGGGTCACATTGACCTTAATGCCCTCTGCGGCAAGCGCCTTTGTCGCCTTAAGCCCCTCGACCGTCATCGGGATTTTAACCACCATATTGGGATGTATAGCCGCGATTTCGCGTCCCTCCGCAATCATGCCCTCCGCGTCTTGGGTGGTCGCCTTTACCTCCCCGCTGATGGGACCGTCCACGATTGCCGCGATTTCGGCGATAACCTCCTTAAAATCTCTGCCCTCCTTGGCAATAAGCGAGGGATTCGTGGTAACGCCGCAGATAACTCCCATATCATTTGCTTTTTTGATGTCCTCCACCTTGGCGGTGTCGATAAAAAATTTCATTGTAAAATTACCTCCTGTAATATTTTTATAATTTATGTATGTCAAGCCATACATTTTTGCTAAGAAATCGGGCGCGGCTGTTTTTGTCCGTAATACGCGTCCGCGCCGTGCTTTCGGCTGTAATGCTTGTCCAAAAGATACTGCGGCACACGCTCCGCCTCGGGATTCAGCGCCCTTGTGCGGTACGCCATTTCTGCCACGTGCTCAAGCACCGTGGCGTTGTACACCGCGTTTGCGGGATCTTTGCCCCACGCAAACGGTCCGTGGCTGCGCACAAGGATTCCCGGCAGCGCCATTATATCCTCGCCCTTCAGGGCTTCGGCAATAACCTTTCCCGTATTGCGCTCGTATTCGCCGCCGACCTCCTCACTGCTCAGGGCGCGGGTACACGGTATATCCTTGTAAAAATAATCCGCATGGGTAGTCCCGAACGCGGTTATCGGCATTCCCGCCTGCGCGAAAGCCACTGCCCACGGCGAATGGGTATGCACGATTCCGCCCGGCTCCGCAAAGCTGTTGTAAAGCACCAAATGCGTGGGCGTATCCGACGACGGATTATAATGCCCTTCAACAACGTTTCCCCGCAAATCCACTATCACCATATCCGACGCTTTCATCGAATCGTAGTCAACGCCGCTCGGCTTTATCGCTACAAGTCCCTTTTCGCGGTCAATTCCGCTGACATTGCCCCATGTATAAATCACCAGTCCCTGCCGCACAAGCTCAAGGTTGGCGTCAAACACTCTTTCCTTTAATTCCTCCAGCATAATTCCGATTCCTCACTCCGCAAAATCCTTTTCCTTAAGCCTTATTAACGCGCCCGACTTCTTGGGTCTTTTCCTGCTCCGCTCAATCGCGTTGTCAACAATGCGCCTCACGCCGTCAGCCTGAGCGCCCTCGTCCTTGGCTGCAAGTCCGTCAATCATAAGGTAGAGCTTCAAAAGCGCCCTGTCGGTTATCAAATAGCCCTTAGTCCCGGAGTATTCCTTTGCCATTGCGACAAATTCGTTGACGGTGTACTGGCGGATATGCACGGTATAATCAAACATCTCCGCGAAATCGGGGTTTTCGGCAAAAACACGCTTCACGGCGTAATCCTCGCCCGTGAGCATAACGAGCATTCCCTGCGTGTCGCCCCTCATAAAGTCGCACAGCTCTCCGACTGATTTGCGCGTGAGCTGATGGGCGTGCTCGATTATCAGCGTCATTCCCTTTATTTTGTCCGCCGACGATGTTATTCCGTTTCGATTGATAATAGCCGCCGTCGTTCTGGCAATTTTGAGCGAGCCCCCGCCGTCCTGCGCGTGCATAGCCTTAAACAGGTCGATGGCAAAATTCTTTTTGTTTGTTTCGGATTTGCCCAAAATAACAATATTGCCTTTTGACGAGGTTCCGTCATGAGTTTCTTTCTTCTTTCTGTTGATAATCTGAGCCGCCTGCGCCTCCAGACCGTCTATAAAAAGATACCGGTGCAGGCATTTGCGCTCCGCGTCCTTAAGCACAAAATCATTGTCCTCGTCGTCAAGGTTGTCGGAAAGCCCGTTTTCCTCCGCATAGGCTTCGTCATCGTCCGCTTCCTTCGCCGCGGCGCTCTCCGCCTCCGCCGCCTGCGGCGTTTCCTCCCCGTCCATGCCGCTGTCGGAAGCGTCGCTGTCTTGACTCTCAGCCGTCGCGATATATTCCTCCTCGCTTATTCCCGTTGGCTTCTTTTGTTTCTCTCTTTCTTCTATATCCTGCGCCACTTCCTCCATGAGCATACGCGTCATTTCGTCCATGGCTTCCTCGACGGATTTATCCTCCTCCGTTTCGCTCTGCGGCTCCTCTATTTCGGGAAGCATATCCTCCTCCCCGTCAGGCTGCGCTTCTTCGGAAAATTCGGAGCCTCCGACGGTCTGCGCTTCCTGCGCGTTTTCCTCCGTATGCTCCGCCTCCGCTTCAAGACTTCGGCTGTCCTCCGAAAGCCACGAAAGCAAATCTATCTGCCCGTCTATTACCTCGCCGTCCTCCGCAGGCTCGGCGGGCGCGCTTTCGGTCGGTTCCTCCGATACTGTGGGAACAGTGTCCTTGACAGGCTCGGCGGGCGCTTCCGCTTCTTCCTCGGCGGCGGCAGGCTCTTGTTCGGGAGTCTCCTCCGACATTTCCTCCGACGTTTTTTCCTTCGTTTCCTTTATTTCCTCCGACGCAGGTGACGGCTCTGTTTCTTCGGGTGCGGGAGCCTCCTCCGACACGGGTTCGGCGGGCGCTTCATCTTCATAAGCCGCAGTAAGCCCGTCCGATTGAGCCTCCGTTTCGTCAACGGAAATCTCTACGATCGTTTCCAAATCCTCTATAATAAATTCAGGTCCCGTTACCGACTCCGCCTCGACCTCGCTCTTTTCGACGAGGTATTTCGGGAGCGCCGCTTCGCGCTTCTCGGCTTCTTCTGCTTCGGATTTCACAGCGTCGGCTTCCGTTTCCGTTTCCGCCTCCTCGTCCTCCACCATATAGCTCCTGTAACGTTTCCAATGATGCGTATTTATGCGGATTTCCTTGGTCGGCTCGTCCACCCTTATGCTGTCCGAGCCGCCGTATTCCGCCTCGGGAGAGCCGACGCTCGGCGCTTCGGACGGCTCGGCTTCGGGCAAATCATCGAGCGGCGCTTCGGGCTGTTCGGCTTCTGACAGCTCCGCTTCGGGCGGCGTTTCAATCGCCGTTTCATCGTCCGCGTAATCCTCGGCTCCCGCCGCAATGTACGGCTCCTGCCCTTTCGTATATATCTCAGCGGTCCTGCCGTAATAATCGTCCGTATCGTCGGGAAGCGTGATTTCACGGCGCTGTTCGGGAACGGACGGGCGCTGCGCCTCCCGCTCGCGTACATTTTCCGCGTCATAGTCGGCGCGCTTTATTCCCTCAAGGATCTCCGCCATATTTTTGGCAAGCTCCGCCTGAACATTCTGCGTATCGTATATGCTGTAATCCTTTTCGGGTACCCTGTATTCCTCGTCGTATATTTTATCGTGGGGCGCGCCGTAGCCGATTACGGGATTTTTTGTTCCCGAAAAGGACGGCTCGGGTATATCCGCCTCGCTTTCATAGGCGGGCGGCACGGATTCATACTCCAAGCCCGCCGCGCGAAATTCCTCCATGGTTTTAAGCTTTGCTCTCTGCGCCTTGGTAAGCTCGGCGTGCTTTGCCTTGAGCCTGAGCGCCTTCTCGACGTACTCCCCCTCGTTGAACCACAGGATCAAATCGTCGCATTCCCTTACGCAGTCGTCAATCCTTCCCGATTCCGCGTATAATTCGGCAAGCTCATACTCGTACTGCTCGTCCAGCTCATTCTGCTTATACTCCTCGAGTATGTCTATAAGCTTATTGCTCCCCACGCCGCGCGCCTTGTTAAGCTTATATAAAAGTATATATCTCTCCATATCGCGCGGAGCGGCTTCGACAAATTCCCTGTACAGATCGTCCGCTTCCTCAAGGTCGTTTATGGCAATGGACATCTCCGTAAGCTTGAATAAAAGTCTTTTGCCCCCAAGGTTCCTGTTGTATGCATATACGCAGACATTGCGCGAATCCTTGGTTCTGCCCGCTTTCTCGTAAATCTCCTGAGCCACCGAAAGCTCCGACCATTTTTTGATCCTGCGCCAGTCTATGGTGTCGCACACCTTCGCGGCGTCGGCGTATTCGCCTCTTTCGCGAAGTTTGTTTATTTGGTCAAGTTTTATCCCAAGCTCTACTCTGTCCACACTTTTCACCTCTTCTTAAACGTGAAGCTCCTAATAGTTAATTTTAACACAGTAAAATATCAATGTCAAAAACATCATACGAAATCAAATGCTGCCTGCTCAAATTCAAGCTTCGTATACTCCATTTCGCCCGTCCGCACCTGACTTCTGTAATCTGTCACAACCGTCTGCTGTCTCCCCGACACAAGCTTTTGTCCCAAAATATAATTTACGTCGAACATTTCCGTTATTGCGGGAGTTACGCCCCTCGCGGGAACGATGAGCTGAACGTGGTTGGTCGCCAGCATTCCGAAAATCGGCTCCCAAATATAGACGTCCTTTGCGGCTCCGAACGGATTGTCGATAAAAACGGTCTTGCCTGTTACGGACGTATCCTTTCCCGACGAGTTAATGCTTGCGATGTAATTTATTACGGCGATTAGGAACTGTATGTAAATTCCCTGCGACTGCCCCGTGCTGCCGACCGCCTCCTCATAGCGGAGGTAACGGCTTTGGTCCTTGATATGCTCGCGCTTGTAAAGACAAAGCCTTA
>JAMPDT010000051.1 GCA_023665525.1 Butyrivibrio sp. | reverse complement strand
AAAAACGCGGTGCGTCGCGGGCGGTTATGATTGCTTCCGTGGCGGGAAATCTTGCGCTTCTCGGAACCTTTAAGTACGCGGGAGGACCCTTGGGGCTTGCGCTGCCCATCGGGATTTCCTTTTACACCTTCCAGACGATGTCCTACACGATAGACGTGTACAGGGGCGAGGTTAAGCCGCAGCGCAATTTTATAAGCTTTGCCGCCTATGTCACGATGTTCCCTCAGCTTATCGCGGGTCCGATCGTCAGGTACCGCACCGTGGAAAAGCAGCTTGAAAGCCGTGCGCTTACTGTTGACAAATTTGCCGACGGGGTAAGGCGCTTTATCGTTGGGCTTGCCAAAAAGGTTATGCTTGCGAATATGGCGGGAAAGCTTTGGGAATACGCTCTCGCGTCGCCTGCGAACGAACGGACGGCTCTTATGTGCTGGCTCGGAGCCGTCGGCTTCGCCTTTCAGATTTATTTTGATTTTTCGGGATACTCGGATATGGCGATCGGCTTGGGGAAAATGTTCGGCTTCGACTATGACGAGAATTTCAGGTACCCGTATATGCAAAAAAGCATTACGGGCTTTTGGCGCACGTGGCACATATCGCTCGGAACATGGTTCAGAGAATATGTCTATATCCCGCTGGGCGGAAACAAAAAGGGCGTTCCGCGACAGCTTCTCAATATTCTTGCGGTGTGGGGGCTTACGGGAATATGGCACGGCGCGTCGTGGAATTTTCTCGTGTGGGGGCTTTATTTCGCGTTCTTTCTCATTATGGAAAAAATGTTCCTCGGACGCGCGCTTTCCAAGGCTCCGAGTGCGGTCGGGCATATTTATATGCTGCTTGTCGTCGTTGTGGGCTGGGTCATTTTCGCGGTTGAGGATTTTGGCAGCATGGGCGCGTACCTTTCGGGAATGCTCGGAGCCGGAGGGCTTGCGGGAACGGAGGCTTTGTACGCGCTGCGAAAATACGCGCCGCTGTTTGTGCTTTTCGCCGTGGGCTGTACGGATTTGCCCGCAAGGCTCGCGAATAAATTCATTCGGGGCGCGCGACCGCTTGTGCGGGCCGCGGCGTCGAATATTTTCCTGATTGTTGTTTTCCTTGTGTGTGTAGGGCTTATAGTCGGGGATTCCTACAATCCCTTTTTGTATTTCAGGTTCTGAGGAGGCGTATCTTATGGGGAAAAACGAGAATATTTTTACGTCCGTGCTTTTTCTCGCGCTTATATTCGGGCTTGGGACGGCATTTTTTTGCATAAGGGACAGGGATTTTTCGGAAAATGAGAACCGTTATCTCGCGCAGGCTCCCAAGCTGTCCGTAAAAAAGCTTGTGTCGGGCGATTATATGGAGGAAGCGGACGAATATGTGTCCGATCAATTCGCGTTCAGGGATTTCTTTATGGGGACTGCCTCGGAGTACAGGAGGCTTCTCGGAATGAGGGATATTGAGGACGTGTATCTTGCGCGGGACGGGTACCTGATACAAAAGACCGAGAGCCGCGATGTTGATACGGAGCTTGTCGCGCAAAATATTTCGTATATCAATAAATTTTTTGAAGGCTGCGATACGGTGGAAAAGGAGCGCAGGGTTTTTCTGATCGTGCCGACGGCGGCGTTTGTTTTGGAGGATAAGCTGCCCGCCTGCGCGCCCGAATTTGACCAAGGCGGCATTATATCGGAAATCTCGCGGGGGATTTCGGAGGGCGCTGCGCTTGACGCTTCGGGCGCGCTTAAGTCGATGGAGAAGCAGAGCTTTTATAAGACCGACCATCATTGGACCTCGTGGGGAGCGTTTGAGGCGTATCTCGAATATTCGCGGCTGTACGGCAAAACGCCAGCCGCCGAGGACTTCGGATTTGAAACGGTCTGTACGGATTTTCGCGGCAGCCTGTACTCAAAGGTGCTTCTGCCGAATACCGCGTACGATGAAATCGTGCTTGCAAAGGGAATCGAAAACATAACGGCGGACTGCGACGGGGAGAACGGAATGCTTTACGATTACGGCGCTCTTTCGGAAAAGGACAAATACAGGGTTTTTCTCGGAGGGAATTACGGGCGCGTCGATATAGAGGGCGGGGGCGAGGGCACGCTGCTTCTTGTAAAGGATTCCTTCGCCAATTCCTTTGTGCCTTTTCTCACGAGGGATTATGCGAAAATAATTATGCTGGATATGCGTTATTATATGGGGAGCGTAAAAGCGCTGGCGGCTGACGAGGGCGTTACCGATATTCTGGTGCTTTACAATACCGCGAATTTTATTTCCGACAAAAATATAGTAAAACTGGGATTGTAAAAATCGAACGGCTCTGTTATTATATTAAGGAATGTACACAGAGTTTTGTTTGGAGGAATACCCGAATGGAAAATGAAGCAGCGGTATCAAAAAACTTTATCGAGCAGATTATCGACAGGGATATAGCCGAGGGACACTGCAAAACGGTTAAGACGAGATTTCCGCCCGAGCCAAACGGTTATCTTCATATAGGTCATGCCAAATCAATACTTCTAAACTACGGGCTTGCCAAGGAATACGGCGGCAAGTTCAATATGAGGTTTGACGATACGAACCCCACCAAGGAGAAGGATGAGTTCGTCGGGTCGATAAAGGCGGACGTCGAGTGGCTGGGAGCCGATTATGAGGACAGACTTTTCTTCGCGTCGGATTATTTTCAGATAATGTACGAGGCGGCTGTCAGGCTGATAAAAAAGGGCAGCGCGTATGTGTGCGACCTTTCCGCCGACGAGATAAGGGAGTACCGCGGAACGCTTACCGAGCCGGGCAAAAACAGCCCGTACAGGGACCGTTCGGTAGAGGAGAACCTGGAGCTTTTTGAAAATATGAAAAACGGCGTTTACGCCGACGGCGAGAAGGTGCTGCGCGCCAAAATAGACATGGCGTCGCCCAATATAAATATGCGCGACCCCGTTATATACCGCGTGGCTCATCAGCATCACCACAGGCAGGGCGATGCATGGTGCATTTATCCGATGTATGATTTTGCGCACCCGATCGAGGACGCGACAGAGGGAATCACGCATTCGATATGCACGCTGGAATTTGAGGACCACAGGCCGTTGTACGACTGGGTGGTAAAGGAGCTCGAGTACGAGAACCCGCCCAAGCAGATTGAGTTCGCAAAGCTTTATCTTACGAACGTCATAACGGGCAAGAGATACATCAAGAAGCTTGTGGAGGACAAAATCGTTGACGGCTGGGACGACCCGAGGCTGGTGTCCATCGCGGCGCTCAGAAGAAGGGGCTTTACTCCCGAATCCATCAGAATGTTCGTCGAGCTTGTCGGCGTTTCCAAGGCGAACAGCTCGGTCGATTACGCCATGCTCGAATACTGCATAAGGGAGGACCTTAAGCTTAAGCGTCCGAGAATGATGGCGGTTCTGGACCCCGTAAAGCTTATTATCGACAACTATCCCGAGGGGGAAACCGAGCTTTTGGACGTTGACAACAATCTGGAGAATCCCGGGCTCGGAAAGCGGCAGGTTCCCTTTGGCAGAGAGCTTTATATAGAGAGGGAGGACTTTATGGAGGAGCCTCCGAAGAAATATTACAGGCTTTTCCCCGGCAACGAGGTAAGGCTTATGAACGCGTATTTTGTCACCTGCACGGGCTGCGTCAAGGACGCGGACGGCAGGGTGACCGAGGTGCACTGTACCTACGATCCCGCGACAAAGAGTGGCTCGGGCTTTGAGGGACGCAAGGTAAAGGGCACGATACATTGGGTAAACGCCGCCACGGCGGTTAAGGTTGAAGCAAGACTGTACGAAAATATTGTCGATGAGGAAAAGGGCGTATACAATGAGGACGGAAGTCTGAACCTGAACCCCGATTCCCTGCGAATTGCAGAAAACTGCCTTGCGGAGCCTGCGCTTGCGAAAGCGAAGCCCTACGAAAGCTTCCAGTTTGTGCGCAACGGATTTTTCTGCGCCGACTGTAAGGATTCGTCGCCGGAGCATCCGGTTTTCAACAGAATTGTTTCACTTAAAAGCTCGTTCAAGCTTAAATAATCGGAGGTATATGTATGAGTGATATTTTTTCAGGTCTTGAATCAATGGGACTGGGCGGTCTTAACGACGTGAAAATCTATGAAGAGGAGAAAAAGGACGGCTCGAAGAACGGCTCAAAGGCGGCAGCCGAGCATGTTGTGACCGAGGCTGATTATATTTTTGACAAAAAAATACAGTGTCCCGTCTGTGACAACGAATTTAAGTCCAAAACCGTAAAAACGGGAAAGCCGCGCCTTATAGGCTCGGATTCGGATCTGCGTCCCAAGTATTCGGGAATAGATTCGCTTAAGTACGACGCGATAGTGTGCCCGCACTGCGGCTATGCGGCTCTCAGCAGGTATTTCGGATATATGACGAGCGCGCAGGCAGGTCTCATAAAGGAAAACGTTTCCTCCAAGTTCAAGAAGCAGCCCGAAAGCGGCGATACATACAGCTATGACGAGGCGATCAACAGGCATAAGCTCGCGCTGTTCAATTCCATCGTCAAAAAAGCCAAAATAAGCGAGAGGGCGTACACCTGCTTAAAGCTTGCATGGCTTTTCCGCGGCAAAAAGGAGAATCTTCCCGCGGAAGCCGAGGCGGAGCGCAAGGAATGCGAAAAAAGCGAAACGGAAATGCTTACGAGCGCGTTTGAGGGGCTTTCGACGGCTCGCTCCAAGGAGGATTTCCCGATATGCGGCATGGATGAGTCAACCTTTGACTATCTTCTCGCCGACTTGGCGGCAAGACTGGGGAATTATGATTTTGCCGTAAAAATGTCGTCCGCCGTAATCGTTTCGCGCACGGCGAAAACAAATCTCAAGGAAAAAGCGAGGGACCTGCGTGACAGGATAAAGAACCAAGTAGGCAAATAGCCTTCTCGGAGGAATATAAATATGGGAAAATTAAGGGAAAACAGATTCTTCGGGGGCGTAAGCAGAATCTGGAACAACAAATTTTTCGGAATAATATGGATCAGGCTGGCGCTGCTGGCTCTGGTCCTGAATTTCGTAACGGAGATATTTAACAGGCTGTCCTTTGCAAAAGCGGTTGTGCATATTTTTACCAATCCGCTGGTTTTTTTGTACAACAGCCTGATAATATTTTTTACGCTTACCTTTGCGGCATATTTCAAAAAAAGGTTTTTCGCGGCGGCTGTAATATCGCTTCTGTGGTTCGCCCTCGGCGTGACCAACTGCGTGATAAGCGCCAACCGCAAAACGCCCTTTGCGGCGCCCGATTTTTTTAATATCGCGGAGGGAATAAAGGTGATAAACCAATACCTTTCGCCCTTTGTAATAGCGCTTCTGATCGCGCTGATTGTCGGAGCGGTTGCTTTGATCGTGCTGCTCGCGGTTAAATCTCCCAAGACAAAGGAGAAAATCAACTATCTGAAATGCGCGCTTGTGTCGGCGCTTACCTTCGGTTTTATGATGCTTTATCTTAATATTGCGAACGCCACGGGACTGCTTGCGACCACCTTCGGCAATATCAGGCAGGGCTACCGTGATTACGGCTTCAATTACTGCTTTTGCAGCTCGGTTTTTAATATGGGGATAACCAAGCCCAAGGATTACTCCAAGGACAAGGTGGACAATCTTGTTGACAGCATAGAGGAAACCAAGCCCGTTCCCGCGCCGACCGACCCGCCGACGGGTACCGAGGGCGGCGGGGAGCCCGAGCGTACATATCCGAATATAATTTTCGTGCAGCTTGAGTCGCTTTTTGACCCCACGCTGTTAGACGCGCTTGAATTTTCCGAGGACCCGATTCCCAATCTGCGCCGTATGTACGGCAGTTACTCGAGCGGCTATCTGTCGGTGCCGTCCTTCGGAGCGGGTACGGCTAATACGGAGTTTGAGGTGATTACGGGAATGAATCTCGACGATTTCGGTCCCGGCGAATATCCCTACAAAACGGTCCTCAGGGAGAACGCCTGTGAATCCATAGGCTATTATCTTAAGGAGTACGGGTACAGCGTGAACGCGCTTCACAATAACGACGGGGATTTTTACGAAAGAAACACGGTCTTTTCCCGTCTTGGCTTCGATACCTTTACGTCGGTGGAATACATTGAAGAATACGACGTTACGCCGTTGGGCTGGGCAAAGGACGAGTGCCTGATTGACGAGATAGTCGCCATTCTCGATTCGACAATGGAACAGCAGGATTTCATATACGCAATATCGGTGCAGGGACACGGAGATTATCCCGAGGACACGGAGGAATATTTTCTTCCGATTAAGGTTGAAAACAATGAGATAACGGGAAATCCCGAGGGCTTTGAGTATTATGTGAATGAAATTCACGAGATGGATCGGTTTGTCCGCGACCTTACGGACACGCTTGCCGAGAGGGACGAGGAGTGCGTGGTCGTTTTCTACGGCGATCATCTTCCGACCTTTGATATGACGGACGAGGATATGAAAAACGGCGACATATACCAAACGCAGTATGTGGTGTGGGACAATATGGGGCTTCGCAAGGAGGACAAGGACATAGAGGCGTTTCAGCTCTCGACGGTGGTTCTCGATAAGCTGGGGCTGAACGGAGGAATCATATCAAGGTACCACGCGGCGTTTATGGATTCGGAGGACGGTGAAAAATACCGCGAGGACCTTAAGCTGCTCGAGTACGACATACTGTACGGCGACTGCGAGGTATATAAGGGAGAGCTGCCCTACACCATTACCAACCTTAAAATGGGATACAAGGATATACGCATTTCCTCCGCGAGAAATATTACGGGACATACGATAATAAACGGCAGGAATTTCACGCCCTTCAGTCAGGTGCTGGTAAACAACGAGGAGGTCGATACGATTTTCAGCAACTCCTCGGAGCTGGTAATAGACGAGTACCAGCTTGAGGAGGGAGACGAAATTGTCGTCGTTCAAAAGACAAAGGCGCAGAAGTATCTGAGCAGCACAAGCATATATGTGTACAGGGAGCAGGAAAAACCTACTCGGTAAATACGCCGTTTGTTTTTATCATTGAGCGTATAACGGAGTCCTTGGCGTTGTACCACGGCTCGTCGTTGTAATTGTAATCGAATTTGTTTATGAACCAGGCGAGGTCGTCGCGCACGCGCTCCATATTGGAGATATACAGCTCGCTGACGGTATTCACGAACTCGTCAAGCTCGCCGCCGCGCAGGAACTCGGAGCATTTTTTGAGCAGCACGGCATAATGCTCGGAGCAAAAGCCCTTGCAGGACTTGAATTTGTTCCTGAAATCCGCGTCGGATTTCCAAAGATAAAAGACGGTATCAATATATCTGTCAAAAAAATTGCCGATTCTGCGGCAAACAAAGCAGGAGCTGTTAAGCCTGTCAAGATATTGGATTATCGGAAGGCTCGCGGCTCCTTTTTTGAGGAGCTTTGAAGAGCCCGAGGGCAGATTTTTGCGGACCTCGCGTATGGTTTTGTCAAAATGGGTTTTCATAACCCACGCCATTCCGAGGCGGTTTTCCTTGCCGTAAACCATTCGTATATGCTTGTCGCAGAAGCCCAAGGCGTCGGTCTGCGCCCTTGTGTCGTCCTCCATATAGCTCGGTCCCATGGTGTAGTCCACCGCGTCGTCCTCAAGCTTTTTGAACATTTGGCAAACGGGGCATTCGCAGTCCGCCGCAAAAGCGTCGTTTACGGGAATTGAATAAAGCGTTTCCTTCATAGTGCAGGTCCTCCGAATAAAATAATACTGTAAGTATATCAAAAAAAAACGGATTGCACAAGAACGGCGGCAATGGTATGATTTTTTTAAACGCAGAAAAGAAGGGAATGCCGAATGAAGGAATTGGCTGTCTATGTGGATACGGGCAGCAGGGTGCCCGCCTATGAGCAGATATATTCGTTTATCAGGGACGAAATAATTAACGGGAACATAAAAAAAGGCGCTCCGCTGCCGTCCTCGCGGTCGCTGGCGGAGTATCTCCAATTCAGCAGGAGCACGGTGCTGATGGCGTATGAGCAGCTTATCGCGGAGGGCTACATAGAGTCTGCGCCGCGCAGGGGCTATTATGTGTCGGAGCTTGAGGAAGGCTTCTGCGGGACCGCCGCGCTCCTGCCCGATAAGGCTTCAGATGAAAAATACGCCCCAAAATACCGAATAGATTTTTCTCCCGACGGCATAGAAGCGGAGCATTTTCCTTATAATGAATGGAGAAGGATTATGCGTCAGGTGGTCGCGCCCGAAAACAGCGAGCTTTTCAACAGCGGCGATTCCAGAGGCGACGCGGGGCTTCGCGAGGTCATTTCCGAATACCTTATGGAATCGAGGCGCGTAAGGGCAAATCCCTCGCGCATAGTTCTCGGGGCGGGCAACGAAAGCCTGCTGATGATAATAAGCGCGCTGCTTGACGGAGAATGCGTTTTCGGTATGGAAAATCCCGCCTACCGCAAGTCCTATATGCTGCTTAAGAGCCTCGGCAGAAAAATAGTTCCCGTCGGTATGGACGGCAGCGGAATAATTACTGCAAAGCTTGAGGAATCGGGCGCGGATATTGCCTATGTCACGCCCTCTCACCAGTATCCTACGGGAACGGTTATGAGCATTGGGCGCAGAACGGAGCTTTTGGCTTGGGCGCGGGCAAGGGAAGGACGTTACATAATAGAGGACGATTACGACAGCGAGTTTCGCTACAAGGGAAAGCCGATTCCCGCGCTCCAAGGCAATGACGGCGAGGAGAAGGTCATTTATATAGGAACCTTTTCCAAATCGCTTTCTCCCGCCCTGCGCATAAGCTACATGGTGCTTCCCGAAGCCCTGTACATAAAATATATGAAAAGCTGCTCATATTTCAGCAATACCGTTTCGCGCATTGACCAAAAGGCGGTGGAGCTTTTTATCAGGGAGGGCGGCTTCGGGCGGCATCTCGGCAGAATGCGGAAAATATACAAAAACAAGCACGACGTTATGCTTGGCTGTCTAAGGCGCTGGAAAAATACCGAGGTATCGGGCGAAAACGCAGGAGCGCATATGCTCGTGCGCATAAACAACGGTATGAGCGGGCGGCGGCTTTTGGAGCTTGCCGACGCGGACGGTATTAAAATATATCCGCTCGACACATACTATATTGACGGCAAAAGCACGGAGCCGCCGCAGATTCTGCTGGGCTACGCAAGGCTTGACGCTCGCCGCATTGAGGAAGGACTTTCGGAGCTTGCCAAGATATGGGAATTGTAAAAGAAGTGTGAAACCTTTCAAAAAACAGTTGGAAAATATGGGGAATATGCTATAATGAATGCGAACACAATGGACCAAGCGGCTGCGAAGCGACACAGGAAGTATATATGACGGACATAAAAGTAATTGTAAACACGCATAAGAGATACCGTATGCCGGATTCGGCAATGTACGTGCCGCTTTTTGTGGGCAGCGCGGGCAAGCCCGATATAGGCTATCGGCGCGACGATACGGGCGATAATATTTCCGGCAAAAACGCGGGCTACTGCGAGCTTACGGGGCTTTATTGGGCTTGGAAAAATCTTCCTGCGGATTATTTGGGAATGGTGCATTACAGGAGGCATTTTTCGCTTCACCGAGGAAAGAGCAAGTGGGAGAGCGTTCTTAACGACAGGGAGGCGGAGCTTCTCTGCAAAAGGTTTGACATTATTTTGCCGAAAAAACGGCATTATTATATAGAAACGCTGTATTCGCATTACGAGCATACGCATTATATAGAGCATATTACGCATACGCGGCGGATAATATCGGAAAAATGCCCCGAATATCTTGCGTGCTTCGACAAGGTGCTTAAGCAGAAAAAGGGACATATGTTCAATATGTTTATAATGAAAAGAGAGCTGCTGAACGAATACTGCGAATGGCTTTTCGACATATTGGGAGAGCTTGAAAAAAGAGCGGTGGTTGACGGGCTTTCGCCGTTCCAAAAAAGATTTTACGGACGGGTCAGCGAAATACTTCTGAACGTATGGGTGCTTTACAAGCGCAGAAACGAGCCTGTCAGGATCGCCGAATTGAGATATATGCATATGGAGCATATCCGCTGGGGCAAGAAACTTGCGGCTTTTATGAAGGCGAAATTTTTCAAGAAAAAATATGAGGGAAGCTTCTGACGTATATCGGCAGACGGCGCAAGGCAAAAGCCGGGGACCTTAGTCCTCGGCTTTCGCGTCCTTATCGGCTGTTTCGGCGTCAGCCGTAATGTTTACGTAGGGTCTGTCCTCATCGTCGGCGTCGTCCGAGAAGTCGTCGTCATAATCGTCCTCAAAATCGTCGTCGTATTCTTCTCTTTTCTCTTTGATTTTGCTGTAAACAAAAAGTCCTCCCGCGACGCCGGCGGCTACCGCGGCAATGCCAAGCAAGAATTTGAAAAATTTCTTCATTTTAATGCTCCTTTCAGATATTGTTGCTCTTATTTTAATACGAAACGGAAAAAAATAAAAGTGCTAATATGAATTTTATAAAAATTTCATATATTTAATTTGGGCGCGGGAATATTTGCGGCTGGCGCAATATTTTGCGTTATGCTATACTTAACAAAAATACGGAGGATAAAATTTTGAATAAAGCGGATTTTCAAATTGATTACGACAGCGCGGCAGGGAGCCTTACGGTGACGGGAGTTAAGGATTTTCTGCTAAGCCAGACGCTTGAATGCGGGCAGTGCTTTCATTTTATAAAGGCGGGCGAGGAGGAATATTACATAAGCGCCATGGGCAAATGCCTTCATATGAAGCAGTCGGGGGACACGCTGACGTTTTACGGCACGACGCCCGAGGACTACGCGCGGATATGGAGGGATTATTTCGACTTGACGCGCGATTACGGCGAGATAAAGGAGGCGCTGCTCGCAAAGGACGATGCCTTAAAGCCCGCAATCGACGCGATGTGGGGAGTTAGGATACTGAATCAGGATTTTTTTGAAACGCTCATATCCTTTATCATTTCGCAGAACCAGCAGATACCCCGCATTAAAAATATTGTGGCAGGCATATCATATAATTACGGCAAGCCGCTGGGGAACGATATGTACTCCTTTCCCGACGCAAAGAGCATACTCGCGGCGGGCGTGGACGGGATCCGAGGCTGCAAGGCGGGCTTCAGGAGCCCGTACATAATAGACGCCTGCGAAAAATACGGCTCGGGAGCCTTGAGCAGGGAAAGCCTTATGGCGGCGGATTATGCGGTCTGTGTCGAAAGCCTTAAGCAGATTAAGGGCGTTGGCGATAAGGTCGCGAACTGCGTGGCTCTTTTTTCGCTTGGAAAAAGAAACGCCTTCCCGATAGACGTATGGATTAAGCGTATTATGGAAAAGCTTTATTTCGGGGAGGAAACGCCGATTCCCGTCATTCAGGCGCTTGCCGCCGATAAATACGGCGAGTACGGCGGCTATGCCCAACAGTATCTTTTTTATTTTGCAAAAACCAATGAAATCGGCAAAAATACGAGAAAAAAAGAGAAACAGCGAGAAAATATGAGATAAACCGAGATATTCCGAGGATTAGTCGGGAAATCAGCCTGATAAAATGTTTGCATACTGTTACCAAAATGACTAATATATAGTCATTGGTTAGCACTCAACAAATAAGAGTGCTAACAGCACAAAAAGCGATTAGTATTATAAGGAGGTTTTACAATGAAGTTAGTACCTTTAGGAGACAGAGTAGTTCTTAAGCAGCTTGTGGCAGAAGAAACCACCAAGTCGGGAATCGTTCTTCCGGGACAGGCAAAGGAAAAGCCTCAGCAGGCTGAGGTCATTGCGGTGGGACCCGGCGGCGTTATAGACGGCAAGGAGGTCACGATGCAGGTTAAGGTCGGCGACAAGGTTATTTTTTCAAAATATTCAGGAACAGAGGTTAAGATCGACGATGAAGAGCTCATCGTTGTGAAGCAGAACGATATACTTGCGGTAATCGAATAATTTTTGGAGGTAAAAAATAATGGCTAAAGAGATTAAATACGGAGCCGAGGCAAGAGAGGTTCTCGGCGCAGGCGTAAATAAGCTTGCCAATACGGTAAGGGTAACGCTCGGACCCAAGGGCAGGAACGTGGTTCTTGACAAATCCTACGGAGCGCCCCTCATCACGAACGACGGCGTGACCATCGCAAAGGAGATCGAGCTTGAGGACGCTTTTGAAAATATGGGCGCGCAGCTTGTAAAGGAGGTCGCAACCAAGACAAACGACGTTGCGGGCGACGGAACCACCACCGCTACGGTGCTTGCTCAGGCAATGGTTGAGGAGGGAATCAAGAACCTTGCCGCAGGCGCTAATCCCATAATCCTCAGGAGAGGAATGAAGAAGGCTACGGACTGCGCCGTTGACGCAATCGCAAAGATGAGCTCGAACGTAACGGGCAAGGAGCAGATCGCAAAGGTAGCCGCAATTTCCGCAGGCGACGACGAGGTCGGAGAGCTTGTTGCCGACGCAATGGAAAAGGTTTCCAAGGACGGCGTAATCACGATAGAGGAATCCAAGACAATGAAGACGGAGCTTGACGTTGTCGAGGGTATGCAGTTTGACAGAGGCTATGTATCCGCTTACATGGCGACCGATATGGATAAGATGGAGGCTGTTCTTGACAATCCCTATATTCTTATCACCGACAAAAAAATCTCCAACATTCAGGAGATACTGCCCCTGCTTGAGCAGATTGTCCAAAGCGGCGCAAAGCTTCTCATTATCGCCGAGGACGTTGAGGGCGAGGCTCTCACGACCCTTATTGTAAATAAGCTGCGCGGAACCTTCAACGTAGTGGCTGTAAAGGCTCCCGGCTACGGCGACAGACGCAAGGAGATGCTCAAGGACATTGCGGTGCTCACGGGCGGAGAGGTAATCTCCGAGGAGCTTGGGCTTGACCTCAAGGAGGCTACTCTCGAGCAGCTCGGACGCGCTAAATCCGTTAAGGTTCAGAAGGAAAATACCGTAATCGTTGACGGCGAAGGCTCCAAGGAGGACATCGCCGCAAGAATTTCGCAGATTAAGGCTCAGATTGAGGAGACAACCTCCGAGTTTGATAAGGAAAAGCTTCAGGAAAGACTGGCTAAGCTTTCGGGCGGCGTTGCGGTTATCCGCGTAGGCGCGGCAACCGAAACCGAGATGAAGGAAAGCAAGCTTCGCCTTGAGGACGCTCTCGCGGCTACAAAGGCAGCGGTTGAGGAGGGAATAATCGCCGGAGGCGGCTCCGCGTATATCCATGCCTCCAAGGAAGTCGCAAAGCTTGCCGAAACGCTTTCGGGCGATGAGAAAACAGGCGCGAACCTGATTCTCAAATCGCTTGAGGCACCTCTTTACCATATCGCGTACAACGCGGGTCTTGAGGGCGCGGTAATCATCAACAAGGTGAAGGAGTCCGAGGTCGGAACAGGCTTCGACGCTCTCAAGGAGGAATATGTGGATATGGTTAAGGCAGGAATCCTTGATCCCGCAAAGGTTACGCGCAGCGCTCTTCAGAACGCTACAAGCGTCGCTTCAACGCTCCTTACCACGGAATCGGTAGTGGCAAACATCAAGGAGGACGCTCCCGCAATGCCCGCAGGAGGAATGGGCGGTATGGGCGGAATGATGTAATCCGATAAATAATTGCGCAAAACCAATGCCGCAGTCCGAGCTGCTTTGTCTGCTTGGTTCTGCGGCATTTTTGCGCTTTATGAGGATATGGTAAAAAAATACGGGGGAACGCTTGTATGTGAAAAACATATATGATATTATGAGTATGATTATATTGCAATTTTGGAAAAGGGAGAATAATTGCTAATCATAGATTGGAAATATAAATGAAATCAAGAAAAAAACTGTACATAATAATATTTTGTTCGGTGCTCATTGTTGTAATAATTTCGGTTGTCCGCATATTGAAGCCTGCATATACGAGGTTGTCGGCTTCGGATTCGAGGAGGGTGGACAGCGGAATCCCTTTTTGCAATTCACCGCTCGATAAGTATGACTTCACCGACTGCAAGGTGGGCGTGTTTGCCGACAACGGAGAAATTATCGGGTATCTTACCGAGGAGCGGATCGAAGAATTTATTGAAATTCTTTTGCAGGCGAATATAAATAAATACGGATTATCCGACTATCCGATATATGCGGGGAAAAGCTGCCCGTATAGGGTATTTTTTGAAAACGGAGAGGTTATTAATATAATACATTTGGGAGGTCCTTATTTATTGCTCGGAGAAAAGGCGTATAAGTGTTATGATGAGGGCGCTCTTACAAGGCTTGATGAATTGAGCGGAGAAATTTGATCAAGCGAGCTGCAAATACCGGGACTGATAGGGGGATATGGGAAATGCAAACACGCGTCAGAAAGAATATCCGTATTTTGATTGTATTTTTTGCACTGACGGCAACGGTCCTGTTTGGCGTATGGCTGCTTAAGCCTGTTTTTACGAGGCTGTCGGCTTCGGATGCGAGGAGGGTGGACAGCGGAGTGCCATTTAGAAATTCACCGCTCGATAAGTATGATTTCACCGAATGTAAGGTCAGGCTGTGTGATCGTTACAGCAGTAAAATGCTAAGCTTGACACAGCGTCAGCAGGAGGAGTTTCTTGAAAATCTTTTTCGGGCAGAAATAAATAAGTATGCTCTTTCTGTCTTTGCCGGATATAACGGAGGCCCGGTGCCTTATATGGTTGAACTTGAAAGCGGAGAAACCGTTAAAATTCATCACGAGGGCGGTCCGCATTTAACAATAGGAGAAAAAACATACAAGTGTTACAGTGAGGACGTACTGAATTTCTTCGATGAATTGGAGGAGGAAATTTACAGAGAAAATTACCCCGACAGGTATAACTGATCGGTATATAAAGCAAGGCGAGAATTTGTGGCTTAAGCTGCCGGAAGTAATCAGTTAATTCGAGGTCGGATAAACTACTTCAAAATCGGAAGCATGAAAGGTCTTTGTAAACGGATAGACGGAAATATACGTTACCGGCGCGCTGTGGTGATGGTAAGATAACGATAAGAGATAGGCGACTTCGGGTTAATATCCATGCCGGACTGCTACACCGAAAGGTATGTTACTTGTAAGGTTGATTGAACTGCCGAACTATCGGATTGCGCTTAAAATATTGTCGGTGTTGCATGACTGCTATTCCTTATAGCGCTTAAGAATCATTCAGCAGGTTGGCAATCGTAATGCTGTCGAAAAATTGATTTGTCATATCACGATATTTTATCCACATCGAATGCGTTTTGCACTCCACAGTGTGAGTACAGTGCTCAAGACAAGAAATGGGAGTTAAGCCGCGTTCGGTGACACGAAGTATATCTCCCACGATATAATCGTTTGGAGAACGGTTCAAGCGGTATCCGCCGCCCTTGCCCGCCGAGCCCTCGACTAAATTCGCCTTATTTAAAAGCGTCATAATCTGTTCCAAATATTTCAGCGATATTTGCTGCCGTTCGGCAACCGCCTTCAGCGGAATATAGCTCCCGTTATTATGCTCCGCAAGATCAATAAGTACCTGCAATGCATATCGTCCCCTTGTTGTGATCATGGTATATCACCTCGAATCGTTATTTATAAGTTTGCCTGACCATTAGGCTCATCGTATGATAAAAAGATCATAGGGCTGTCAGACGGTTTCGTATTTTTCCTCGCAGCTTCTCATGGCAAGAATGGTTTTTGCGATGAGCTCGTCCAATTCCCAGCCGAGCATCTTTGCACCTCGCTCAATCACTTCTCTGGAACAGCCCGCCGCAAAATTTGCGTTTTTATATTTTTTCTTCACAGATTTTAATTCCAAGTCGGAAACGCTTTTGGACGGGCGCATAAGAGCGACCGCGCCAATCAGCCCTGTCAGCTCGTCAACGGCATACAAAATTTTTTCCATTGTATGCTCGGGCTTTATATCAACGGTCAATTTGTAGCCGTGACTGGCAACGGCGTGTATGATTCTCTCATCAAATCCGCGCTCTCTTAAAATTTCCTGCTCCTTAATACAGTGTTCATTCGGAAACCGTTCAAAGTCCAAATCATGGAGAAGTCC
>JAMPDT010000050.1 GCA_023665525.1 Butyrivibrio sp. | reverse complement strand
GAACAGATACGCCAACAGGGTTATGTTCGCTGAGTACCGCGACGTTGCCGCCGACTGCGCCAAGGCGGCGAGAGTAGCCGCCGCGGTTATAGGCAAAATATCCCCCGAGGCATACGAGCTGGTATATTATGCCTGCCTGTCCTGCGATGAGGAGAGAGGCAACGCAGTCTTGCAGTTTATCAGAAAGGGAATACGGCTCGGCGCGGCGGTCGTGGACGATCTGCGGGATTACAATGTTATGAAGGTGTTTGAGCTTAAGCGCAACGCCTTTAGGGAAATGGAGCATTACAGGGGCTTCTTAAGATTTGTGCAGCAGGGGGACTGTCTGCTCGCGAGATTTGAGCCGAGGAACAACCTTCTTGTTCCGATTGCCGAATTCTTTTGCGACAGGCTCAGACAGGAGAATTATGCGATAGTCGATATGGCGAGAGGAAAGGCTGCCGTTTGCAGGGCGAACGAGCCGTTTTACCTGTGCGACGTCGATGCGGATAAGGTTAGGAATATTGAGTATGAGGACGCGGAAAGGGCGCTTGACGGCTTGTGGAGGACCTTTGAGAGCGCCATAGGGATTGAGGCAAGATATAATCCGGGGCTTCAAAGACAGAATATGCCGCTTCGGTTCAGAAAATACATGAACGCGGACGAAGGCGGAGGCGTAAGGGGCACAAGTCACGAAGCGGCAAAACGGCGGCGTTGAACGGGCGCGTCAATATATAAAAAATACTTGCAATAATGCGTATCTGTGCTAAAATAATGGGGACAATAGAATAGTGAGAGGATTATATTCAAAGAGGAGACGCACATAATGAAAAAGCATTTATGCATTTTACTTTTTATGGCACTTTTTGCAACGGCTGTACTGGGCGGATGCGCAGGCGGCACGGGAACGTCTTCGGGCGATAATCCCTCAAAGGAGCAGAAAAGCTCCGTTGTTGTAGGTATACAGCAGGATATTGACAGTCTTGACCCTCACAAAGCGACAGCGGCAGGAACTAAGGAAATCTTGTTTAATATTTTTGAAGGCTTGGTAAAGCCGGATGAAAACGGCAATCTGATGAAAGCCGTTGCAAGTGATTATTCCGTTTCCGAGGACGGTTTGGTATATACCTTTACCCTCAGGGAAAACGTGAAGTTTCACAATGGCGATACGGTGACTGCTGAGGACGTGAAATACTCTCTTGAGAGAGTGTCGGGACTGTTGGACGGTACTCCGCTTATTTCCACGCTCAGCACGATCAGTGAAGTTGAAATAGTTGACGAAAAGACGGTTCGTGTTACGGTGGAGAACGCCAATACGGAGCTTATTTACAGCTTTGTGGCGGCGATCATTCCCAAGGGCAGCGGCGAAAAGGAAAACGCAGACCCCATCGGAACAGGACCGTTTTCCTATGTTTCATACACGCCGCAGGTGGGCATAGCCGTAAAAAAGTTTGACGACTACTGGCAGGAGGGGCTGCCCTATCTCGACGAGGTTAATTTTAAGATTATTAACAGCGCCGAAACAGCCCTGCTTGAGCTTAAGGGAGGTGCGGTTGACATATACGCGTACCTTACCGACTCTCAGGCAAACGAGCTTAAGGACAGCTTTAACGTGGTAGCGTCGCCCTCGAATGTCGTGCAGGCGCTTTTTCTCAACAATCTTGAAAAGCCGCTTGATGACATCAGGGTAAGACAGGCGATCTGCTATGCGCTCGACAAGGACTCGGTCAACGATTTTGTGGGCGGAGGCAACGGGACCATAATAAGCTCGGCAATGCTGCCGACGCTTAAGGATTTTTATACCGACCTCAACGCTGTCTACGGCACGTCGGCGAATATCGAGAAGGCAAAGGAGCTTTTGGCGGACGCGGGCTATGCGGACGGCTTTGACCTTGAGATTACGATTCCCTCCAACTACGAGTTTCATATGCAGACGGGAGAGGTTGTTGTCGAGCAGCTTAAGGCTGTCGGGATCAATGCGAAAATCAATCCCGTCGAGTGGAACGCGTGGCTTGAGGACTGCTACAACGGACGCAAGTATCAGGCGACGATAAGCGGCATTACCTGCGATATGACGCCGGGCTATCTGCTTAACAGGTTCCAATCCGATTCCAAGAAAAATTTCATTAATTTTACGGATGAAAAATACGATGAAGTTTACTTAAAGGCGTCGGAAAGCCTTGACCTTAAAGAAAAGGCGGATTACTACGCCGAGCTTCAAAGGATTATCTGCGACGGAGCGGCAAGCGCGTTTTTGCAGGTTCCTGCCAACACGACGGCGATAAACAAGGAGCTCGAGGGCTACAAATTCTATCCCGTATATGTTCAGGATCTGAGCACGGTTTATTTTAAGGACTCAAAGGACTGAGCGGAAAACGGTTAATGAAAGGAGATGAAGGCGCCGTGAAATATTTTGTTAAAAAAATTTTTACTCTCATTATTACATTGTTTGTCGTTTCGGCGGCTGCCTTCATCGCCTTTCAGATTATTCCGGGCGACGTGGTGACGTCGATTTTGGGCACCGAGGCGACGCCCGAGCGCGAGGAGCAGTTACGCGAGGAGCTGGGGCTTAACGAGCCGCCCGTAAAAAGATACATAAACCGGGTCAAGGATGTTCTGCGCGGGGATTTTGGAGTAAGCTACAAGTATTCCAAAAATATGAACGAGATGATGCCCGTGGCTGAGCTTATCGGCGACAAGCTTCCCGTGACGCTGTGGCTCTCGGCGCTGTCGCTTCTTTTTATAGTGGGAGCTGCGATCCCGCTTGGGGTGCTTTGGTCAAGAAGCAAAAACAAAATACTGGATTCCGCGCTTGGGGTGCTTACGCAGACCTGTATGGCTGTGCCGTCCTTTTTTTTGGGTATATTGGTAACCTATCTGTTCGGGATCGTTTTTAAACTGTTCGCGCCGGGAGGCTATGTCAGCTATAAGGACAATATGGCGGGCTTTATCGGGTATCTTGTTTTTCCCGCAATATCGGTGGCTGTTCCCAAAATCGCAATGACGGCGAGATTCCTGCGCAACTCCATGCTTACGGAGATGAAGGCGGATTATGTTCGCACGGCGTACAGCAAGGGCTGCGGCGAAAAAAGGGTGTTTTACGGGCATATGCTCCGCAACGCGATGATGCCCGTCATAACCTTTCTCGGAATGATTATCGCCGAAATCGTTGCGGGAAGCATTGTTGTGGAGCAGGTTTTCGGACTTCCGGGAATCGGAAGGCTTCTTATAAGCTCGATTTCGACGAGGGATTTTCCCGTTGTGGAAATACTGATTCTTTATATTACCTTTATTGTTATTTTTGTATATTTTCTTGTGGACATTCTCTACCGCGTGATTGACCCGAGAATCAGCGGCAAATAGGACAAAATATGAAACAGGGAAGCTTTTTGAATAAAACGAAATTAAACGGATATATAACGGTGGGCGGCTTTATGACCGCCCTTGCGGTGCTCGTCGCGCTTGTCGCGCTGTTTTGGACGCCGTATGAAACGACGGCGATGTCGGCGGCGGAAAGGTTCGCCGCTCCCTCGCTGAGGCATATTTTGGGGACGGATAATTTCGGAAGGGATATTTTTTCAAGGGTAATGAAGGGCGTCGGAACAACGCTGCTTATAAGCGTTGCGATTGTCGCGATTTCGGCGCTTGCGGGCATAATTTTGGGCGCCGTGACGGGGTACTTCGGCGGGATCCTCGACGAGGCGGTTATGAGGATAACGGACGCGGTAAACGGCTTCCCCAGCATACTGCTTGCGCTTGTGATGATAAGTGTTCTCGGGAGCGGCAGGCATAATCTCATAATATCGCTCGGTATCGTGTTCACGCCGAGCTTTGTCCGAATCGTGCGCAGCGAGTTCATAAGGCTGAGGGACGCGGATTATATTGTGCGGGCGAGGCTTATGGGCGTCGCCAAGCCGAGGATACTGTTTGTGCATATCCTGCCCAATATTTTCTCGACCTTTTGGGTATCGGTTATGATCGGCTTCAACAACGCGATTCTTGCCGAATCGGGAATGAGCTATCTCGGAATAGGCGTGCTGCCTCCCGACGCGAGCCTCGGGAAAATGCTTTCGGACGCTCAGGGCTATCTTATGTCCGCGCCGTGGTACCCGCTGGCTCCGGGACTTGCAATCGTATGGATCGTGCTTGGCTTTTCGCTGCTTAGCGAGGGGATACGCCGTCTGGGGGCAGAGGAGGGCGTGAGCCTATGATTAAAATAGACAATCTTTCGGTTTCCTTTGGTGAGGTAAAGGCGGTGCGCGGCGTGAGCCTTGAAATAAATAAGGGCGAAATCCTCGGAGTTGTCGGGGAATCGGGCTCGGGTAAGTCGGTGACCGCGCTTACGCTTATGGGATTGCTTTCGGAGAGCGCGTCGGTTACGGAAGGACGGATTATTTTTGACGGAGAGGTTTTGATGACGGCGGGCAAGCCCAAAAATAAGGCTCTGTACCGCAGCTACCAGGGCGACCGTATGTCGATGATTTTTCAGGAGCCCATGACCTCGCTGAACCCCACCCAAAGGGTCGGCGCGCAGGTGACGGAAATGCTTAAGCTGCACACCGCGCTTGGCAGGGACGAGATGAAAAAAAGAGTGCTGGAAAGCTTTGAAGTCGTGGGTCTTGACGATGTGCAGAGGGTGTATTCGAGCTACCCGCATAGACTTTCGGGCGGAATGAGGCAGAGGGTCATGATTGCCATGGCGGTGATTCTCCACCCCGATCTTATAGTTGCCGACGAGCCCACCACCGCGCTTGACGTTACCGTGCAGAACCAGATCATAAGTCTTTTGAAGCGCATAAACGACGAACAGCACAGCTCGATGCTTTTCATAACGCACGATTTGAACCTTGCGGGCAGGATCTGCGACAGGGTCGCGGTTATGAAGGACGGGCGGATCGTCGAAATCGGGAGCACCGAGGAGGTTTTCGGGAATCCGAGGGAGGAGTACACAAAGCGTCTTATCGACGCGGTTCCGTCGAGGCGCAAGCCGAGAAGGGATATTGAGGAGAACAGGGAGCATACCGTTCTGAAGGTGCGTAATCTCAGCGTATACTATAATGACGGTGCGAATTCTCTTTTTTCCCGTAAAAAAAGACACTGCGCCGTGGAGAATGTTAGCTTTGACATAAAGCAGGGAGAGGCGCTCGGGCTTGTGGGTGAGAGCGGCTGCGGCAAAACCACGCTTTCCAAGGCGATTTTGGGAATAAATACCGACATAAAGGGCGAGGTAACAAGCAGTATCGTAAGACCGCAGATGATTTTTCAGGACCCGTACAGCAGCTTAAATCCCGCCAAAACCGTGGGCTGGCTTTTGGAGGAGCCGCTCCGCGCGGCGGCGGATAAAGGTCTTGGGCTTAGCGCGGCGGATATAAGGGCGGCGGCGCACGATATGCTTCACAAGGTCGGCATGGAGGATATGTATTACGACAGGAAGCCGTCGCAGCTTTCGGGCGGGCAGCGCCAAAGGGTGAGCATAGCGCAGGCGCTTATAACCAAGCCGGGGCTGGTGGTGGCGGACGAGCCGGTTTCGGCGCTGGACGTTACCATGCAGGCGCAGATTATGGAGCTTATGAGAAGGCTTAGAGAGGAGCTTAAGCTCTCGTATCTTTTTATTTCGCACGATATAAACGTGGTTTACCAAATGTGCGACAGGGTTATGGTCATGAAATCGGGCAGAATCGTTGAAATTGGGGATATAGAGGAGGTTTTCGGAAGCCCGAGGGAGGAGTATACGAGGGAGCTGTTCGGCAATTCTTAGGGAGGCTGCGCCTCTCTGCGGTAAAATGCGACATTTAGCATATTTTTCTTGAAATTTATGACAAATTGTGCGAAAATAAGCTTAATTGCCGAGGCTGCTTATAAGTCAGCGGCAAAAGTGATTTTTATATATCGAAAGGAGTTCTATAATGATTTACACACAGGAAATTCAGAAAATGTGTCCGGTAGCTCAGGGTGTTCATCATGGAGCGGCGCCTTGCCCCAACGAAGGCAACTGGGTACAGTACAAAGAAATTAAGGACATTTCGGGCTTCACACACGGAATCGGCTGGTGCGCGCCTCAGCAGGGCGCCTGCAAGCTTTCGCTTAACGTAAAGAACGGAGTTATTCAGGAGGCGCTTGTCGAGACAATCGGCTGCTCGGGAATGACGCATTCGGCGGCTATGGCGGCTGAGATTCTTCCGGGACTTACGGTTCTTGAGGCGATGAATACCGACCTTGTATGCGACGCCATTAATACAGCGATGAGAGAGCTTGCGTTGCAGATTATTTACGGAAGGACGCAGAGCGCCTTTTCGGAGGACGGTCTTGCGGTGGGCGCAGGTCTTGAGGATCTCGGAAAGGGTCTCAGATCGCAGGTGGGAACCATGTACGGAACTCTTGAGAAGGGTCCCCGCTACCTTGAGATGGCTGAGGGCTATGTGACGGGCATCGCTCTTGACGCAGATGATGAAATTATCGGTTACCAGTTCGTTTCCCTCGGCAAATTCACTGATTTTGTCAAGAAGGGCGACGACCCCAATACGGCATGGGAAAAAGCAAAGGGTCAGTACGGACGCGTTGCGGACGCTGTCAAGATTATTGATCCCAGACAGGAATAGGAGGTAACGATAATGGCTTTGTTTGAATCATATGAAAGAAGAATCAATCAGATAAACGCGGCTTTGAACAGCTACGGAATTTCTTCGATAGAGGAAGCGGAGAAAATCACTAAGAACGCAGGACTTGACGTATATGACCAAATTAAGAAAATTCAGCCGATTTGCTTTGAAAATGCGTGCTGGGCTTACATAGTCGGCGCGGCAATCGCAATCAAGAAGGGCTGCCGAAAGGCTGCCGACGCTGCCGCCGCAATCGGAGAGGGGCTTCAGGCATTCTGTATTCCCGGCTCCGTTGCCGATACCCGCAAGGTTGGCTTGGGACACGGCAATCTCGGAAAAATGCTTCTTGAGGAGGATACCGAGTGCTTCGCTTTCCTCGCCGGACACGAGTCGTTTGCGGCTGCCGAGGGCGCTATCGGTATCGCGGAGAAGGCGAACAAGGTTCGCCAAAAGCCGCTCAGGGTCATACTTAACGGACTCGGCAAGGACGCCGCAAAGATTATTTCGAGAATAAACGGCTTTACCTTTGTTGAAACCGAATACGATCCCTATACGAACACCGTTAAGGAGGTAAGCAGGAAAGCTTATTCCGAGGGACTTCGCGCAAAGGTAAACTGCTACGGCGCAAACAGCGTTCCCGAGGGCGTTGCGATTATGTGGAAGGAGAATGTCGATGTATCAATTACGGGTAACTCGACCAATCCCACAAGATTCCAGCACCCCGTTGCGGGTACATACAAGAAGGAGCGCAACGAGGCGGGCAAGAAATATTTCTCGGTTGCCTCGGGCGGAGGTACGGGAAGAACGCTTCATCCCGACAATATGGCGGCGGGTCCCGCTTCCTACGGTATGACCGACACGCTCGGACGTATGCATTCGGACGCTCAGTTTGCAGGCTCCTCGTCGGTTCCCGCTCACGTTGAGATGATGGGACTTATCGGCGCGGGCAACAACCCCATGGTCGGCATGACCGTTGCGGTTGCCGTTTCCGTTCAGGAGGCAGCCGACGCAGGCAAGTTTTAAAAAATGAAATAAATAAAATTTTCGGGACATTTCAGACCTCTGTTCGGCTTGAAATGTCCCGTTTTTTATAGAGCTAATCGCCCGAAAACTCACTTATTTTAATATATAATACAATATTTGCCGCTTATTTCAAGGCGCATAAAACAGCGGAGCGCAATCAATCGGAATTTTATGTAAGTGTATTTAAAAATAAAAAGGACACAATAATGACAGGCACAATAAAAAGCCGAAATGAGAAAAACGGCGGATTTCGGGAGCTGAAATGTCCGTGTTTGTCCGACGTTTGCATTTTGATAGAATTGTACTATGTTTCGGTAGAATTGTGCAAGAGTTGCAAATTCCTTTGAGATTAGAATACTGATAAAGGCTTCGGCTTATGCGCGCAAAAAGGCGGCTGCCGACGCTTAAGACACTTTTATTTTAATAAGGAAGGAGAACTCAAGTGAAGAAATTTAAAAGATTTTTTTCGCTGATCATTGCATTTACGCTGACGGCGTCGCTTATTGCCGGATGCGGAGCAAAGAATAACAGTGAGGACGCCACTACCGAGACGGAGCTGATAACCGAAACGGAACAGGCGACCGAGAAGGAAACCGAAAAGGGACCTTCGGCAGACGTACCTTCCGAGATAACGGTTAATCTGCATTATATCAGGGAGGACGGGGATTACACCGGGTGGAACGTATGGTTCTGGACGACCGGGGACGGAGCGTCGTATCAGTTCGGCAGCGAAGCGGACGAACACGGAGTAGTCTGCACGGCAGAATTTCCCGCTGCCACAAAGGAGATAGGTTTTATAGTGAGACTTAACGAATGGGAGAGCAAGGACTGCGAGGCGGACCGCTTTATAGACACGTCGTCGATACTTGCCGGAACGGTTGACGTATATGTCGTATCGGGACAGGACGAGGTGGAGGACATTGTGTTCGGCGACGACTGCGTAAAAGGAGTCGGAGTTACCTCGGCGGTTATGAGCGACGATTATAAGTCGATTACGGTTGTTTTGTCCGAAAAATGGAGCGACGAAACGGAAATAGAGATTGTTGACGGCGACGGCAATGCCGTTAAGCACGAGAGCCTTAAGGTTGATGAAAAGGACGAAACGAAGGCGGTGCTTGACTTTGCCGAGGAGCTTGACGCGCTTGCCGTATACAAGGCGCGCTTAAACGGCACTTATCTTTTCGATATAACGATACCCGATTTGTTTTCATCGGAGGGCTTCGAGAATAAGTTTACATATGACGGTAACGATCTCGGAGCAAGCTGGAGCAAGGCTTCCACAACCTTTAAGGTGTGGGCGCCCACCGCGGAGGCGGTAAAGGTTAATCTTTACAAGGGCGGCGACAAGTCTGTTGACGATTTGACGGAATCGCACGATATGACCGCGGGAGAAAAGGGCGTTTGGAGCGTTAAGGTTGACGGGGATCTGAACGGCGTGTACTACACCTATACGGCGGATTTCGGAAAATCCTCCAACGAGGCGTGCGACCCTTACGCGAAGGCGGTCGGAGTAAACGGTGACAGAGCCATGGTAATAGATATGGACTCCACGAATCCCGACGGCTGGGATAAAGACAAGAACCCCAACGCGGACCTTAATTTTACCGATGTTTCCGTATACGAGCTTCATATAAGAGATTTATCGTCCGACGCAGCGTCGGGAATTGCCAATACGGGCAAATACCTCGGGCTTACCGAAAAAGGAACGGTAAATTCGAGCGGCGAGGCGACGGGACTTGACCATATCAAGGATTTGGGAATAACCCATATTCAGCTTAATCCCGTGTACGATTACGCCACGGTTGACGAAAAGAAAACTGACGGCAGCCAGTATAACTGGGGCTACGATCCCAAGAATTACAATGTGCCCGAGGGCTCTTATTCCACCGACCCCTACAACGGCGAAGTCAGGGTTAAGGAATTCAAGCAGATGGTAAAGACGCTCCATGACAACGATATAAGCGTTATAATGGACGTGGTTTACAACCATACCTACAATACGGACTACTGCTACAACAAGCTGGTTCCCGATTACTTTTTCAGACCCGATTCCAACGGCTCGGGCTGCGGCAACGACGTTGCGAGCGAGCGGGCTATGGTCAGCAAGTTTATTGTGGATTCGGTTGTTTACTGGGCAGAGGAATACCATATAGACGGCTTCAGATTCGACCTTGTGGGACTTATAGATATTGATACGATAAAAGCCGTCAGGGAGGAACTTGACAAAATAGATCCGTCGATAATCATTTACGGAGAGGGCTGGTCGCTTACTACAAAGACCACCAAGAAAAACGTCGGACTTGCCATTCAGTCGAACGCGAAGCTTCTTGAAGGCTTCGGTATGTTCAACGACACCATAAGGGACGCTATCAAGGGCAGCGTGTTCAGCCCCGAGGAAAAGGGCTTTGTAAACGGCGACGTGAGCAAGGCGGACGTAATCAAAAACTGCATACGCGGAAGGCTTACATGGAGCTCTCTGCCGTATCAGCAGATCATTTACTCCTGCTGTCACGACAACCTCACCATTTGGGATGAAATCAACACATCCAACGCCGACGACAGCGACGAAGCAAAGATCAAGCAGAATCTTTTGTCTGCGGCGATAGTGTATACCTCTCAGGGCGTTCCCTTTATTCTTGCGGGAGAGGAATTCCTGAGAAGCAAGACCAATGCGGACGGAAGCTTTAACTCGAACAGCTACAACGCCCCCGATTCGGTGAACAGCCTTAAGTGGGACGATCTCGGCAAGGCGGAGTACAAGACCGTATACAATTATTATAAAGGAATGATTGCTTTCAGAAAAGCGCACGCCGCCTTCAGAAGCATGGTGGACGCGGGAGATTTCTACACCTTCGCGGACGGCACCGAAAAGGGCGTAATCGCATATGAGCTTGAACCGAACAACGGAGAGGTTTCCGACGGAATATTTGTAGTATACAACGCGCTTACCGAGGCGCAGACCGTAACTCTTCCCGAGGGAGAGTGGACGATATGCGTCCGGGGCGACGAGGCGGGTACCGAATCTCTCGGAACCGCGTCGGGCAGTATTACAGTTGACGGAATTTCTGCAACAATCCTTGTAAAAGGAAGCCTTAAATGATATAATGGTTATATTAAGAAAAATTTCCGCCTCGGGACGTCCGCAAAGCGCCCCGACGGAGGCGCGCTTACGGTATAAAGGTCCGACAAGGGCTTTTATATAGACAAAAAATTATTTTAAAAGGAGAGTTATTATGAAGAAAGCTATGAAAAAGGTACTTGCTGCGGTACTTGCAGCAACAATGGTAATCGGAATGATGGCTGTATCGGCATTAGCTGACGATGTTTACCGCGTAGCCGGCGCCGCAGGTCTTTGCAACGGAGACGAGTGGGACACCACCAAGAACGAGATGACGGCTAACGGAGACGGAACCTACTCGATTACCTTTGAGGGCGTTGCAGCAGGTACTTACGGTTTCAAGGTATTGAAGGGCGACGCTTGGGGCGATGCTTACAATTTAGAGGGCGCAGCCAACGGAATGGGCGATGACGCTTCGGTTGAGGTTGCGGAGGATAACTCCAAGGTAGTTATTTCCTTTGACGGGGAGAAGGCTTCGGTAGTCGTTAATCCCGCAGATGAGGGAACCGATACTCCCACGGGCGACGCTTCGCACGCTGCTCTTTATGTTGTAATCGCGGCAGCGGCAGCGGCAGTACTTGTTATCGCAGGCAAGAAGAGAACAGTTGAAGAATAATTTTTTGTTAAGTCTTAAGCCCCGTCTGTTTTGGCGGGGCTTTTGCTGTCTTAGAAAGGAAATTATTGTAAAAATATGTATTGCTTTTTAAGTAAAGGAGATGTAGAATGTAAGCAGATAGATTTGACCGAATTACAGGCCGGTCAAGTCTATTTGTAATTTCTACGAAAAGAGGTTTGGTGGAATATGAAGAAGCGAGGAATGTCGATAAGGGTTTTGATGGTACTGCTTTTGGTAGTGCCTATGGTTGCAATATCGACGGTGAATGTTGTTTCGGGCGCGTCAAGGATCCGCGCCGCGCTGCTGGAGTCAAATCAGGCGTCGGTGGAATCGCTGTGCGTTGCGCTTACTGACGCTTATGAGGCGATGTTTACCGGCGAGTGGAGATATGAGGACGAGATTCTTTATAAGGGCACGGGAAACGTAACGCTGCGCACGCAGGATATGCTCGATTCAATAAAAGAAGAGAAAAACTACGACGTCACGATATTTTGGGGAGATACGAGAATACTTACGACGCTGAGGGACGAGAACGGCGAACGGATAATCGGGACCAAGGCGGATGAAAAGGTTGCCGATCAGGTGCTTAACCGGGGCGAGGCATATTTTAATCAAAAATTAAAGGTAAACGGCGTTGAAAGCTATGTGAGCTACGAGCCGTTAAAAAATCCCGACGGGACGATTGTCGGAATGCTTTTTGTGGGGTACCCGAGAGCGGCGGGCGAAAAGCAAATATCGAGCTCCATAAAATCTATGTCCATAGTAAGCTTTATTTTCCTTGCCATATTTTTAGTCGTTTCAATCCTTTTTGTAAATATGATCACCAAAGCAATCAAGAGCCTTACGGGAAAGGTTACGGCTCTGAGCGAGGGCGATCTTAACGTTGAGGTCAGGGTGACCGGCATAAATAAGGGCAACGAAATCGGCAGACTGACGGATAATATAAACGCCCTTATAGAAAAGCTTAAGGGCATTGTGAACGGAATACAGGGAGATTCCGAGATTCTGAGCGACAGGGCGCACGGGCTTGAGGAGGTTGTCGAGACCACCAAAATGTCGATTTCGCAGGTTACGAGCGCGATCGAGGAGGTTGCGACGGGCTCGACAAGTCAGGCTCAGGATACTGCCAACGCAATGGCTAATATTGAGGAGCTTAACGCGACGCTCGACACGATCATTTCCAATGTTATCGACCTTGCCGAAAATGCGGACAACACCACCAAGGCGTCCAGCAAGGCAAAGGAAACCATGATCGAGCTTATAGACATCAACACCAAGACCAAGGAAAATATTGACAGCATTGTAAAGCAGTCGGACAAGAATGTCGAGGCTGTCAATCATATCAACAGCATTGTAAAGACGATAGAGGAGATTACCTCGCAGACCAACCTCCTTTCGCTGAACGCTTCGATCGAGGCGGCGAGAGCGGGCGAGGCGGGACGCGGCTTCGCGGTTGTTGCTCAGGAGATAGGAACGCTTGCCAACAGCAGCGCGGAGGCTTCAAGGGCAATTCAGGATATTATCACAAATCTTGTGCAGGATATTCAGGAAACGAGCAGGATTTCGGAGCTGCTTAACAGCTCCGCCATGCAGCAGATTGAAAAGCTTGAGTCAACCGAGCGCGTCTTTGAGGAGGTGCTTGCCGACATCAGGCGCATATCCGACGAAACGAACGAGGTTAAGGACGAGATTGAGAATATATCCGTCGTTAAGGACAGCATAGGCGATACGATTGAGAGCCTTTCGTCCATATCCGAGCAGAACGCCGCGGCGTCGCAGGAGACGACGGCTTCGGCAAACCTTGTCAACGAGGATATGCAAAAGATTGCCGATGTTTCGACGGAGGTTAAGAATCTTTCGATTCAGCTTAAGGAGCTTATAAGCTATTTCAAGTAGGATATGTACAGGAACATTCTTTTTGATTTGGACAACACGCTTTTGGACTTTAACAAAGCGGAGGAGGATGCGCTGTCCTTGGTGCTTTTGGGTCTTGGCGTGGAGCCGGCGCGGGAGCTTATAGGGCTTTACAGCCGCATTAACCTTTCGCAGTGGAAAAGGCTGGAGCTTGGAGAGCTTACGCTCGAGGAAACAAAGGTGAACCGTTTCAGACTGTTTTTCGAGGAGCTGGGGCTTGACGCTTCGCCGCAGAGGGCGACGGCGGAATTTGAGGAGCTTTTGCACGGAGGCTTTTATACGGTTTGCGGCGCGCGGGAGCTTTTGCGGGATCTGTACGGAAGCTTTCGTATGTATATCGCCTCGAACGGGACGGCGTCCGTTCAAAGAAGCAGGATTAAGGGCGCGGATATAGCGGATTTTTTTGACGGAGTGTTTATATCTCAGGAGCTGGGAGCCAAAAAGCCGGACGCCGAATTTTTTGAAAAATGCTTTCGCGCCATTCCCGATTTTGCCGGGGAGGAAACGCTTATCGTGGGCGACAGCCTTACCTCGGATATACGGGGAGGCATTAACTCGGGCATAGACACGGTATGGTACAATCCAATGGGGCGCGACAAGGAGGAGAACGTTATGCCCGTGTACGAGATTTCGCGGCTCGAGGATTTGAAAGCCGTGCTTAACAAATGAAAACGCTGTTAAGGGATCCTGCGGACAGGGTTCCTTTTTAGCATACAGGAGAGCCGTATCCGCTGACGGGAACGGACATAAATATGGAGGATATGCAGATGCGTATTAATTGCTTTGGCGACAGCCTTACGGCGGGAACGGCGTGGGGCAACAGGCTTTCGTATCCGACGGTGCTTGCCGGTCTTACGGGACTTGAGGTGAATAATTACGGTATAGGCGGGGAATCAAGCTTCACGGTGGCGTCGAGGCTCGGCGCGCAGCCGCTTAAGCTTCTGCGGGAGGTCGAGCTGCCCTCCGCGGCTGGGAGCGAAGCAAGGGTCGAGCTGGGGGACGTTTTCGGACAGCCGAGCGGCGTGCTTTTGCAGGTCAGGGAGGATACGGGGGACGACTGTCTTAATCCCGTAAGCCTCGGGGGAGTAAGCGGAAGGCTTGTAAGGCGGGAGGACGCGCTTTATTTTGTCAGGGAAAACGACGGCGCGCCGCTTGTGCTTAAGGCGGGAGAGTGCGTCGAGACAAGGCTTTCCCGTAAGGATTATTCGGAGGACATTAATATTTTTTGGGTGGGTACGAACGACCGCGCCTCAACGGACAACGCGGTAGCGGTTATCGCGAACCTCAGGGCGATGATCGATTTTACCGCGAGCGGCAAATACATAGTTATAGGTCTTACCGCGCTCAATACTATGCCGCAGCTCGCTCAGGTGAACGAAATGCTTGAGGAGGCTTTCGGCAGGCATTTTTGCGATATAAGGAAATACATACTGGGACTGGAGCCGATCAAGGAGAACAATCCCTTTTACGAGCAGGACATGAAGGATTTGGAAAAGGGCGAAATTCCCATAAGCTATATGAAGGCGCCGACGCGCGACCATGTACACTGCAACGAAAAGTTTTACGCGCTTTTGGGCGCGCAGCTTTACGCGAAGCTTAAGGAGCTTTCGTACATCTGAAATAAATATCCGATAAAGATTGACAAGATATGCGAATGTGCTAAAATATTTTATTAGAAATAGGCAGGTGGATATATGAAAAAAATGGTTTTATCGCTTTTGGTGCATAACGAGGCGGGCGTGACAAGCCGCATAGCGGGACTGTTTACAAGACGGGGCTACAATATGGACAGCATAACGGGAGGCGTTACGCAGAACCCGATGATTTCAAGGATCACGGTGGTGGTTCACGGCGACGACAATATTCTTGAGCAGGTTACAAAGCAGCTTGCCAAGCTTGAGGACGTGGTCGAGATTGAGGAGCTTCTGCCGGAGGGCTCGGTGTGCAGGGAGCTTATTCTTGTCAGGGTTGCGGTAAACGAAATCCAAAGACCCGAGGTTATCGCGGTCGCGAATATTTTCCGAGCCAACGTGGTGGACGTGGCGCGGGATTCGCTGATGATTGAGCTTACGGGCGATAAATCAAAGCTTGACGCGTTTTTGCAGCTCCTTACGGGCTATGAGATACTCGGAATCGCGAGAACGGGCATAACGGGACTGTCGCGCGGCGCGTTTTCAAATCAGGGCTGATTTTATATGGCGGTAAGCCATTTAAATATTTATATGATTTTATTTTAGGAGGAAAATACTAATGGCAGCAAAAATTTTTTATCAGGACGACTGTAATCTTTCCTTGCTCGAGGGCAAGAAAATTGCGATTATCGGCTACGGAAGTCAGGGACACGCCCATGCCTTGAATCTTAAGGATTCGGGCTGCGACGTTATTATCGGTCTTTACGAGGGCAGCAAGTCATGGGCAAAGGCGGAGGCTCAGGGGCTTAAGGTATATACCGCTGCGGAGGCTGCGAAGCAGGCGGATATAATTATGATTCTTATAAACGACGAGAAGCAGGCGGCTATGTACAAGAAGGATATTGAGCCGAATCTTGAGGCGGGCAATATGCTTATGTTTGCCCATGGCTTCGCGATACATTTCGGACAGATTATCCCTCCCAAGGACGTGGACGTTACGATGATTGCTCCCAAGGGTCCCGGACATACCGTGAGAAGCGAGTATCTTGAGGGCAAGGGCGTTCCCTGCCTTGTTGCGGTTGAGCAGAACGCTACGGGCAAGGCGTTGGAGCTTGCGCTCGCGTATGCGCTCGGAATCGGCGGAGCAAGGGCGGGAGTGCTTGAAACCAATTTCAGGACCGAGACCGAAACCGACCTTTTCGGCGAGCAGGCAGTGCTTTGCGGCGGCGTGTGCAAGCTTATGCAGACGGGCTTCGAGGTTCTCTGCGAGGCGGGCTACGATCCGAGAAACGCGTATTTCGAGTGCATACACGAGATGAAGCTTATCGTCGATTTGATTTATCAGTCGGGCTTCGCGGGAATGAGATATTCGATCTCCAATACGGCGGAGTACGGCGATTACGTAACGGGACCCAAGATTATTACCGAGGACACCAAGAAGGCTATGAAGCAGGTGCTTGCGAATATTCAGGACGGCTCCTTTGCCAAGGATTTCCTCCTCGATATGTCTGCGGCGGGCGGACAGGCTCACTTCAGGGCGCTCAGAAAGCTTGCCTCGGAGCACCCCTCGGAGAAGGTCGGAGAGGAAGTGCGCAAGCTTTATAGCTGGAACGACGAGAGCGGAAAGCTTATCAACAACTGATCGGCTTTAAATAAGACTTTGGAGCGGCATAATCCGTAAGGGGTTGTGCCGCTTTATAAAGAAGCTATGGAGGAATGAAATATGGGAATGACCATGACGCAGAAGATTCTTGCCGACCATGCGGGGCTGACGGAGGTTTTTGCGGGACAGCTTATAGAGGCAAGGCTTGACCTTGTTTTGGGAAACGACATAACCTCGCCCGTCGCTATCCGCGAGATGGATAAAATGAAGGTGAGCGGCGTTTTTGACAAGGACAAAATAGCGCTTGTGCCCGACCATTTTGTGCCAAATAAGGACATTAAGTCGGCGGAGCACTGCAAATGCGTGAGGGAATTTGCCTCAAAGCATGAGATTACCAACTACTTTGAGGTCGGAGAGATGGGCATCGAGCATGCGCTTCTGCCCGAAAAGGGACTTACGGTTGCGGGCGACGTGATAATAGGCGCGGATTCGCATACCTGCACCTACGGAGCGTTGGGCGCGTTCTCGACGGGCGTAGGCTCCACCGATATGGCGGCGGGTATGGCGACGGGGCTTGCATGGTTCAAGGTTCCGTCGGCGATAAGGTTTGTGCTTACGGGAAAGCCCGCGAAATGGATAAGCGGAAAGGATATAATACTCCACATAATAGGCAAAATCGGAGTTGACGGCGCGCTTTACAAGTCGATGGAGTTTACGGGCGACGGGATAAAATATCTTTCGATGGACGATCGGTTCACAATCGCCAATATGGCTATTGAGGCGGGCGGGAAAAACGGTATTTTCCCCGTAGACGAGCTTGCTTTGAATGTTATCGGTGCGGACGGCGCCGTAACTTCGG
>JAMPDT010000004.1 GCA_023665525.1 Butyrivibrio sp. | reverse complement strand
GCTCCGTCGTGGTGCAGGTTGATTATTACATACATATCCTGCTCTATCGCGTAATCGACAATATCCTGCACGCGGCTTATCCATTTTTCGTCTATGGAATAATTATCGCCGTCGTCAATCATTGTTCCCCAAGTCACGGGTATTCTCACGGTATTAAAGCCCGAATCGTGCACCGACTTTATAAACGCCTTCGTCGTTCGCACATTCTGCCACAGCGTTTCGTTGGGCGTAAAGCCCGTGTGCCCGTCCATCGTGTTCCCGAGGTTCCAGCCCATTCCCATTTCCTCGGTAAGCTCGCTGCCCGTCAGGCTCCTGAAGCTGAGCGCGGCGGCTTCTGTGTCCGCAGGCTTTTCGTCCGTGGGCTTTTCCTCGGGAGCGCCCGAAGTTCCGTCCTCGATCCGCGCCTCCGTTTCCGCCTTGCTCAAAGAGGCGGACGCGCCCTCCGCGCCGCCCGACGAAGCCTTGCCGCAGGCGGCAAGCGGCAGAGCCATTACCAAGACAAGCGCGAGCGCTGTCAATTTTTTTCTCATCGTAAAATGCCCTCCTGTTTTTTATATTATTCTACACATTTTAATCGGTCCGTGATATAATAAATGTATGCTGAATATAAATTTTGTAGGTGAACCGTGAAAGAAAAAAATCTTGATTATTATATGTACATACAGCGCGAGGAGCTTTTTTACCACTGCCCCTACGCCAAGGAGCAGGACTTCTATGACCTTGTGGCTTGCGGAAATACGGAGCAGCTTCTTGAAAACAGGAAAAAATATCCCTCCTCGGACGCGGGAAAGGGCCGTCTCTCGGACGACCCTCTCCGCAACGAGATCTATCATACGATTGTAAATACCGCGCTGATCGCGCGCAAATGCATGGATTCGGGTATGCCCGACGAAATCGCGTACACGCTGAGCGACATATACATAAACCGCGCGGACAAATGCTCCTGCGTCCGGGAGGTTCAAGCCTTAAACGACGAAATGGTCATGGACTACGCCGCCCGAATGAAGGAAAGCAGGCGCGCCAAGCAGCTTTCCTCCGCGATCAGGCGCGCCGTCAACTATATATACGAAAATCTCAACACGCGCCTCACGGGGAGCCTCCTCGCAAGGCAGGCGGGGCTCCAGCGTACTTACTTTGCCGCGCGCTTCAAAAAGGAAACAGGCTCTACCGTAAACGATTTCGTCACGCGCATACGCCTGGACACCGCCAAGAACCTCCTCATATCAACCGATTACCCCATAATAGAAATATCGGGCGCGCTCTGCTTTGCGTCGCAAAGCTATTTCTGCCACGTTTTCCGCGAAAAATTCGGCACAACGCCCGCAAAGTTCCGCCAAATGTATGCAAAGACCGACCGCGCGCAGTAACCGCGCCGATTTATTTTAATGCACTCCGAAGCACAAAAGCTCGAACTCCTTTGCCTCGTCGCCGTCCGCCATTTTGATTTCGACCTTATGCTTTCCCGTCTCGCCTGCGCGATAAACCCTCTCCGTAACGGGATTGTTCCAGCCGTCGCTCGAATTGCCGTACAAGGTCGCCGCCTTTTCTCCGTCTATATACACGTCGGCAGCGCCGTATGCGTCGCTTTTCGTATCCTTGTAAACTATATACAGAGCGTCGCCCTCAAAGCTGAAGCAGAAGCCGTCGTTGCCCGAGACATCGTGCGACCAGCCCTGCCTAAAGGAGGCGAGGCTTGAACCCGCGGTATATGAGCCGAGGCTTTCAAGCTCTATCGCGTCGGTGTTGAATTCATTGTCAACCATAAGCAGCTTTGAATGATCGAAGCCGTTGGAAAAAGCGTCGGGCACCTCGTAGCCGTCGGAGATTTCCTCCTTATCAACCGCCTTTAAATAATTTATTATGAAATCGGCATAAAGCCTGCTGCCCTCGGCGTTGGGGTGGGAATCGTCGTTCGACCAGTCCTCCCAGGTGTAGTCGCCGCTTTCTATATAGGACCAAATGGCGTTCTTTACGCTTATTTTGGGTAAATCGTATTTAAAGGTTATAAGGTTCATATTGTCCTGACAGGTATAGCCCGACCTTATGACGGAGTACAAAAGCACCACCGCAGGCTCGTTCGGCTGCGTAAGAGCCTTGTAAACAAGACTTTCGTAGCCCGTGTTGTCGATATTCGCGCTTCCGTCGTTCACCGCAAATTCCACGAAAACAATATCCGGCTCATACTTGAACAAATCCCTGTCCGAGCGTATAAGTCCCAGTATCGACGGCGTTCCGCTCAGTCCCGCGTTCACATAATGGATATTGTCGCCCGTTCCGAAATTTTCCTTGAAATATTCGTACGTCAGCTTGGCGTAAATATCGTTCGTTCCCGCGTTGTAGCCCTCGGTTATCGAGCCGCCTATGAAGCCTATCGTTATATCCTCTCCCGCGCGCGCCTTTTCGATTGCCTTTTTCATACGGTAATTGTTTCCTGTGGAAAGCAGTGAATTGACAACCATCTGTTCCTCCATCGTAAGCTCGCGGTTCTCGTCCTCGGTATTCTGCTCCTCGGCGCCCGCAGTATCAGCCTGCTGCTCCGACACGCTCTCATTCGGCGTTTCCGACGACGAAGCGCCGCCCGCGCTCTTGCCGCACCCCGCAAGCAGCGCGCACAACATAACCGCCGCCGTACATACGGCGCTTAAAATTTTAATATTCCTTCTCATAAAATAAAACAGCTCCCTTCACCGCGCCCAAGCGCGTAAAACAGGGCAGCAGCGCCGCCCTGAATATTTACGTTAATATATGCGGATACGCCGTTCTAAGCCTCTACGATCTCAGCGTCGGGAGCGTTTTTCTTTATGCTCTCGATTCCGTTCATGCAGCCCGCCTTTGCCTTGTAGCCCTCTCCAGTTGCGATGATCTCGCCGTTGGTCGCCTTAAGACGGAAGCGGTACTCGCCCGCCTTGTCCTGATAAACCTCGAATTTGGGATGCTTAACCTTCTCAAAGCCCTCTACGGTCTGGTCCTCGATTCCCGCTGCCGGAGCATTCTTTTTAACGCTGGCAATGCCGTTTTTGCACGCCGCCTCCGAGCTGTATACCTCGGACGTCGCTATAACCTCGCCGTTGCCTGCCTTTAAGTCGAACTTGATGCCCGTGTTGGTCTTTTTTACCACGAATTTACCCATTTAATTTCCTCCTGCAATGTATGAATATTCCGAATCCCGTGACGGGAAACTGCCTACGAATTTATTCTACTATATTATGCGCGGCTTTTCAAGAAGATTTGGGGCGGGAGCCGATCCGCGAAGCTTTTTCCTTTGCGCTGTCAGTGCCTGTAATAAAAAACAGCCAACTGCGTCCTGTCGCGCAGCCTAAGCTTTTCGAGCACGATGCTTATGTAATTGCGCACAGTGCCGTCGCTCAAGCACAGCCTGTCCGCAATTTCTTTATTGGAAAGCCCGTCCGCGACAAGCTCTATTATCTCAAATTCCTTATCGGTAATGCCGCAGCGCTCGTAAATGTCGGTTTTTCTTTCTTTTATAAGCTTCGGAAGCTCGTCTGTTATTTCCTTGCCGAACACGCTCTGTCCCGAATACACCGCGCGGAGCGCAGGCAGCACGCCCTCGTAATCCTGCTTGAGTATATAGCCCTTAGCGCCCGCCTTAAGCGCCTCTCTGATATATTCGTCGTCGAGAAAGGTGGTCAGCAGGATTATTTTCGCGTCGGGATATTTCTTGAGTATGCGCGCCGCCGCCTCAAGTCCGTCTGTTTTCGGCATTTGTATGTCGGTTAAAAGTATGTCGGGCAGGTGCTTTTCGTAAAGCCTCACCGCGTCCTCGCCGTCGCTTCCCAGCTCCGGCACCTCGATGTCGCCGCCCGCCGTCAGTATTGTCCGCATGGACGCCGCGACTATCGCGTCGTCGTCAACTATCACAACCCTCATTTCTAATGTCCCTTCGGTATATTCGCAAATATTCTGAATCCGTTTTTTATGTCAAAGCTTATTCTTCCGCCAAGCTCCTCAATCCTCGAGCGCATATTGTGAAGCCCTATTCCGCTCTCGCTTATTCCGTTCGGATGTCCGTTGTCCCTGAAAATAAACTGGTAAAAGGCGGGGTGCTCCATAACCGTTATCCATACGCGCGTGCCGTCCGAATGTCTGCGCACATTCTCAAACGCCTCCGTCACAATGGATAGAACGGCATACTTTATCCCGTGCGGCAGGGCGGGCGATACGTCGTAATCAAGGCTCGCCTCGCAGTCCCCGTTCGCGGCGATTATCTCCTCCAGCGCCCTTTTGAGGTCGATGGACTCGCTGTGGAGCCTGTGAACGCTGCGCCTGATATTGTCCATGGACTCGCCCAGCGTTTCGCCGACCTGCTTAAGCGAGGACGCAAACGGCTCCTCCCTGCATACCGTCTGAAGCGCGCCCACCTGGAGAATGCTCCTGCTGAGAAGATGTCCCACATTGTCGTGTATCTCCCTCGCGATCCTGTTCCTCTCGTTGAGCGTCGCCATTTCTATTTCATTGTCGCGGTTGCGCCTCATAAGCTCGTTTTTCAGCTCCAAAAGGCGCTTCTTTTCCTCTCCCTCGTCGCGGATTTGAAAATTGCGTCGCTCAAGGCGCATATTCCCTTCGCCGGTATACGACAGATATACGCACATAGCCGCCGTAAGCGCAATAAGCGCCGCGCTTACGGGGTGACCCGCCAAAACCGCCGCAAGGCTCCGATCGGGCAGAACCGCGCATAAAGCCGCGCCGATAAAAGCATAACCGCCCCAAATAATAATTTCGCGCCTGTCGCCGCTCCACAGCTTTTCGCACGCCTCGTAAAGCATAAAAAACAAAAACGGCGCGAATAAACCGTCGGCGACGGCTACCGCTCCCGCCGCGGCGCACATAATTATATGGAACCTGCTTTCAAAAAAGCTGTAACCGAAGCCGCAGTATATAATTCCGAAAAGTATCGTATATATAATTTTATGCCCCATAACGGGCGCCGCCAAAACTGCCGTAAGCGCTACTATCAGCAGGCGGTCGATTATTCTCTGCATATTTATATAATAACATAAAAAATTACATTTGTCACATTGATTTGTGACAGCCCTCACTTTATATCTTGTCAAAACGGTGTTATATTTTGTATAGTCAAAAAATCAGGAAAAGAGGTTACAAAAATGAGCGACGTTATCGTTAAAATCGAAAATCTCGTCAAACGCTACAAGGAACTTATAGCTCTCGACCATTTTAATCTTGAAATAAACAAGGGCGAAATCTTCGGACTTTTGGGTCCCAACGGCTCGGGCAAGACCACCACCATCAACTGCCTCCTGTCCCTGCTTTCCTACGACAAGGGCGAAATAGAGGTTTTCGGGGAAAAAATGCGTCCCGACAGCTACGAGCTTAAGCGCAAAATCGGCGTAGTCATGCAGAACGTAGCCGTTTTCGAGGAGCTTACCGTATATGAAAACATCGACTACTTCTGCGGGCTTTATATTACGGATTCCGCAAAGCGAAAGAAGTACGTTTTGGAAGCGATCGAATTTGCGGGCTTGCGGGATTACGTTAAATTCCGTCCCAAAAAGCTTTCGGGCGGTCTGCTCCGCAGACTTAACATTGCCTGCGGCATAGCGCACAAGCCCGAGCTTATAATACTGGACGAGCCGACGGTCGCCGTCGATCCGCAGAGCCGCAACAAGATTCTCGAGGGCATAGTCGAGCTGAACAAAAACGGCGCGACCGTCATTTACACCTCCCACTACATGGAGGAGGTCGAGCAGATCTGCACGAGAATCGCAATTATGGACAAGGGCAAAAACATTGCCCTCGGAACCGCCGAGGAGCTTAAAGGTATGATTAAGAACTCCGAAACCATAAAAATCCACGCCGACGGCGTTTCCGACGCGGACATTGCCGCCCTGCACGAGCTGCCCCACATATACCAGTGCGTCTACGAGGACGGCGTGCTGTCCGTATTCTGCAACGGAGGCAGACACAACCTTATCCGAGTGCTGGATTATCTGCGGACAAACGAAATTCATTTCAATCAGGTATTCTCCCAGCCGCCCACGCTCAACGACGTATTTCTTGAGATTACGGGCAAAGAATTAAGAGATTAGGGGGTACGCATATGTTTCTGCATTTATTCAAATACCGCTTTAAAAGCTTTATCCGCTCCAAGGAGGAGGTATTTTGGGTCGCTCTTTTCCCCATAATACTGTGCACCTGCTTTGTAGCCGCATTTTCCGGAATAAACGACAAGGAATACGTTTTCCATTCAATACCCGTGGCAGTGGTTTACGAACAGGAAAACCCGATTTTTAAAGCCGTTATGAACAACCTTTCAGGCGACGGCTCCGATGAAAAAAGCTTCCTCAATATAACCGAAACGGATGCCGAAGCCGCAAGGAAGCTGCTCTCGGATTCCAAGGTGGACGCGATAATCACGGTTGACTCGTCCGTAAAAATGACGGTCGCCGAGGAGGGACTGAACCAAACCGCCGTTCAGAATTTCATAGGTCAGTACCTTCAGAAATCCGCGCTCATCGAGGATATTCTCAACAATAAGCCCGACGGCGCCGCCGCTCTTATCGCCTCGGTTTTCGGCTCCTCCGATTATGTGACGGAGGGCAGTCTGACCGACGCAAAAATGGACGCGATGGCTTCGTATTATTTCGCGCTGATCGCCATGGCGCTGCTTTTCGGCGGCTTCTTCGGCTTACGCTGCGCGCGCCAGATGAAGGCGAACATAACGCCCGAGGGTATGCGCAAATCCATAGCCCCTCAAAATCGCGGCATAATGATAATCGCCGAATTTTTGGCGACCTATCTGATACACCTGATCATCATGGCAATACTGCTGTTATACATGGTTTTTGTGCTTAAAATTAATTTAAGCCCGCAGATAGGCTATATTGCACTTACCTGTGCCGTCGGCTCTCTTACGGGAGTTTCGATAGGCATATTCATAGGCTCTCTCCCGAGGCTCAAGGAAACCGTACAGACCACCGTCTTTATTGTTTTCTCGTTGCTTTCCTCCTTTCTCGGAGGTCTTATGGTGTGGACGATAAGGGTCAATATCGAGCGCAGCGCGCCGATAATAAACCGCATAAATCCCGCCACCCTGATTGCGGACGCGCTTTACTCGCTGTTAATTTACAACACGCACGAGCGTTTTTTCAGAAATATCATAACGCTCGCCGTATACGCGGTCGTGATGTGCACGGTATCAATATTGATGACAAGGAGGAATACCTATGCAAATCTATAAAACCTTTATTAAAATAGCTCTGCGCTCCTTAAGCTACGGCTTCATCTATATAGGCGTTTTCATCGGCGTGTCGATCAGCATAGCATCCACGCAGAGCAAGGAGTCGGATACCTCCGCCTTTTCCTCCTACAAGGTGGATATTTCCGTAATCGACAGGGACAACAGCAGCCTTTCAAGAGAGCTGTACGATTATCTCGATAAAACGCACGATATAAAAAGCATTAAGGACAGCAAGGACAGTTGGCTCGACGAAATTTATGCGCGCACGGTCGAATATGTGCTTATAATCGAGGAGGGCTTTGAGGAGCAGACACTTAACAAATCTTCCGAAAATTTTCTCACGTCCTACTCCGCTCCCGATTCAAACCGTGCCTACATCGTATCCTCGCAGATTGAATCGTGGATGCAGAATATGCGCGCGTATCTTGACGCGGGTCTTGACGCAAAGGACGCCTCCGCAAAAGCCCTTGCGATAACGGAGATTCTTCCCGAGGTTTCACGCTTAAACGGCGATTCCCCGGCTGAAGCCACGACGCTTGATATATTTTTCCAGTTTATACCATATATTCTGCTGTGCATTCTGATAAACAGCTTAGGTCCCGTGCTTATCATTTGGAACCGCTCGGAAATCAGATCAAGAACCGCCGTTTCGGGTCTGAGCGGCCGCTCGCAGAACTGGGGAACCATCGGAGCCGTTGCGACCTATTCCGTAATTGTTGCGGCAATACTTGTCGCAGTCATCGCGGTATTTTACAGAAAGGACTTCCTCTCGGCAAGCACGCCCTATCATCTGCTAAACACCCTGTGCTTCCTCGCCGTAAGCATATCCGTCACCTTTCTTGTCGCCCAGCTCAGCAAAAAGGTGCAGACGCTCTCGATATGGTCGAATATTTTGGGGCTTAGCACATCGTTCCTTGGCGGCGTGTTCGTTTCGCGCTCGCTGCTGCCAAACGCCGTGGTTTCGTTTTCCAAATGCCTTCCGACCTACTGGTATATAAATATACTTGAGGAGCTGAAATCCTTCAGCGGACATTTAAGTCCGCTCGCAAAACAGTCATTGATCATACAACTGCTGTTCTCCGCGGCGTTCGTGGCAATCGCGTTCGCAATCATACGCTTCAGGCGTCAGAAAAACAGCTAAAGAGCGCAAAATTAAAGCGGACGCTTCCGAAATCGGAAGCGTCCGCTTCTGTCTTATTCCGTTTATGCCTGTCCGCCCTCTACGCCGAGGCGCCGCCGTCAATCCTTTCCCGTATAAACGCCTCCACATCGTCCTTATTCTTGCCGATGGCGAAGCCCAGCTCGCTGTAAAGGCTGTCCTCCGCGATACGGCAGTATTTGTCGTCGGTCGCGGTGATTTTTTTACCCTGCGCGATACGCTCCTGCCTGCGCACGTAAATCGTCTTGATAATCGTGACCCAGCTCTCGCAGTCGCACTGCTTCGCCAGCTCCTTGTATTTTTCCTCGCGCTGTTTGTCGTTGCCGACGCCGATTTCTTCTATTCCCGGTATTCTGTCGATAAGCTCCAGCGCCTCCTCCTTGGAGATAACGGCGCGCAGAACCACCTTGGTATTGTCCACGGGCAGAAAGGACCTGCCGCCGCGCCCGTCGTCCGGCACAAGCACATAGTACAATCTGTCGGAATCTCCCACGCCCATATCAGGATGCGTTATATCTTCAATTCTGCAAATGCCTGTGCTGCCGTATACAACATAGTCCCCGACCTTAAACATCTAATCATCCTTCCGCTGTCAATAAGCTGAATAAAACCAAAACTGCCTCTATGATATATATTTTAACACATTTTGGCAAAATTATGTAAGCGGATTTTTATATTTTTCGCGCGCAGACGTCCCTCAGACAGCACTTTTCGCAGTACGGAGCGGTGCGCGCGGTGCATACCGCTCTCCCGTGATCCACCAGTCTGTGACAGAAATCGCTGCCCTCTTCGGGCGGAATAATTTTCCAAAGCTCCTTCTCCACCTTGTGCGGCTCCTTGATCCCGTCCACAAGCCCCATACGGTTCACGAGCCGTATGCAGTGCGTGTCCGTAACGATTGCGGGCTTTCCGAACACGTCGCCCATAATCAGGTTCGCGCTTTTGCGCCCGACGCCCGGAAGCTTCAAAAGCGCGTCGAAATCCTCGGGGACCTGCCCTCCGTACTCGTCGCGCAGCTTTCTCATGCACGCGCTTATGTCCCTCGCCTTGCTGTGCCCCAGCCCGCAGGGCTTTACAATTCTCTCTATATCCTCGGTTTCCGCAGACGCAAGCGCCTCGACGCTCGGATATTTCTCAAACAGCCCCCTGACCACAACATTCACTCTTGCGTCGGTGCACTGCGCCGCAAGGCGCACGCTCACAAGCAGCTTCCACGCCTCGTTGTAATCCAGCGTGCAGTCCGAATGCGGATATTCCTTTTTCAGCCTCTCTATTATTTCCAAGGCAAGCTTTTGTTTCTTGTTCATTTTATCTCCTTGTACAGGCTTTTTTATTAAAAGCCGGGTTAAATTCGTATGCTTTCGCCGTTTCGGCACACCGGGCTCTCCTTGCCGTCCTTATAGTAATACGCCTCGCCGTAAATCACGGCGGTTTTGTTTTTTATTAAAATATACGAGCCGTCGTTAAGCCCGTAAAAGGGTCTTGTATAGCTGTCCGCGAGCGCGATTTCGTCCACCATGCGCATACCGTCAAGCTCCACCGTCCTTAAATACTGCAAATGCGGAAGCACGTTTATTTGGGTAAGTCCCAGCCCCTTGAGGTAACGCTTATAGGAGGGATCGAGCGCCTCTCCCTCAAGCTCGGGCGCGGCGTATACCGTTTCGGCGCAGTTCATCGTGCCCGCGCTGATTCCAACCACCGTTTTGCCGCTTTCGCGCAGAAGCTCCCTCAGCCCTATTTTTTCGTAAAACAAATTTTCCGTCGGGACATGACCTCCCGCCAACACCACCAAATCCGCGCCCGACACAAGCTCCTTAGCCCTGCCGCGGTTCCTGCCGTCGCACACCGTAAGCCCGCGCAGACGGATTCTGCTCATTTCAAAGGCTTCCGCCATTATGTCGCGCACGCTGTCGTTGATTTCATGGCTGTCGGGATCGGACGCCATTAGCACGCCCTTTCCGTTTTGCGGAACAGAGCGCAGCAAATTGTCAAGCAGACTGTTTTCCGCGCTTACCGCGCAGGCTCTGCGCTCTCCGTCCTCTCCGATATAATTTTCGCCCAGCGTGCTCGTAAGAAAAAGCGTCATAAGCCGCCTCCCCCTTTTTCAAAAATCAAACCTTAATATTTCGCAGTTGTCTATGCCGTAAGCCGCAAATTCCTCATTGCTCATATCGCAGAAATAGGATTTTACGGCGCGGGCAATCCCGTTATGCGCGACAAGAAGACAGGTCATCTCCGATTTTTTAAGCTCGTCCAACAGAGAATATACTCTGTGGCACAGCTTCAGCATGGTTTCGCCGCCCCCGTAGCTGTTTATAAAATTTTGCTTGTCGCGCCCAAACGCCTCGCCGTCCCTCAGCGTGGATTCGTATTTCCCGAAATTCTGCTCGGTAAGCCTTGGCTCAGCCCGCCTCGGGATCCCCGTCGCTTCCGATATATGGCGGGCTGTTTCCGCCGCGCGCACAAGCGGAGAATAAAGTATAAGGTCAATGCCGCAGACCTCCTCCGCAAGCCTGCGCCCCAGCTCGTCCGCCTGCGCGTGGCCAAGCTTTGTCAGCTCAATATCCGTCGCGCCGCAGATTTTGTTTTCAACATTCCAAACGGTCTGTCCGTGTCTTACAAAATATATATGTCCCATAAAGCTCTCCGTTATTTTGTTCCTATTCCGTGAACCGCAAGGGCTGTGAGCCGCGCGGCGGCGCCTTTATGCCTTATGGCCTCCAATCTGCCCGTTGCGGCTGATCGCGGTCGCGCCCTCCTGCAAATTCATTCCCTTTACGAGGGCGTTTTTGCCGAATTTTTTCTTTATGTCAAGAACCGCGTGCTGCATATCCTTCTCGCGCTTAAGCTCCGATTCCTCTTCCTGCCTTTTCCTTTGTATCTCGTCATAATCCTTAAAAAGCTCGAGCTGCTCGTACTTCGGACCTTGGGGCTCGCTGCGCTCGTCCGCAACATGGTTGGCGACAATATAAATTCTCCTTGCCGTAAGCCTTTTGTCGATAATTCGGTCATAAAGCTTCAGCGCCGCCTCGATAATGAGGCGCGTTGATGAGGTGCGGCGTTCAAGATTGATACTGCCGTGAGCGTGCTTCGGTATTCTGCGCCCGTAGCGGTCGGTTGTCACCTCTCCCTTATATTCGCTCCTGACTGCGGCGTTCGCGAGGTTTCCCGTATCGTAGCCCACCGTAAGCACAAGCTGATCCGTGACCAAAGCCTTGTCCACCAAATCAAGCGCCAGATTGTCCGCCATTTCCCGGACGATCAGCCTTGTTTTTCGGTAATCGTAGGGACATTGAAGCACCTGCCCCGAGCTGATACTGCTGTTTTCAGGCTTATATTCCTTAATCTGCGCTATCGTGCAGGGCTCCCAGCCCCACGCGTGGTCTATCAGAAGCTCCGCGTTCACTCCGAAAAGCTTGTACAGCAAATCCTCGTTATAATAGCTGTCCGCCGCTCCTACCGAGCACCTCGCCACGTCTCCCATGGTAAAAATACCGTGCTCCGCGAGCTTCGACGCATAGCCTCTGCCTACCCGCCAAAAATCCGTAATCGGCGTGTGTCCCCAAAGGAGCCGCCTGTACGACATTTCGTCAAGCCAAGCGACGCGCACGCCGTCCTTGTCGGGCTTTGTATGCTTCGCCTCAATATCCATCGCCACCTTGCAAAGGTAAAGATTGGTTCCGATACCCGCCGTCGCGGTAATTCCCGTGGAATCGAGCACGTCCCTTATCATTTTTACTACGGTTTTCCGCGGCGTAAGCCTGTATATTTTTAAATAATGGGTAAGGTCGATAAATACCTCGTCCACCGAATAAACGTGTATATCCTCGGGCGCAATGTATTTGAGGTAAATATTGTAAATTTTGGCGCTGTACTCCATATAAAGCGATATTCTCGGCTTCGCAATAACAAAGCCCGCCGCAAGCCAAGGGGATTTTTTTAATTCCGCCGAATCAAAGGATTCGCCCGAAAGCCTGTGTCCCTTTGCCGCTCTGCGTCTCTCCTCGTTCACTTCGCGCACCCTTTGCAGCACCTCGAAAAGCCTTGCGCGCCCCGAAATGCCGTATGCCTTAAGCGAGGGCGATACCGCAAGGCATATGGTCTTTTCCGTGCGGCTTTCGTCGGCGACCACAAGGTTCGCGGTAAGCGGGTCAAGTCCCCGCTCAACGCATTCTACGGACGCGTAGAACGATTTTAAATCAATCGCCGCGTATATATGCTCCTCCTGTTCCATAGCCGCCTCCGTTTCCCTTATTTATATGTGCGCCGCCAAAAGACCGCCCCGTTTTGAGGGCGGCCGCAAGGCTTTCGTAATTCCGTATGTCAAAGTCCCATATACTCAAGCACCTCGTCCATTCCCTTCTCGACGGCGATCTGTATGGGCGTGATCTGTTCTTCATTGGCTATGTTGCAGTCCGCGCCCTTTTTGATAAGGAACCGCGCGACCTCGCCGCTGCCGTTTTTAAGCGCGAGATGAAGCGGAGTGTTCCCCTGCTTATTCCTTGCGTTTACGTCCGCTCCCGCGTTCACGAGCGCCTTCACAACATTCTTGTCGCACGACCACTCCTCATGGAGCAGAAGCGCCGTATTGCCGTTATCGTCCGCGCGTCCCGCGTCGGCTCCCTTTTCGAGAAGAAGGGGCGTGAGATAGTAGGACGCGTGCATATCGTAATCCTGCGCCAGCATAAGCGGCGTTCTTCCGCCCTTTCCCGCTATATCCACATTTTTGAGCGCCTTTATCATCGCGATTCTTTCTTCCTCGCGTATTTCCTTGAATCTTATTTTGCGGGAAACCGCTATATGCGCCGCCGTTTCCTCCTCGACGTTCCTGATTGTATCGTCCGCTCCCGCGTCCATCAGCATCTGCACAATTTTGGGAAAGCCGTATGCGCACGCCGTCTGCAAAAGCGTTGTTCCCGCAACCTTCGGCTGATCCTCCGTTATATTAACGTCGATTCCCTTTTTCAGCATTGCCTCTAGCATCTCAATATGATTGTGCCTTACCGCCTCATGCGCCGCCGAGGTTCCCTCGCTGTCGAGCGCCTCCATGGATTCAACGCTGAAATACTCCACCGCCTTGGCGTATTCCTCCTCGACATTATCTCCTCCCCACGACATTTTACGCTCGCCGTGCGCCAAAATATACGCCGGCGTTCTTCCCTTAATCAGCGCCTCGTCAAAATCCACGCCAAGCTGCGCCATTTTTTCAACCGCCTCCGGGCAAAACGCCCATTCAAGTATATAATCCCTGAAATTCGTCATTTCCCGCTGATAGTATATTGATTCGGTGAGGCTTATATCTGCCTCCCGCAACAAGTCAAGCACTCTCACGTCCTTTGACGACCTGAGTATCGCTATGACAGATTTTACAATGTACGCCATCTCGTCATCGTCGTCCGTGTCCGTCTTGGATATTATCATTTTCAAAAGCTCAAGACAGGCGTCGTTGCATTCCTTCTCCTCGTCAACACTGTATCCGCCCGCGGTAAAAACAAGGTTCTCCAGCAGACCTGCCATCTCCTCCAACGGCATTGCTTCCTCGCCCGCCGCAACTTTTTTCGCATTTTCCAAAATCAAATTCATTATAAGCCTCCGTCCTAGCTCTCCGCTCCCGCCATAAGCAAAAGCTCCGTAATCTCGTTAAATCCGTTCTCGGCTGCGTAATAAAGCGCCGTATGCTCCGAGTCGTCCGCGCAGTTTACGTTTGCGCCCTTTTCTATAAGCTCCGAAACCACATTGTTCATGCCCTTCCTTGCCGCAATGATAAGCGCCGTTTCTCCCTCAATATCGCGGCAGTTTATGTCCGCGCCGCTGTCGATCAAAAGCTCGACCATACGCTCGTTGGAATTGAGAACCGCCGCGTGAAGCGGCGCAAGCCCCTCGTTTGTGCTCTTATCGGGCAGCGCGCCCGCCGCGAGCAGCAGCTCGGAAACGTAGATGTTATCCCTGCTCACCGCCACAAAAAGCGGGGTTTCCCCGTCGTTGTTCACGGCGTTTATATCTGCTTTTCCTTTGGCAAGCACCACCTTAACAACCTCGCTCTGCCCGTTAAAGCAGGATTGGTGAAGATATGTATTGCCGTATGCATCCGCCTCTCCCTCATTGTCCGCGGATACATCCGCGATAAAATACGGAAGTCCCATAGCGTTCGCGTAGTCAATCGCGCTCCTGCCCCCGTTGTCCTTAACCGAGGCGTCCGCGCCCTTCGAGACAAGAAATTTGGCAGCCTCCGACTTCCTCGCCGTAACACTGTAAATCAGAACGCTCCTGCCCTCCCTGTCCGTCGCGTTTATATCCGCTCCCGCGTCCAAAAGGCTCTGTATAATCTCGTGATTGCCGAGGGACGCCGCCATATGCAGCGGCGTTACGCCGTCATTCGACGCCATATTCACGTCCGCGTTATTCTCAATAAGAAGCTTTACAATATCCCGCGCTCCCTTTTTACAGGCATAATGAAGAGGCGTAAAACCGCCCGCGTCCCTTTTGTCAACATTTATGCCTCCCTTTTTCAGAAAGGTTATCACAACGCTTTTTTGACCGTTTTGGCACGCCTTTAAAAATAAATCGTCAAGCTGCATTTTTCCTCCCTGCTGCGGCTGCATTTTTATAGCGCCATACAAATTGATTATAGCATATTGAAGCGTATATTTCAACACATACGCGATGGGGAATTCCCCGAACCGCCTACGGATCAATCCACTGTATGAACGCGGTTTTATCCCTGTCGTTATAGCCCGACCTTCTGTAAAACTCAAGCGTTTCGGGGCTTTTGGAGCCTGTGAGCAGCATCATTTTATAGCAGCCCTCCTCCCGCGCGATTTTTCGCGCGAGCTCCAGACACTCCGACGCAAGCCCGCGCCTCCTGTAATCCGTATGCGTGACCACGTTTTCGACGAAGGCGTAAGGACGCGCGTTCCTCGTGAGATTGGGGATTATCACGCACACACAGCTCGAAACGATTTTTGAGTCAAGCTCGCCCACTATCAGATGATGGTTCGCGTCTCCGATAATCTGCGCCCACGTGTCGGACAAATGCTCTGACGGCTCGGGCACGGAGCTTTCGTGCAGACAAAGATACAGCTCCAGTATTTGATTCAAATCCTCCGCGCGCGCCTCTCTTACCATATTTTTTCCTCCGTTATCGGAATAATTCCCAAGCTTATCGGGCTCGGCAGCCATATATCTCCCGCCATTCCGTCCTTGCCCATATATATTTAACAACAGAAGCGGGCTGATTTCAAGGCTTTTATGTTTTCATTTACACCCGTCCTCCTTTATGATAATATCTATCTGATAAGCAATAAGCCAATTTAAGGAGGTCACAAATGAATAACGTCAACAACGACGGCATCTACGATGCCAAAAAACTGGGAATTCCCAAAACCCTGCTTCTCGGACTTCAGCATATGTTCGCGATGTTCGGAGCAACCGTACTTGTCCCCATTCTCACGGGACTGAGCATTTCCACAACGCTGCTTTTCGCGGGCTTGGGAACATTGCTTTTCCACATTGTTACCAAAAGAAAGGTTCCCGCGTTTTTGGGCTCGTCCTTCGCCTTCCTCGGAGGCTACGCCGCAATCGCGCCCTTGACGGACGCCGCAGGAAACGTTCTTGACAATTCCGCCCTCCTTCCCTACGCGTGCGTCGGCGTCGCCTTTTCGGGGCTTCTGTACTTCGTTCTCGCCGCGCTGATAAAGGCGTTCGGCGCGAAAAGAGTTATGAAATTTTTCCCGCCCATTGTCACGGGCCCGATAATCATTGCCATAGGGCTTACGCTTTCGCAGTCGGCAATCGACAACTGCTCCGCCTGCTGGTGGGTCGCAATCATAGCGATACTTGCCGTCATAGTATGCAATATTTTCGGCAAGGGCATGATTAAAATTATTCCGATTCTTATAGGCGTGATCGTTTCCTATGCCGCTGCCGCCATAGCGGGAAAGGTTGATTTCACGGCAATACGCGAGGCGGCTTGGTTCGGGCTTCCGATCCATAAAAGCGCAACGGTATTTTCGATATTCGGGGCTAATTTCGACGCCTCGACCTTCATAACCTCGATCATAACGATTATGCCCATCGCGCTCGCGACGATAGTCGAGCATATCGGCGACATTTCAGCCATCTCCTCGACCACGGGCAGAAATTACATAAAGGATCCCGGGCTTCACCGAACGCTTACAGGCGACGGCGCGGCAACCGTAATCGCCTCGCTTTTCGGCGCTCCCGCCAACACCACCTACGGCGAAAATACCGGCGTTCTCTCGCTTTCCAAGGTATACGACCCGCTTGTAATAGAGCTTGCGGCAATTTTTGCGATACTGTTTTCGTTCTGCCCCAAATTCGCGGCTGTGATCAGCTCGATGCCCGCAGCCACCGTCGGCGGCATTTCCCTTGTGCTTTACGGAATGATTTCCGCGGTCGGTGTCCGCAATATCGTCGAAAGCAGGGTAGACTTCTCCAAAACCCGCAACGTGCTTATCGCCGCACTGATCCTTGTGCTTTCAATCGGTATTAAATACAGCGCGGCAGGCGCAATCTCCTTCACCGTCGGCAAGGTAACGATAAGCCTTTCGGGGCTTGCGGTGGGCGCGCTTATCGGCATTATCTTCAACGCCGTCCTGCCCGGCAAGGATTACGATTTCAGCGACGAGCCGAGCACTGCTGACGAAGCGGAAAAATAAGACAAAAAGCAAGGGCTTTGCCGCGCTGCGGTCTTGCCCTTGCTTTTATTTTTTACGTTTTTTGCTGCAACGCTCCCGACTCCGTAAGATACCGCCACAGACCGTCCAAGCCCTCCGTAATGTCGCGGTACGCCGCCTCAAAATCTCCCGTGTACCACGGGTCGGCGATTTCCTCCCCCGCTCTCTCGGTAAAATCCAACAGCTTTTGCACCTTTCCCGAAGCGTCACTTCCGACAATCCTCAGGATACCGCGAACATTCCTGTCGTCCATTCCGATCAGATAATCGTATTTTTCATAATCCCCGCGCGTAAGGCGAACCGCCCGCTTCCCCGAGCAGTCAATACCCAAAGTATTCAGCTTTTCCCTTGTCCCCCTGTGGACGGGATTCCCGACCTCCTCCGAGCTTGTCGCCGCCGACGCGATATAGAACCGCGCCTCCTCGCCGCGTTCGCGGACGTACCGCTTAAAAAGAAATTCCGCCATTGGCGAGCGGCAGATATTGCCAAGACAAACAAAAAGTATACGTATCATTTTCCCGATTTTCTCCGATTTATTTCATTCTGTCAGCCATGGTGTAAAAGTCATAATACATTCCGCGCGCCGCCATAAGCTCCTCGTGATTGCCCTCCTCGACGATTCCCCTGTCCGTAAGCACAAGGATCCTGTCGGAGTTTTTAATGCTCGAGAGCCTGTGGGCAATCGTAATCGTGGTGCGGCCCTCCGAAAGCCTTGAAAGGGATTTGGCGACCGCAAATTCGCTTTCGTTGTCAAGGGCGGAGGTCGCCTCGTCAAGAATCATTATAGGGGGATTTTTCAGGAATACGCGCGCGATGCTTATGCGCTGCTTCTGTCCGCCCGAAAGCTTCACGCCGCGCTCACCCACATAGGTGTCGTAGCCGTCCTTAAGCTCGCTTATGAACTCGTGCGCGCCCGCCTTTTTCGCCGCCTCTATCGCTTCCTCCCTGTCCGCGTCGGGTCTGCCGTAAAGAATATTTTCCATTACGGTGCCCGAAAAAAGATACACGTCCTGCTGAACTATGCCGATGTTGCGGCGCAGGCTTTTGAGCGTAAAGCGCTTTATGTCCGTTCCGTCGATCCGTATCGTTCCTCCGTCTATGTCGTAAAACCGCGGAATCAGGTTGCAGAGCGTGGTTTTGCCGCCGCCCGAGGGTCCCACGATCGCGAGCTTTTCTCCCGGACGAACCGTGAGGTTAAGTCCGCGGAATACCGTGTTGTGGTCGTCGGGATATTCAAAGGAAACGTTGTCAAATACGATTTCTCCCTTGGGCGTTTCCATTTCAACCGCGTCGGGCTCGTCGTAAATCTCTATGTCGGAATCCATAATCTGCAAAAAGCGTTCTATTCCCGTCATTCCGCGCTGGAACTGCTCGGCAAATTCTATTATGCGCCTGATTGTGGCAATAAGCGTTGACACGTACATCACGTAAGCGACCAGATCCCCGGGCGATATATAGCCCTTCGCCATAAAAATACCGCCGCCGAGTATGACCACCAGGTACATAAGCCCGTCGAACGCTCTTGTCGAGGTCTGGAAAAGAGCCATATATTTGTAGGTTTCTTTTTTTATCCCGTAAAACTCCATATTGCCCTTTTCAAATTTATTTACCTCTATGTCCTCGTTTGTAAACGCCTTTACAACCTTCTGTCCCAAAAGGCTGTCCTCGATTGCGGCGTTAAGCTCGCCGATCTGCACCCTCTGCCTCGCGAACGCCCTGCGGTTGCGCCTGTTTAGTTTTATACAGACAAAGGTCATTATCGGCACGATTGCGAAAACCATAACGGTAAGAGGAAGATTGACCGTCGCGAGGATCGCGAAGGACACGACCGCCTTTATTCCCGCGATAAAAAACTCCTCGGGGCAGTGGTGCGCAAATTCCGTAACGTCAAAAAGGTCGTTGGTTATGCGTCCCATAATCTGACCGACCTTGGTATTGTTGTAATATGTGTTCGAGAGCTGCTGCAAATGGGCGTAAGCGTCCCTGCGCATATCCGTTTCCATGCCCACGCCCATCACATGGCCCATATCCGCCATATAAAAATTCGCCATGCAGTCGATACAGCGCAGACCCAAATACAAAAGAGCAAGCCTGCCGATGACGGACACGGACAGCATAACCCCCTCGGCGCCCGAATTGGTTATGTATCTTATTATCATCGGCAGGACAAGCTCGCAGAGCGTCGTAAGCGAGGCGCAGAACAGGTCCATCGCCACGACGCCCCTATGATTTTTATAATAAGGCAGAAAACGCCTCAGAAGTGTTTTGGTCGGATATTCCCGATTATCTGATTTCATTAATGGCTTCCTTCATGCTCCTGACATACTCTGCCACACGGGCGGGACTGTCCTCGCCGTACTGCGCGCACAGCTTCACTATTGCGGAGCCGACTATCACGCCGTCGGCGTTCTTCGCCACCTCTCTCGCCTGCTCGGGCGTGGATATTCCAAAGCCCACGGCGCAGGGTATGTCGCGGTTTTTCTTTACAAGCGCTGTCATTTCACCGATGTCCGTGGTAATCTCCTGTCTCACTCCCGTAACGCCCAAGGAGGATACGCAGTAAACAAAGCCCTCCGCCTCCCTCGCAATTTTGGCGATACGCTCGTGCGAGGTGGGCGCGATAAAGGAAATCATATCAAGGCCGTTCTCCTTGAATATTCCGGCGAACTCCTCCTTTTCCTCAAAGGGTATATCGGGCAGTATAACGCCGTCCATTCCGACCTCGGCTGCCTTTTTCGCGAAGCGCTCCGTTCCGTATGAAAAGACCACGTTGGCGTAGGTCATAAACACCATCGGTATTTTTATATTTTGCCTCAATTTTTTTGCCATGTCAAATACTTTGTCGGTGGTTATCCCGTTCGCAAGCGCCTGCGCGTCCGCGTCCTGAATGACGGGTCCCTCCGCCGTAGGGTCGGAAAAAGGTATGCCAAGCTCGATAAGGTCGGCTCCCGCTTTCTCCATTTCCTCTATTATCTTTATGCTCAGCTCAACCGACGGATAGCCGCAGGTTATAAAGGGTATGAACGCCTTGCCGTTTGCAAAGGCTTCTTTTATCCTACTCATATATATCCTCCCCTCTGTAACGGGCGATTGCGGCGCAGTCCTTGTCGCCGCGTCCCGAAATATTGATCACGATTATTTTATCCTTCGGCATTTGCGGCGCAAGCTTTACGGCATATGCCACAGCGTGCGCGCTCTCGATCGCGGGAATGATCCCCTCGGTCCTTGAAAGGTACTCGAAGGCGTCCACCGCCTCGTCGTCGGTCACGGCGACATATTCCGCGCGACCCGTGTCGTGAAGGTTGGCGTGCTCGGGTCCCACGCCCGGATAATCAAGCCCCGCCGAAATCGAGTATACGGGCGCTATCTGACCGTATTCGTCCTGACAAAAATAGGATTTCATTCCGTGGAAAATACCGAGCTTTCCCGTGGAAACGGTCGCCGCGGTTTCCGAGGTATCTATGCCGCGCCCCGCTGCCTCGCAGCCGATAAGCCTTACGCCCTTATCGTCAATAAAATTATAAAACGCCCCGATCGCGTTGGAGCCGCCGCCCACACAGGCAAGCACGGCGTCGGGCAGCCTGCCCTCCGCTTCAAGCATCTGCTCCTTGATCTCCTTTGATATTACTGCCTGAAAATCCCTGACTATCGTCGGAAAGGGGTGAGGTCCCATAACCGAGCCGAGCACATAATGCGTATCGTCGATTCGCTTCGTCCATTCGCGCATGGTTTCGGAGACGGCATCCTTTAGCGTCGCCGTACCCGACGTAACGGGATGCACCCTTGCTCCCAAAAGCTTCATACGGTAAACGTTGAGCGCCTGACGCTTCGTGTCCTCCTCGCCCATAAAGATTTCGCATTCCATTCCCATAAGCGCCGCCGCCGTCGCGGTCGCAACGCCGTGCTGTCCCGCTCCCGTTTCGGCGATTACTCTTGTTTTGCCCATTCTTTTGGCAAGAAGCGTCTGCCCGAGAACATTGTTGATTTTGTGCGAGCCCGTATGGTTCAAATCCTCTCTTTTGAGGTATATTTTTGCTCCTCCCAAATCTTTGGTCATTTTCTCCGCAAAATAGAGCAAAGAGGGACGTCCCGCGTAATTGTTCAGAAGCTCCTTAAGCTCCCTGTTGAATTCCCCGTCGTTTTTGTAACGGTTGTAAGCCTCCTCAAGCTCGTTCACCGCGTTCATAAGCGTTTCGGGTATATACTGACCGCCGTGAACGCCAAATCTACCTTTCGTCATTTCCAAATCTCCTAACCTTATTTATTGCCTCTCGGATAAGCCCCTCGTCCTTATACCCGCCGGCTTCAACTCCTCCCGAAATATCCACCGCGTAGGGCTTAAGCGCCAGCGCCGCCTCAAGATTGCTTATATTTATTCCGCCTGCCAAAAAAACAGGCGGCAGTCCGTCCGTTATGTCGGGAATCAGGCTCCAGTCAAAGGTTTGCCCGCTGCCTCCCGCTCCGTTGTCCAAAAGAAGAAAGTCCGCCGCGCTGTGCCGCCACCGCTCTATGTCCTTTGGAGTTTTAACCGAAACGGCCTTGATTACGGGCTTTCCCGTCAGCTCCTTAAGACGGCGCACCTCCTCCTCGCTCTCCTGCCCGTGAAGCTGCGCCATATCAATTACGCCGCGTTCAAGAAGCTTTGCGATCGCGTCCGTCCGCCCGTCAACAAAAACTCCCACCGCCGATATTTCGCGCGAAAGGCGTTTTTTCAAAGCGGCTGCCTGCTCGAGGCTCACGGTCCTTTTTCTGTTCGGGGCAAGGATAAAGCCCGCGTAATCGGGCATACAGCGGTTGACTGCCTCTATATCCTCATACCTTCTCAGCCCGCAGATTTTTATTTTGCTCATAGCGCGCCGCCTCTCAGCTCGTCAAGCGCCGCCCTTTTGTCCGCCGCGCGCATCAGGGTTTCTCCGATAAGCACCGCGTCGGTGCCGTTATCGTACAGCGCCCTTATGTCGGACGGAGCTTCTATTCCGCTTTCCGACACATATACGCAGTCCTCGGGAACAAGGCTTCTAAGCCTCAGGCTCGTCGTAATATCCACCTTAAAGGTTTGCAGATCCCTGTTGTTCACGCCGATTATCCTGCCTCCGCACCTAAGCGCGCGCCTCACCTCCTCCTCGGTGTGCGCCTCTATGAGCGCCGAAAGCCCGAGGGAATGCGCCGTTTCGAGGAACGCCTTAAGCTGCCCGTCGCTCAAAAGCGCGCATATCAGAAGCACTGCCGACGCTCCGAGAAGCTTCGCCTCGTAAATCATATATTCGTCAACCGTAAAATCCTTGCGCAGGACGGGAATATTCACGTTTTGCGCGATTTCCCTCAAATACTCGTCGCTTCCTTGAAAATAATACGGCTCGGTAAGACAGGAGATTGCCGCGGCATTTGCCGCCTCGTATTCGCGCGCGATTTCAAGATACGGAAAATCCTTTGCGATCACGCCCTTTGATGGGGACGCTTTTTTTACCTCGCAGATAAAGGACATTCCCTCCCCGCGCAGGCTTTTTTCAAACGGAAATCCCGTATCGGCGGGAAGCAAGCGCGCTAACGCCGCCAGTTCGTCGAGCGGGATCCGCTTTTTTTGCTCCTCCACTCTCTGCACGGTCCTTTTGGCTATTTCATCAAGTATCATCGCAGCACCTACCCGTTTGAATATTTTATAAATTCCTCAAGCTTGCGCGCCGCCGCTTTGCTGTCGATAAGCGATTCCGCGAGCCTGACGCCCTCCTCGAGAGTTTTGGCTTTCCCCGCTATATAGAGCGCGGCTCCCGCGTTAAGCGCGACGGCGTTTCTCTTGGCGCCCTGCTCGCCTGCCAAAATCGCCTTGGTGATTTCGGCGTTCTCCTCGGGCGTTCCTCCCTCAAGCTCACTTCTGTCGCAGCGCTTGAAGCCGAACTGCTCGGGCGTTATTTCATATGAGCAGAACTCACCGTCCTTTACCTCGCAGACCGTCGTGGGCGCTCCCATGGAAATCTCGTCAAGTCCGTCCTTTCCGTAAACCACCATTGCCCTAGTAACCCCGAGGTTGCGCAGAACCCTCGCAAGCGGCTCTACCAGCGTTTCGTCGTATACGCCCATAAGCTCCATATTCGCGCCCGCAGGGTTGGAGAGCGGTCCGAGTATATTGAAAACCGTCCTGATTCCCAGCTCCTTTCTCACGGGAGCGACATACTTCATCGCAATATGGTAATTCTGCGCGAAAAGAAAGCAGATTCCTATTTTGTCCAAAAGCTCGGTGCTTTTTTCGGGAGAAAGCACAATGTTTACCCCGAGCGCCTCCAAAACGTCCGCCGCGCCGCTCTTGCTCGATGCCGCTCTGTTGCCGTGCTTCGCCACGGGAACGCCGCCCGCCGCGGTCACGATTGCCGAGGTTGTGGAGATGTTGAAGGAGTTGGATTTGTCGCCGCCCGTCCCGACAATTTCAAGCACCTCCTTGTTATGCAGAAGCTTTATGCAATGCTCCCTCATCGCCGACGCGGACGCGGTAATCTCGTCGATGGTTTCGCCCTTCATCGCGAGCGCGGTCAGGTACGAGCTCATCTGCACGCCCGACGCCTCGCCGTCCATAATCTCGTTCATTACCGCCTCTGCGGTCGCGTAGTCCAAATCCTTTTTGTTGTTCAAAGCGATTATTGCCTCTCTGATCATCTTTTTCACCCTTTCCTTTTATTTTTATATTTTAATATTAAGAAAATTCCGTATTATCGCGCCGCCGTCGGGCGTCAGCACCGACTCGGGGTGGAACTGGAGCCCGTATACGGGATAATCCCTATGCTCTATTGCCATTATTTCTCCGTCGTCGCTTTCCGCGGTTATCCTCAGACATTCGGGCAGACTTCCGCGCACCGCAGACAGCGAATGATACCTTGCAACCCGTATGCTTGCGGGCATTCCCGCAAAAATCACGCTTTCGCCGTCAAGCCTCGCAAGCGAGGTTTTTCCGTGCATAAGACGCTTCGCGTAGGAAACCTCTCCGCCAAACGCCGCCGTTATCGCCTGATGTCCGAGGCACACTCCCATTATCGGAACCTTGCCCGCGAAATATTTTGCCGCCTCCATGCACACGCCCGCGTCCTCGGGTCTTTTCGGTCCCGGCGAGAGGAATATATAATCGGGCTCCAGCGCCTCGATTTCCCGTACCGTCAGCTCGTCGTTGCGGATTACCTTTATATCCTCACGCACGCTCCCTATAAGCTGGTACAGATTATATGAAAAGCTGTCGTAATTATCTATCAGAAGTATCATCGGTCAAGCCCTCCCTCTGCGGCGCGCAGCGCGTTCATAACCGCCGCCGCCTTGTTTGCGCATTCGCGGTATTCGTTTTCGGGCACGCTGTCCGCAACAATGCCCGCACCCGAACGGACGAAAACCTTGCCGTTTTTGGCAAAGGCGAGCCTTATTGCGATACAGGTGTCAAGGTTTCCCGTAAAGTCGATATAGCCGATTGCGCCTCCGTAAATTCCGCGCTTATTGTTTTCAAGCTCGCAGATAAGCTCGCACGCCCGAAGCTTCGGCGCGCCCGAAAGCGTCCCCGCGGGAAGTATCGAATCCACCGCGTCGAGCGCGTCCTTATCCTCTCTGATGATCCCCTTCACGGTGGAGCCTATGTGCATTACATGGGAATATCTCTCGATATTCATATATTTTTCGACCTCGACCGTACCGATTCTGCTTATCCTGCCTATATCGTTGCGCCCCAGATCCACAAGCATATTGTGCTCCGCAAGCTCCTTTTCGTCCGAAAGAAGCTCCTTTTCCAGACGCAGATCTTCCGAATCGTCACGCCCCCTAGGTCTTGTTCCCGCAAGCGGATAGGTGTGAAGCTCGCCGTTTTCAAGCTTTACAAGAGTTTCGGGAGAGGCTCCCGCAATCTCTATATCGTCGCTTGAAAAATAAAACATATACGGCGAGGGATTGGTCATGCGCAGGACCCTGTAAGTGTCCAAAAGGCTCCCCTCTATGTCCGCCTCGGCGCGGTTTGAAAGCACGAGCTGGAAAACGTCGCCCTCATGTATATAGCGCTTGCCCCTTTCGACCATCGCGCAGTACCGCTCCTCGTCGAAAAGATACCGAAAATCGCTCTTAAGCTTAAGCGGCGCGTTGTCCGCAAGCTCCCCGTCCGTGATGAGCGCGCGCATAAGGTCAAGCTCCATAACGCCCCTTCGGTAAGCCGTGTCTATATCCTCCGTCCTCACATTCACTATAAGTATAATTTTCTGCCTGTAATTGTCAAAAACAATCACCTTGTCAAAAAGCATAAGGTCAACGTCCTTGAAGGATTCCTCGTCGTCCGCGTCCAGCTTGAGCGACGGCTCGCTGTATTTTATATAATCGTAGGAAAAATATCCCACAAGCCCTCCCGCAAAGGGCGGCATTCCCGCAAGCGCGGGGGTTTTGTTTTCCTCTATTATCCTGCGTATCTCCGTTTTCGGGTGTTTAACCTCCTTGGTAATATCCGTCCCGCTTTTTATACAGAGAAGCCCGTTTTGGCAGTTAAGCTCAAGCGTCGGCTCAAAGCCGAGAAAGGTATAGCGTCCCCACTTTTTGTCCGCCTCGGCGCTCTCGAGCATAAAGCAGTGCCTGCTCACGTTTTTGAGGCGGCGCACCGCCATTACCGGCGTTATCATATCCGCGTTAAGCTCCGTTTTCAAGGGGATTCTCCTGTAATCCCCCGCCGAAAGTATTTTTTTTGCCTCATCAAGAGTCGGATAAATCATTTTGCTGCCTCCTTAACATTCCCCGAAACGCCTTGCACGGTATGTTTCCATAAACGCATAATTCCTCTTTTAATTTTAAATAAAAAAAGTCCCCGACAGTATGTAACATACTGTCAAGGACGAATTATTGCCGCGGTGCCACCTTGATTCGCAGGAAATCCTGCGCGCTTAGCGAGATACAAGCATATCTCCGACATATAACGTCTGTCCCAACGTCGCAGAATACTCGGCATAGCCTTTGACTGCGCCCTCAGCGGTCCATTTGATAATCTGCGTCCAACCCGCTTCCCAGCGCCGCGGGCTCTCTGTGTGTGCACAATTACCGTTATCTCCGCATCAACGGTTTAGCTTTATTACAAAATATTAAAGCACAAAAGCCGCCCGATGTCAATACCCAAAATGCGTCTTGCGCGAAACCGCGCCCAAAGCCTTATTCAAGGCTTCTGACTGCCCCGATAAATATCGGGAGATTGGTATTCAAATCCACGACGGCGTATACGAAGGGTCTGTTAAGGTATACCTCGTAGCGCTCGGTCGGCGTCTCGGGGGCGCCCTCACATTTTATCTCAACCGAGGTTACAGCGCCCGCCTTTGTTCCGCGCTCGTCAACGTTTATATAGGTTTTATGCACTACCGCTCCCACATAGAGCGGCATCGCCGCGTTCATTTTTGAAAAGTCCGCCTGCAAGCTGTCAAAGGCGGCGGGCATTCCCATTTCCGAAAGCGCCTCCGAAAGCTCTGCCGAATACTCCGACTCGAATTTGGGAAGTCCCGCGTCCACGGACGTATTTTTTTTATTTTGGAGCATTTTCAGAAAATTTCCGCCGTCAAGCGAAGCGATATATTCGTCAACCGTAACGCCCTCCTTGGGAAGAAGCCCGACAAAGGCGTAGCCGTCGAGATAGTTTTTCATAAAGCCCGTCGCCATATCGTCTTCAAGGTAGTAATTTTCCTCGGAAAACATCATGTCCCTTTCATACTGCTTTCCGTTTTCCTCCGTAAAGGTACTTTTCCTTATCTGCGACTCCTCGTAAATCTCCTGCCACTCCGCGTCAAAGGCTACGGCGTTTATAAGATACATAACCGCGTCCTCGTCGATTTCCTCAATCACCCCGTCGATCATCTTATGCGTTTTGTCGTAAACCCATTTATTGATGTCCTTAACGGTCTGCTCGTCGAAGGGCGCCTTATATACCGACGCGTCGTAAAAGGCGCTGTTTGTTTTCAAAAAATCGCCGCTGACGTCAAAGCCGTCCCTGATCCATATCGAATCCGCTATCGAAAAGCGCGTATTTTGCGTATCGGCAAGTCCGTCCGTATAAAGCTTGCAGCAGCGGTTAAGCGTGTCAATGTCCATTCCGCCGCAAAGCACCTGCTCCATCTGCTTTTTCGTCGCGCCGTCCGCTCCGTTTGCGGTCATAGCGAGCGCAAGCTGAACCGAGAGCGGAGAAACCATAAAATTCTTTTCCGTATCGGCGCTGTTTTTCAGCAGGCTGACGGCAAAGTCCGCGCTCCCCTCCTCGAACGCGCCGTCAAGCTTCGGCGTTTCACCGCTCGGTACTTCTCCCGCGCCCGCCGGCTCCGTAAGCTCGATGGGCTGTCTCCCCGCTGTGCCGCACCCTGCCGCGCCGAGCGGCAATACCGTAAGGAGCGCAAGCGCCGCCGCTTTTTTTAATATTTTCATAATATGACCTCCTCTCATTCTTCCGCTTCGGCAAGGCTGTCAAGCAGTCCGTCAAGCTTCGACAGCTCCTCCGCGGAAACGGCGAAGCTGCCGAAATCACCCACAGACACGCTGTCCTTTGTAAATCCGTAGCTTATTGTTCTGTCGGAATATACAAATTCAAGCGTAATAAAGCCCTCGCCGCCGCTTTTGTCCACGCGCCCGCCAAGCTCCAATCCGTTCAGCTCCCTCACAAGGCGCCTGATATTTTCGTCACGGCAAAGCCGAAAGCCGCTGCCTCCGCGGTAAACATCGACGTATTGCGGCAGCTCGCCGTCATCGCTGTCAAAGCCGTCCTGCGCCGAGCCGTTCGGCAGTCCGCAGGTGTAAGACGGCTCCTTGTCGGTATAGTTCTCCTCCTGCGGCGGAGCCATATTCTCTCCCTTAACGTCGCTGTCCGTTAAAAGCCCGTTTCCCCCGTTCGCGGTCTCTTCCGATAAAACCTTATCCGAACCGGACTTATAGCCGCCGCCCCAAACGCCCGCGTTTAAAAGCAGGGCTGCGCAGATTGCCGCCGCCGCGCAGCCTCCTATGCCAAAGGAGATTTTATGGATTTTGGCGCGCCTCCTTTGCCCGTTCTCGAGCTTTTTTTGAGTCAGTTCACGCACATATTCTTCAAACTCTTTTTTATTCCTCATAGACAAAGCCCTCTTTTTCCAGAATCCTCCTGAGCGCAGACTTTCCCCTGTATACGAGATTGTCAATTTGCTTGCGGCTTTTTTTCATTATCCTCGCGGCGTCCTCATAGCTCATTTCCTCGAAATATATCAGATGAAGCGCCTGTCTGTAATCTTCGTCAAGCTTCCCCAGCGCCTCGTGAACCGCCGCGCTTCGCTCGTCGCGTATCAGTCTTTCCTCAAAATCCGTATATTCCGCGCTTTTGTCCTCCACGTCCTCAAGCGCAAGCATACCGTATCTCGACTGATGCCTTATATAGCTCACGGTCTTGTGGTGCGCAATCGCGAAAAGATACGTCTTAAGCTTCACCGAAAAATTATATCTTCGGCTGACAAACAGCTCCGCGAGCGTATCCGCCGCCAAATCCTCGGCGGCGCTTAGGTTGTTGACCGTTCGGTTAATGAAAAATATTAAGCTGTCGCGGTACAAATCAATTATCTCGGAGAAAGCACTGTCGTCTCCGTCCAGAAAATGGCGGTAGCTACTTGCACCATTATCCATAAAAGTTCCTCCGACTGTATGTGAATCCCCTTCACACTTATTATTCGCTCGGGCGGGGCAAAATCCTCACGGAAATTTGGGAAATTTTTCAGAATAATTTCAGGACATTACAACGTATTGCAAAACGATCATAACGGCGCCCAAAATCAAAAGTATCGCGCCCGTAACGTACCCGACTGTTTTCGAGTTCACTTTGTTGGCGAACTGCGCGCTTACAAGCGACGCCGCCGTGGCAACGGCAATCGCCGCCAACAGGTACCGCCATTCCTCCAACACAAGCGCGGGCTCCATAAGCGTATGGCTGACCGCCGCGATCAAGGCGGTAAACGTCATAATGAACGTAGAGGTTCCGACGGCTGTATTCCTGTCGTAATGTAAAAAAACCGTCATTACGATAAGCATCATCATACCGCCGCCCGAACCGAAAAAGCCCGTGCCAAAGCCGATAGTCAAGCCGAAGAACAGCGAAATTACGATTTCCTTCCACGTCAGCTTCGGCAGCCGATCCCCTTCGGTTTTATTTTTCGAGTCGGGTTTAACCAAAAACCGAATACCGATTGCCACGCAGAGAAACAGCGAAAAACCGCCGAGAACCTGTTGGTGCACGAAGAAGGCGAGCGCCGAACCGACTGTACACATTGCGACGATGCAGACGAGCAAGATCCAACTGCGGCGAATATCTATATTTTTATTTTTGGCATATACGGCGGCGGTTACGGCAGAACCGAGTATATCGCTCGCAAGCGCGACAGCCGTTGCCATATATGCGCCGTGTTCCCCTTGAAACGTGGGACAAAGCACGATAAGCAGCGGAACCATTACCGTTGCCGCGGAAAGTCCCGCAAGTCCCGTGCCTATTCCCGCAAGCAGGGCGGCGATTATTACCACTGAATATTCCATTGTGCTTACCCTGTAAAATAATGCATAATTTTCAGCCCTCGCGCCACTCCAGCACCTCGCCCGGCTGGCAGTCCAGCGCGCTGCATATTTTGTCAAGCGTGTCAAGCTTGATCGCCTTGGCTTTTCCGTTTTTGAGCACTGACATATTGGCGATGGTGATACCCACGCGCTCGGACAGCTCGGTAACGCTCATCTTGCGCTTTGCGAGCATAACATCTATATTGATAACGATCATTTTATCACGCCCCTATATCGTCAAATCCGAAGTTTCCTTAAGCTCCGCCGCCTTGGTCACAAGGTGCGCCAGCACCGCCGCGGCTATCGCCACGCTAATTCCCACCACGTCTATAAAGAGCGTAAACAGCATACTTCCCGGGTGATTCATCTTAAGCGCCGTCAGAACAACGCTCCCCGTAAAATGATATATCACGTCCGATACGGCAAGCACCGATATGGCTTTCATTCTTGAGGCGTTAATTTTCGTAAAGGAGCGGTCGCGCTGAATATCTGTGCAAATCCTCCAAAAAAGCACCAGTGCGGCGTATATCGGTCCCGCCGTCAGGGATATGAAAATAAGGTACGGCAGACAGCGGCTCCCAAGCTCCCCCGAAGCCATATCCCTGCCCCACAGCGGCACTATATAGCAGTAAAAAGCAAGACCTATGATTCCCATAATTATGATAATTATTTTAAGAAGCCTCGAAAGCTTTCCCTGACTCATAAGCGCACCCCCGTCAGCCTATTCCATATAATACCACGCGAGGTACCACGAAAGGTTGAGCCTCCTCGCGTTCAGCTTCTCGACTGTTTTTTCCATACTGTCATAGTATCTCTGCGCCTCCTTATAGGGCAGGCAGTCCCTTGTAAGCAGTATCGGAGCCGCGTCGGTTCCGAGATTTTTGGCAAGGTACATGCTGTCGTCAAAAACGGGCGTGTCCTTGAAAAATTCATACTGCCCCTCAACGGTCATATTGTCGGTATTGACCTTGGCAATCCAGTAATCGGGTCTTGAAAAGCTGAAAAGCACATAGCACACGGTGATTACCGCGAAGCTGTATTTGAACAGCTTAAAATCCTTTTTAAAAATATTGACGATAACGCCCGCGAGCACCAGCGCGATTACAAGAAGCGAAAACAGCACGAATATTCTCAAAAAGGTCAGATATTTGCCCTGTATATACATAAGCATACGCATAGCGCTTGAGGCAATCATAATATAGGTGCAGGCGGTGATGAGACAGAGCAGTCCCTTTAACGCTTTATTTTCGCGGAAGCAGTAAATTCCGACCATCACGAGCCCGATGTTTATTACGCTGACAAAAAGGAGCTGGAAAAAGCCCGTCCGCGCATAGGTGCTGTAAATAACGCCCTCGGGGAGAGAAGCCTTGCTTACGCCTCCCACAAAGAGATACCTTACCTGAATCCAGCAGAAAATTATGTAGACAAGCGAAAGCGCCGCCGTGACGGTTATGCCGATAATCGGCTCCCAGCCGCCCTTTCTCTCCTTAGCCTCGGAATATTCTCTTTTGCCGAGCCACGAGAACCAAATATACGCGACCATAAATATATTGAAGCCTATGATGCTGATTTTGGTCAGGTCGCCCACTATTCCCCAAAAGGATATATCCTCTATTATTTTTCTGATCTGCTCGGCAAAAATCTCGTCCGCGTTGGCGAGCAGGACAAGTATTACCGCCACGATCGGCACGCATATTCCGAGACCGATAAAAATATATTTGGCAATGTGCTTCTTCTCCTTCGTTCCCTCCGAAGCCGTATCGCGCCTGTATATAACCCTGTCCGAAAAGGGTCTCGGCATACAGCCAAGACTGAAGAACACCGTGCAGAACATATTTGCAATAAACTTTGCGGGGTTCCATTTGCTTACGTCGTAAAAATTAATCAGAAGAAGCATAATCATCAAAAAGAATATAAGCCATTTGTTCATGCAGATTATTCTCCTGTCGCCCGTAAGACAGGTCGAAACGCCGAGCAGACAGATTGCCGCAATATAAAAGATACTGCCCTTTCTGACGTCCATATCCGCCTTTTTCATCATAAGCACGGCAAAAAAGCAGGTGCCCGCCGCCCAAACGGGGAAGGTGATCCCCGAGCCGTTTTTATACAGGCACACTATAAAAAATATCGCGTATACTATGCACGCCGACGCAAAAAACGGATACTGCGCCGTAATTTTTTTCCTAAAAAAATCCTCTCCCATAACCGATACCTCTCTTTCCGCAGGGACGCGCCGCGCCTCCCGCGCTGTCGTTGATTATGGGAGAAGCATAACACGCCTTATGCAGCTTGTCAATAATTTTTTATTGATTTACGATAAATTTTTATTTTAATATGTAAAAAGCTCCGCCAAACGCGAAGCTTTTCTCATTCACTCACAGATTCGAGCCGTTCCAGCCCCATCTTTCGACCTCTTCGTATTTTATATATATCCGCGACGGCGAAATCCCAAGCTCCCCGCCGTATATGCGGCACAGCTCGGCAGTCATTCGCTCCGCGGTTTCGTCCGAAAAGCTCCCGAATACCTTAACCTCGATAAAGGCAGCAGGCTCGGCGTTGCTCCCCTGAAAATATAAATCGCAACTGTCCTCAAGCCCGACCATAAGCCACCTCTCGGACTTGCCCGGAATAATGCTTATCGCCTGCCCGAGCTTCGCCTTGAGCGATTCCTTTTGTTCCCGCGTCATTGCGACGCTTACCTTTGACTGAATAAACGGCATTTTGTTTCCCTCCTGAAAATACTTGCTTATATTATCCCACAGATTTGTTGATTATTCAATGGTTTTATGACTGCACACAGCACAGCTGAGGGAAGGATGATTTTAAAGGAAAGCGCAGCCAAGCTACATAAGCCTTGTTGCTCCCTGTTTTTCTTGCTTTTCTCTTTCGACTTCGCGCAGAAAATCCGCCGTGGCTTTTTTGAAATTTTCAAATCTCCTCTCGTATTCCTCGGGAGAAAGGTCGGGACGACGAATCGTTACCGTGCAATTATCAAATTTTAGGATCATTGTCTTCTCCGACATCTCCGCTCTCCAATGCTTGTTAAGTCAGTTAAATCGTCCCGCTTCCCGACCGCCTCTAATCATTTGTTTCACCCACTTTTACTTATGAATTTCCTGTTTGTCCGTATTCGCCTTTTATTGATTCAAATACAGGCAATCTCTTTGATTTCATAGATACCGAAGATTATTCTTCTGACTTTTTGCATTTTGGCATTACTCTTGCAATACGGTACTACTTTATAATATCAGAAATTTTTTACCAAGAGGATTGTATGAGATATATTCCCGACCGTTTTAAAAACACCGAAGTCCTTGAATATCTGAGGAAATCCCGCTCGGACGATCCCGATTTGTCGGTTGAGGAGGTCCTTGAAAAGCACGAAAAGATTCTGAACGACTACGCCGAGCGCAATCTCGGAGGCATAGTCTTGACGGAAAATGTTTATAGGGAAATTGCCTCCTCGGAAACCATTGACGGACGTCCCGAAATGCTAAGGCTCCTCCGGGCTGTGGAATCCCCGCGGATAAAAGCCGTGCTCGTCGTCGAGGTACAGAGACTTAGCCGCGGCGACCTTGAGGACGCGGGACGGCTCATAAAGCTGCTGCGCTACACCGGCACACAGGTTATCACGCCGCAGAAAACCTATGATTTGCAGGACGAATATGACCGCGACGCATTCGAGAGGGAGCTTAAGCGCGGCAATGAGTATCTCGAATATTTTAAAAAAATTCAGGCGCGCGGACGGCTCGCTTCCGTACAGGATGGGAATTTCGTCGGGAGCATACCGCCCTACGGCTACGACAAAATATTCGTGAACGACGGAAAGCGCAAATGTCCCACGCTCAAAATCAACGAGGAGCAAGCCGCCGTCGTAAGGACCATATTCGATTTATACGTAAACAGGGATTACGGCTACAAGCGCATATGCAATTATCTTGACGATATGAAAATCCCTCCGCCCAAAGGCGATTACTGGTCGGCGCCCGCGCTTAAGGATATGCTCGATAATGTTCACTACATAGGCAAAGTCAAATGGAACTGCCGCAAAACCGTTACCGCCGTTGAAAATCAGGAGGTCATAAGGACGCGCCCCAAAGCCGCCGAATACCTTATATACGAGGGCAAGCACGAGGCGATTATAGCCGAGGATTTATTTACGGCGGCGAAAAACAAAAAAGGACGAAATGCTCGCGTGAAAACAAATTTTACCGTTAAAAACCCTTTCGCGGGACTGCTCTTTTGCCGCTGCGGCAGAAGCATATCGCTTAAATACTTTCTTCGCCCGGACGGAAGCGAGAAATCCGCGCCGCGCTTTGTCTGCGAGGGACAAACGCATTGCAATTCAGGCTCGCTATTGTACTCCGAACTGCTTGAGCGCGTATGCCAAATTATAAAATCCTGCGTCGCGGAATTTGAAATCAGTATACAGAACGCCGAAAAAGACGCGGCGGCTGTCCACCGTCAGCTTATTGCAAATCTTGAGCGCAAAATGAAAAAGCTGGAGCAAAAGGAACTTGACCAATGGGAATTGCGCTCAAGCGGCGAAATGCCTAAAGCGGTTTTTGAAAAGCTTAACCAAAAGCTCATTAAGGAAAAGGAAGATTTAAGACAGGCTTTGCAGAAAGCCTATGAAGCTGTTCCCGACCCGATTGATTATCAAGAGAAAAAAGCGAAGCTCACCGATGCGCTTGACGCGCTCAATAATCCCAATGTGTCGCCCGCTGCCAAAAATAAATACCTCAAAGCCGTATTTGAGCGTCTTGAATGTTCCCGCGAACGTCAGGTGCGGTTGCGGTTCTCCGAGGCTGAAGCAGATAAAATAACGGGATATTCTAATATGGCACGCGGTTGGTACAGCCCCCCGTTTGAGCTTAACGCGACGCTTAGATTTTAATCGGCATATTATATTCAACATCAATGAGCATATGAACTCGCTCATTTTGAAATCATCGGCGCCATGGTTCACCAGCTCACACGCAACCTTACGCCCGAGCAGATTGAGAAATCGGGCTTTGCGCCGTACTACACCGACCATACGCTCGGCGTCTGGCCGCAGGCGGCGGGCGGAATCCCCTTCAACGCCTGTGAGTTCCAGGTAAAGGGCGACCCCATCTGCGACCTTATGGAGGATCTCGCGGCAGATGGGGCGACTGTATAAGAACAACCAAAAATCCGAGGAGCTGAAAGTCTTTGATATTACCAGGGTTTTGACACTTTGAAAGTTTTCGCAAAAATGGCATATCTGCAATCATATAAGAACAACATAACCCAAAATCACACTAAACTTTATAAAATTCACGATAGAACAAGCTGTTTTCGAAGAAATTTAATATCAAACAAAAGCTGGCACAAAAGTCGATCAGCTTTTGTCTTGTTATGAAAGTTTTTTCATATATTCGGGATAAATATTGCGTGCATTTTTTAAATCATAAAAGTTGCGCAACTCCGTAGAATCAACAGCAAATTGTATTGTATCACCAACTTCAAGGTCTTCATACATCCCAGCTCTGTAAAAAATCCAATGGCTTTCTCCTGGAATCAGCGCCTCGTTCAGCTGTAAAAGACCGTCCAACTTATAGCATCGGTATGCAGGTGAAGTGTCACGAATCTGTACAATTTTTGCCCGATAGAGCCCGTTACTGTCTTTTATAATCATGCTGATATGGTTAAACGAATCGATATACCTATTTAACTGCCGGTTAAACTCTGTGAGTGATTCATTTTGTGCAATCCCCAAACGGCGCAGTTCTTCATAAAGAACAGTTAAATCTTCGGCGCTTCTCTGTTGTAACATCTGCAGACCTATCATTGGTGTGTTATCCAAATCGGAGTAGCAATACAAAAGGAATCAACAGAGCAACAATCTTATGTTAGTTTATCTTTTTGCATCCTTCGGTATCTGATGGACGTTTGCTCTTCAATAAATAACAATATGATCTATCTTGAGGTATTGCAATATATTTGACATTACAATTAAACAGCAGACCTTCTTCTTTGATAAGTCTATATTGCCAATTCTCCATATTTTTTGGCTTTTCAAAATTTGAAATGATTTGATCATAATTTTGAGTGATTAATAGTATCACTAATTTCTTGAAATATGGATTGTACTCTGCCAAGCCAATAAAATACTCAATTTCTCTGTATAACGGAAACAACTTTCTCTTTTCGGCATCCCCTGCATACCAGTAAGACCACCAGTAGTTATAATAACGATAACTTCCGTCCACCTCAATAGTAAGTAAAGCTCGTCTAAGCTTATCAAATTCCAAATTTGACCAATCTAATTCTTTATTAAAGTAAGTCTCGAAAACAACTTGAATTTTTGATAAAAGATCAAAATCAATTTCGTCTATATCGTTTTTATAATTGGCACATTCTAATGCAAAAGTAATTCGACCTCTCAAAAGTTCGTTATCCTCGGTTTTGTGTATAAGTTCTTTGGTGTCCGAATTTCTTGTTATAATTTTGGATTTGATTATTTCTTCTTTGACCTGTTCTCGTGCAAAGGAAGAAGATATAGGAGTTGCACTCAAATAGGCATAGATATTGCTACTGCCGGTTGCCAATTCACTTACCAAATTAATTGCACCGTAGAAAGTGTCGGGACTTCTGACAATATCGTTTCTCTTTCCGTCTGCAGTAAGATCCGCTCGAGAAACAATGTTACGAACCACACGCATCCATTCTTCGTATTTGATTTGATCTATGGTGCTATTCCTGCGCAAGTACTCCGTCTGTGCGAAAAATAAAACTTTATGAGTATATGAAGTGTTTGAGCCGAGGAAAATTTGATAAAGAAGATTCTTTTCCGGCTCGTGTCTCCACATAGCAATGGCTAAGCGAGGGAATGAATTGGAATCAAACAAATCACAATACAATTCATATGAATCAAAGATGTAATTAAAAGTATCCTCATCAATGTATTTTATCAGTTCTCTATACGAATTGTCTTCGTTTAGTTTTCTGATGAGTTCAATACGTTCAGCACCTTTTAATATTTGACCTGTAGACAATTTTGCCATAACAATAGTTGTTATGAAGTTCATATGTGAATCATCTATAGAATTATTTTTCTTAAAGTTATGCCATAAAAAGTGCGTCCAACGCCCATCAATTTTGTAAGAGAACTTGTCGATTTCGTTTTTTGCCGATTCCCATCTGTTTTTAGATGATTTATCTTGTATTTCAGCTTTAAGGTTTTCAAATGGTGTCAGCAATCTACCTCTTGCATTCATTTTGATATATAAATCATCAGAAAGACCAAAATTCTCAAGTATCAGCAGGTGAAAAACTATATTTTTTCTATTGACTAATGATTCCCATATATCATTCACGTCTTTAAAGATAGAGTGAATTGTGTCGATTGTTATTAACATGGCTCTTATAGTAGAGTCGTGCTTCCAAGAAATGAAAAACCACTTTGAATCTAGAATCTGCTCGCTAATTGTTTCCGAAGAAGACACAGTAACTTTATTGTCCAACAGTGCTTCACAAAAACGGCGTGAAGATAATCTCGTTTCGTAAGAAAACTTTTTGAGGTTTACACGAATGGAATCATCTGTGTTGTTTTCCTTCATAAAGGCATACCAATGGAGTAAGAATAATGTGGTTAAACGTTGCTGTCCATCAAGTGGAAGAAATACCTCACCTTCAATATTACCATAAATAAAATCCAAGTTGATAGTTTTGTCGTAAACAACACTATTCTTCAGTGCTTTCAAAAAGTTTTCACAGATAGTAATATTTATTTTTCTTCCCTGAGCATAGTCTCTTTGAATAATTGGAACTTTTACATTATAAGATTGCACTAATTCATAAAAGGAATATATATCCTTGTTCATTATTTAGTCACCTCCAAATAATTGGTTAATACACGCACTAGGTCTTGTTCATATTTTTCACGATCATCTTGTGTCCAAAAAGAAATTTTAGGAGGATAATCGCTAAAATATTTAAGAAAAACATTCTTTGTGCATATAGGAACAAAACCGCCTGTTTTATCTAACTCAATTATGCATTTACGTTTTAGCGGAAACACGGCGTTTTTATAGCCTTTATTAGTCTTTTCGTCTAAAAGAGCCAAATTTGATATACTATCCACATCTTCTGTCTCGCTCATATATTTATTAAAGTGGACAGTTACTGCATCAAATAAAGGCGTAAATTCATCTTCGTTAGTGTATGTTTCCTGATCGAGCATATCGTCAATTCGAGCAAACAACCCGGTTGCTTCCTCTTGATCTTTATCTATGTAGCATTTAACATCCAATAACCAGTCTTTTCTGTTGGCTGTGGGAATAGAAGTAGAATCTTTTCGTGACGCTATATGTTCAATATTCCATTTTTTGAGTTTAAAATCATCAAAAGGAAAGTAGGAAGAATCATGCTCGTTTTGCAACATGGTCAAAATATTATATAGCAAAAGAACATTCCTTGTGTTTTTATTCTCGCAATCCAAATCAAACAAATTTTGGTTTCTAAAATGGTGTTTAATCATTCCGTCAATGCGAGAGGTAAAATCACTCTTTCTCAAAGTCGAGGAACTATCATAAAGTTCCTTTACTTTTGCAATTTTTACGGTAAGAATAAAACCTATCTTATGATACAGTTCACGCTCACTAAACCATTCGTTGAATCGTTGCCAATATGCCTGAACCATTTCCCAATACTTATTCATATCATCTTCAGTTTTTCCAAACATTTTTGCATAGAAAAATCTAAATGTTGAGTATGGGTCGGTATCAGTAGAGTCGTTCATCAGATTGAATATGTACTCTATGCGGTTATCTTCTTTCTTCTCATCACTTAAGAAATACCACAGTTTATTGTTTTGTAATGATGTTTCGATATTATCCCATTCGTTAGCAATTTCAATTTGGCGCAATCTCATACGATCAGCATTACCCGATTTAAAATTCGAACTGTTTAAAAATAATGCTTTGATTAGTTCTGCGTTTGTAAGACTAATTTTACCAATATTAAGTCTTGTAAATACCGTTATCGCATTATCTTCTGTGGTTTCATACCAAATTACTTTGGTATGAAATTTCAGTTTTGATCTATAATCGTTTTTATCAAAAGAAGGAGCTTCTTCTCGTAAGCTGAACCAGCTATCTATGGTTTTATATGCTTCATGCATATAGTAAAAATCAATGCAACTATCATTCTCCTCGCCGGGATTTTGCAAAAATGATTTAGAATCACTCCGTGTCTGATAATCTATAGAAAATAACTTGTCTCGTCTCTTCTCAATAAAATCTTGATTAAGATAATATAATATCAGATAAACAGTAGTAAGCCTTTGCTGACCATCAATAACCTCGTATTCATCTTCTGCCCGAGATTTTACAACAACAGGTTGAAGGCAATACCACGTTTTTTCTTCTGTGTCGCTTATCTCTTTTGGAACGAATTCACTAATATCATTTAATAAATCCTTTACTTCTTGCTCTGTCCAACGATATCCTCGCTGATATGCAGGGATATAAAACGAATATTGCGATAGCTCACCAAGTGCTTTTAATTTTATACTATTCATAACATTCAACCCTCTTTTTACTTTATATTTTCTCTGACAAAAAGACTTTTTGTTCTAACTTTTATCTCAAACCAAAACTTCCCATTTGCCGTAGCGTTTTCCGCTTTCGCGACGGATATATTTTTTAACCTGCAGAGATTTCATAAGTCTTTTTACAGTGCTGAGAGATTTGCCGGTGGCATCTGCCAACTTCTGCTGCTTGACGGATGGGTTCTTCTTGATCAGCTCCAGGAGCGCTAATTCTTCCAAGCTACAGTTCAAAGTATCAAATTGAGACTTTGAAATTTTAGAATTGAGACTTTGGAAATTGTCAGCATCCACATAATCAATATGCATATATCTGTTTTTCAGCTCGTGATTTGTGCCTAAAAGGAGGTTGCCGAAGAACATTTCTAAAAAATTCGTTGTGGAATGAATACCTTTTTGCAGATCGTTATAGTTCGCTCTAACCAAGGCGTTACGGAAATACCAAGAGTTTTTCTCAAACGCATCGTTATTGACGCGGAAGCCGAATGTTTTCATATACTTGATCATAAATACGGCGGTTGCTCTAGTGTTGCCCTCACAAAAGGGATGGATCTGCCAAATGTCGGACGTAAACTTTGCCAAATGTTTGACCGATGCCTCCACCGACAGTCCCTCATAGGAAAACTGCTTTTCGGTAGCAAAATCGTAGTCCAAAGTGTCACGGATGCTGTTCCAATCCGCATAGATGACTGTTTCTCCGTTCAATACCCATTCTTTTTTTGTGATGTTGTACTGACGGATTTGTCCGGCATGACTGAACACACCCTCAAACAAGCGGCGATGAATTGTAATCCACTCAGCAGGAGAGAATTGAAAAGCATTTTCGCCTAACAACTTTGCAATTCTTGCCGAGACGATATCTGCCTCCTTGGTAGTGTCCTCCATTTCGGTACGCTCTGTGCGCTGCTCGTAATAGCTTTGAATTCGTTTCTGCGCCTCGTCAATACTGATCTTGCCCTCGATATGCTCCTTGGCAGTATCCAACAAATATTCAGAGGTTTTCAGCCTGTCAACCGCCTGCAAGCCGATGGCGGTCTGCCACGCCTCGCTCTTTTCCACCCTTCCGGGTTCACCTTGCTTGATATATTCTTCCAGATCATATTGCCATTTCATTTTGTCTGACATATCTGAACCTCGTTTCGTTATCTTAAATCTCCCGTCTTGAAGGTGGCATACCCCTCGTAGTAGTTGAGGTCGATGCTTTTCATATAAACCTCGCGACGATGTTTATGAATGGTTTTCAGTGACGCAAACGTGCCGGTCTTCAATCTGTCCGGCATGCCGTTTTCAAAGAGTTCCACAACCTTCTTTTTACTTATGCGCTCCTCTGCCTCTGCAAGTTCCGGGGATCTGGTGATGCCCAATTTATTTCCAAGTGCCATCTTATTTGTCTTCCTTTTCTTCGTCTAGAACAAACTCCATAATCTCGTCCACATTGCAACCAAGGGTAGCGCAAACCTTGCCCAAGATGTTCACCTGAACAGATTCGTTTCTGCCCATCTTTGCCATAGCGTTAGAAGTGATGCCCGACAACTTGACAAGCTCGGTCTTCTTAAGTCCTCTATCAATAAGTAATTTCCATAATTTATTGTAACTGATGACCATAGGAAACCTCCGAGATGATTATATACAGTTATTATACCATAAAAGCAAACACCACAGTGTTTGTGTGCGGCGCAATCCGCGTTGATGCAAAGCATCAGCTTTTAGCCGTCAATAAAAACAGCGCAATGCCGAATGGCATTGATATAAACTGTTTTTATTATACTACAATACGCTGTATTGTTCAATATTTTTTCGGCGTTTTCCAAAAATAAATTGAGTTTTTCAAGTTTGAAACATAAATCTCAGGATTCGCACCGTTATCCATTGTTTGAGCAAATCGGAGATAGCTATGCTTACTGAGTTTTACACCTTACGACAGTTGTAAGTGTGCTGCTATGTCAATAACAGACTCGCTTTACGTTTAAAAGCGAACTAAAAACGCGTCGGTGCTGTTGTAATCCTAACGGGAGCTTCTGAATTAAGAACGCTTACAAATGATAAATCTCCTCTCCTTTCAAAATGAGAATCATCATCATTTAAGAATGACGGAAATGACCGTCATTTCAAAAAGCTTTGTAGATTTATCTTTGATTTATTTGCGGATTTATCCGCATTATTTTCGAATGACATCGGGAACAACCTTTCGGTATGATTAAATGCCCTTCTTTTCGGAATGAATTCCTTTGCTCACTCATTTCGGAATAGGGGAAATTACCTCTTATCATATCGAAAACGGCTATCATTTTTCTTATTATATAAAAGCAATAAATACGAGATATAAGGAAAACAAAAAATCATCGCAAAATCATTTCGGAGTGTAAAATCATCTTCTAAGACTTTTGATAGAAAAGTCTCAAAAAGGGGAAATCATATGTAAATTTCGATTTTTTACTCTGAATTCACGTTTTTAGCATATATATTCCCTATTAAACCAACCATTGAATCACCTTTCAACTATATATTGACTATCATGAAACCTAAATGGGAAGCGGATTTAACATCGGAAAACGATAATCCCATCATTGTCATTGCTTCCGATAAAGCACCCACTTTTTGAATAGAAACAGCAAAAATACTCTGACCAAAGTTTTTTACTTGCCAAATGTGACCTTCCTTTTCATCATTCGAATACGCACTCTCGGAATAGCGGACTTGCCGCTGTTCATATAGTGTAGTAATAATTGGAAATGGATAGATTATGCAAGAAAACAAAATGTGTACGACCGTGAAAAGTGTTTTCAAAAGCGGCGAAAACACTACGACCAAGGAGCAGTTCACGAAAATGTGGACCCTGCTTATCAATACTTTGGAGAAAAGCAAGAGTGTGAACTTTTGCGAAAAAACACGACTATAGATCCGAACTATGCTATAAGGACTACGAAAACAGCTTGTTCTATCTCAAAAGGAGATGTACATTTGAAAGTAGCTATTTATTGCCGCTTATCCGAAGAAGACAGAAACAAGCAGTCCGACATCGACGATAGCAACAGCATACAGAACCAAAAGTCGATGCTGATGCAGTATGCCATGGAACAGGGGTGGGAACTATATAACATATATAGTGACGACAACTATGCCGGCGCAGACAGAGGCCGACCGGAATTCAACTGCCTTTTGAAGGATGCTGAGGAACGTAAATTTGATATTATCCTCTGCAAGACACAGTCCCGTTTTACCCGTGAATTGGAGCTGGTGGAAAAGTACATCCATGGCTTGTTCCCCATATGGGGCATCCGCTTTATCAGCATCGTTGACAATGCCGACACTGCTAACAAAGGAAATAAAAAATCCCGTCAGATCAATGGGCTTGTCAATGAGTGGTACTTGGAGGATATGTCGGATAACATACGCAGTGTTCTCACCAGCCGACGGCAAAACGGATTTCATATCGGCGCTTTTGCCCTTTACGGGTACAAAAAGGATCCCAATCTAAAGGGACATTTGCTTATTGATGAGGAAGCCGCCGCGGTTGTCCGTGAGGTGTTCACTCTCTTTTCACAGGGTTACGGAAAAACCGCAATCGCCCGTATGCTCAATGCCAGGGGTCTCCCAAATCCAACCGAATATAAACGCCTGAAAGGCCTGCGCTACAAACAGCCCACTGCCAAGAATAGCACGCTTTGGAAATATTTTGCGATTTCCGATATGCTGACAAACGAGATCTACATCGGCAATATGGTACAGGGCAAGTACGGCAGTATTTCCTACAAAACCAAGCAGAACAAACCCCGACCCAAAAGCCAATGGTACATTGTAGAAAGCACGCACGAACCTATCATCGACCGTCCCTTGTGGGACAGAGTGCAGAAGATGATTAGTGAAAGAGCAAAGCCCTTTGATGCGGGCACCATTGGTCTGTTTGCAAGGAAAGCACGTTGTTCCAACTGCGGATATGTGATGCGCTCTTCCAAAAATCGTGGCAAGCATTATCTGCAATGCTCTAACCGTCATGTGGCAAAGGATTCCTGTATCGGTTCCTTTATCTCGGTTGACAAATTAGAGCAGATGGTGATCGACGAGTTGAATCGGCTGTCCGAAGAGTATCTTGACAAGGACGCTCTGGAACGGAACATTGAATTTTGCAGTAATCTGCAGTCGCAAAAAGATGCGATTCTTGCCAACATTGCCGCCTATGAAAAGCGTATTGCGGAGCTGTCAAAAGGAATTCGAGATTTGTATATGGATAAGATCAAGGAAATTATCAACACCGGTGATTATGCAGAGATGTCAAAAGACTTTATTGCTGATCGTGACCGTCTTGAGAAACTCATTTCAGACAGGCGTAAACAGCTCGAGGAAATTGAAGTCAAGATAGAAGTCGGCGACAACCGCCGTGAGCTGATTGAGAAGTACACCAACCCCGAACATCTCAGCAGAGAGATGGTTGAAATCCTTATTGACTATATTTCTGTGGGCAAGAAAATAGCAAAAACTAGGGATGTTCCTATTGAAATTCACTGGAATTTCTGATGTGTGGTTCTTACGATAACGTAGGTATCAAAAAACCAGCATAAATTCTTAGTTTTTGAAACCTGTTGTTTTTGCACAGTCGCAGCAGAGCAAAAGGCAAGGGTAGTTTACGACAACCTTCTCCGCCTGCTCGACGACCCCGACGTCGTAGCGCCGTTACGCTTCCTGCGCGCAAGAGAGGTCGTGCATTTCCAGCGCTTCGGTGAAGCTCTCAACATCACGCAGGATAAGCTGGACTGCAACAACGTATATGCCTTCAATCCGGCGTTCGACTGATAGGCTCGGCTTATAAAAAGAAAAAAGAAGCCCGAAAACAGGCTTCCGAACGCATAAATAAAACAGCCGACGGCGGAGAAGTCCGACGGCGGCTGTCTTTTTATGCGGAAGGATTATTTTCGTATGATTATGTCATGTCTTTTGGGTCCGTTGGAAATCATCGTTATCGGAACGCCGATTTCGGCTTCGATGGCTTCGATGTAATCGCGGCATTCCTTGGGAAGTTCGTCGTAATTTCGTATTCCGCCTATATCGCATTTCCAGCCCTTAAAGGTCTTGAGAACGGGCTTTGCCCTCTCGAGCTTGTAGGTAACGGGGAAGTCCTTTGTTACCTCGCCGTCTATCTCATAGCCGACGCACATAGGAATTTCGTCGAGATAGCCGAGCGCATCCACCACGGTAAGGGCGACCTCGGTCGCTCCCTGCATACGGCAACCGTATCGCGTCGCAACCGCGTCGAACCAGCCCATTCTTCTGGGACGTCCCGTTGTCGCGCCGAATTCTCCGCCGTCGCCTCCGCGTTTTCTCATCTCGTCCGCCTCGGCTCCGAAAATCTCGCTTACAAAGGCTCCCGCTCCGACCGCCGAGGAATATGCCTTGACGACGGTCACAACGTCCTTTATCTCCCTCGCGGGTATTCCCGCGCCGATTGCGCCGTATGCCGCGAGCGTGGAGGACGATGTAACCATCGGGTAAATTCCGTGGTCGGGGTCCTTGAGCGAGCCGAGCTGTCCCTCAAGCAGAATTGTTTTGCCGTCCTTTATCGCGTTGTGGAGAAAAAGCGATACGTCGGCTGCATAAGGCTCTATCATATCCCTGTATGATAAAAGCAGATTAAATATATCGTCGGGCTTCATAACGGGCTTATGGTACAAATGCTCGAGCAGAATGTTCTTGTACTCGACCACTCTCTCAACCTTTTCCCTTAAAAGGGCTTCGTCGAAAAGCTCGCTGACCTGAAAGCCTATTTTGGCGTATTTATCGGAATAAAAAGGAGCTATGCCGGATTTTGTGGAGCCGAACGCCTTTCCACCCAAGCGTTCCTCCTCAAAAGCGTCAAAATCCACATGGTACGGCATAAGTATCTGCGCCCTGTCGGACACCAAGATCTTTGGCGTGGGGACCCCGCGCTCCTCAAGCCCCTTAATCTCGTTTAAAAGATAAGGAATATTAAGCGCAACGCCGTTGCCGATTATGCTTGTTGTGTGGCTGTAAAACACGCCCGACGGAAGCAGATGCAGCGCAAATTTGCCGTAATCGTTGATAATGGTATGTCCGGCGTTGCTTCCTCCCTGAAACCTTACGATTATGTCCGATTTCTCTGCCAGCATATCCGTGATCTTGCCCTTGCCCTCATCGCCCCAGTTGGCACCAACTATTGCTCTAACCATGCGTTTTCCTCCTGTCTGCTGCTTATTTCATTGGTCATGCGCCTCAAAAAATGCTTCTGAAACACACTATGACAGTATACACTAAAACCTCAGGCGTGTAAATAATTTTTTGGAGCGCGGCGCAGGTTGGGGCGCGGCTTTTGACGGCGCGCGCATATTCAAAGCTGCGCGAGAAGCTTTCCGAGCATAACCGTTTTTTCGTCAAATTCCTTCATAAATTCCTTTTCGTCCGCCGCCGCGACCTTTATGTAAAACATATTTACAAGCATAAGCTCAAGCTGCCTTACGTCCGAATCCTGCATTGCTTTCAGCCTTTCGGACAAAGAAAGCAGCAGGGAATGCCATTTGAGAACATATTCGCGGTAGGCGGGATAGTCGGGTATGTCCAGCCATTTGCTTATTTTGACCTTGGTGCGGTTCGTCCTGCGGCACTGTTCCTTTTGCATAAAATAACGGTAATCCCCGTTTTCATAATACCTTCCGAGCGGAAAAAGCCTGCACATTCCCGGTCTGTACTCGTGAATCGAGCATCTCCCCTCCTCGTCAAGATACGGACAGCAGCCGCGCTCCCCGCTCATTCTGATATTCGGCAGGATCACGCCATCAACAATATTAAGCTCAAGCTTGTCCCGAAGCAGGCTCTCTATGCTCTCGCCGCCGTTAAGCCTTATTCTGAACACGTCAAGCGGGTCGAGGACTATGGAGCTTCCCATTCCCGTACAGCACACAAAGCACCCCTTGCAGCCGTCACAGCCAAGCCTTGCCATATCGTTCACACCGTACAGTCTGCCGTCGGATATATCCTCCAGACTGCAATTCCGAAACATTTTTATACCTCCGCCGTCAGTTTTTTACTATTTTGTTGATCCATACGCCCTTTTTTACAAGCGCGAAGCCAACCGCGCATTTTATCAGGTCAAGCGCCTGTATGCACAGGTACAAAAGCAGCATCGGCATTCCCGTATATCTGCTTATGACAAAGGCGGCGGGAACGGAAACCACCCATAAAAACACGCTGTCAAAAAGAAACGTGACTATCGTTTTGCCGCCTGAGCGCAGCGTAAAATACGCGGCGTGCATAAACGCGTAGGCAGGCATAAACGCCGCCGATATTCGCATAACCCGCCCCGCCAAAAGCCTTACGCCGTCCGTCGTCTTGTAAAGCCTCGGAAACAGCGGCGCGGACACTGCCAAAAGCGCGCCTATGACAATGCAGAGCGCGACGGAGAAGGCAATCAGCTTTCTGTCCGTGTCCTTCGCCTCCTCGTATCTTTCGGCGCCGAGAAGCTGTCCCACAACTATCGCGATAGCGTCGCCGAAGGCGATAAACACCACGTTGAAAAGGTTGGTTATCGTGGACGATATGTTGATCGCCGCGACCGCGTCCAGTCCGCGCATCGAATAGCACTGGTTAAGAACGGCGATTCCCGCCGCCCACATTACCTCGTTGACCATGAGAGGCGCTCCGCGCGTGATTATCTGCCCCGTAAGCGTCCCGGGAACCGCGGGCTTTATGTACGCTCCCTCTATGAACGGCATTCTTTCTTTATGGGTATGCGTCCATATTATCACTATCGCCGCCTGAACATATCTTGATATGACCGTCGCGATAGCGGCTCCCTCCACCCCGAGCCTCGGAAAGCCGAGCTTTCCGAAAATGAGCAGATAATTCAGCCCGAGATTCACGGCAACAGCCGCGATTCCCGCTCTCATCGACACCGTGGTTTCGCCGCATTCGCGCAGGGTTCCGCTGTAAGACTGCTCCACGGCGAAGGGGATCAGCCCGATCAGCATTATCCTGAGATATTTTTTTCCGTAAAAAAGCGCTGCGTCAACGGACAGACCGTTGTCCTCTCCGTGCAGGTACATACGGATAAGATTTTCCCCGAAAAACGACAGCAGTAAAATACCGACCGCCGTAAGCCCGATACAGATATACATTTTGAAGCGAAAGGTATTGCGCACGCCCTTATTGTCCCCCGCTCCGTAGTACTGCGCGGTAAAAATCCCCGCGCCCGAAATCGCCCCGAATATCGCAAGATTAAACACCATCAGGAGCTGATTCACGATCGCGATTCCCGACATCTGCTCCGTCCCGACGCGGCCGACCATAATATTGTCCAAAAGTCCGACGAAATTCGTGATACCGTTCTGAATCATGATCGGAACCGCAACGCCCAAGGTTTTTTTGTAAAATCGGCTGTCGCCTATGTATTTTTCTCTGATTGACATTTTATCTCCCGCCCGTCGTCTTATTTCAGCGCCGCCTGCATTGCCGCGGCAGCTTTAAGACAGCCAGTGCATTATTCCCGTTATTTTCTTTGCCGCCTCGATTATTTCGGTCTTGTTTTCCCGCATATACTCCTCAAATTCCGCCGCCTCCGCCTCGGAAAAGCCCATGTTTATGCTGATTACGCATTCGGGTATCCTCCCCTCCGCGCTTTTTTCGCCGTCCTCAAAAAGCACGGACACAAAGGGCTTTCCGTCCTTGAACAGGACGGAGGAATGCGTAAGCCTGACGGTCGTTTTCATATCGTTTCCTCCCTGACACGTTCTCATATGAAAAAATTATACCAAAGTTCCCATTAGGGCACAAGAAAAATAAGATAAGGACTAAGCAAAATATAATTGAATTACAGCCGCGTTTACTGTAAAATAACAGTGCCGGCGGGATTTGACAAGGAGGATAGCAATGAATGTCAACGGGTATTTAGATTATATAAAGACGCCATGGGGACGGTTGTTTTACAGATTGGTTTGGCATAATCTTGAATTCAAAGATAAAAAAATATTGGATTTTGGAAGCGGCTTTGGCGTTACCTCGAACCACCTGGCAGAATCCAACGCCGTAACGGCAGTGGAGCCAAACGTTGAGCTTCTTGAACACAGGATATGCGATAACCGCTATGAGCAGATAATCGGAGGTATTGATAAACTTAAAGGAATGGAGGACGGCAGCTTCGACGTTATACTTTGTCACAATGTCTTGGAATATATCGAGGACCGCGCAAGCCTTATTTCGGAATTTCACAGGCTCTTGAAAAACGACGGCATACTGTCCATAGTAAAGCATAATAAAAACGGTAAGGTAATGCACAAGGCAGTATTTGAAAACAATATTGACGAAGCGATGTCGCTTTTGAACGGCGGGAATGCTGCGTCACAAAATTTCGGAACCATAAATGAATATGAGATTGAGGACTTACGGGACTGTATTGCGGAAAGATTTAATTTGGATAAGGTATACGGTATTCGCACCTTCTACGGAATACAGCCCAATACGTTCAAATGCGAGCCTGATTGGGAAGAAAGAATGTTTATGCTTGAATGCGCCGTGGAGAATGATACCGCATATACGAACGTAGCTTTCTTCCGGCACCTATTTTTGAAAAGGAAATAAGAATCATAGCGGCAATGAATTTTTCCGATAAAAACAGAGTGGACAGACACTCCTCTGCCACTCCGCCTTACATATTCCTCATCTGATTTTACCACCACTTGAAGCATTTCCCGATCCAGTAGCCCAAGCCCAGCACCCAGCTTGTAAGAATGCCGTACACAATCACGGGTCCCGCGATTGTGAAAATTTTGGCTCCGACGCCGAAAACCTGACCTTCCTTTTTGAACTCTATCGCGCTTGCCGCGACCGAATTGGCAAAGCCCGTTATCGGAACGAGCGCGCCCGCGCCGCCGAATTTTGTGATTTTCGGGTAGAGCCCGACGGCGGTAAGCAGCACCGACAAAAATATCAGAATAAGCGAGCACCATGTGGACGAGCTGAGCTTATCGAGATGATAGTAATAGGTGCAGCAGTTATAAATCGCCTGACCGATCAGGCAGATAACGCCGCCCACGATAAACGCCTTCAGCATCTGCAAAAAAAGATTGTGCGTCGGCGTTACGCTTTCGACATATCTGTTGTACTGTTTCTTGTCCTTTTCATCCATACTTATTTTCCTCTCAGAAGCAAATTTCCACGGCTGCCGCCGTTATAAAAATAGTATGGATCAAAAGGCTTCGTTTATTCCTGTATCGAGGAATTTATCCAATCGGAACAGGAAAGTATGAATTGGGAATTTGTGGGCTTGTCGGTGCCGTCCCCGAAAACCTCGTCAAAAAACTCGGAATATTTGGGAACACCGCGCTCCGACCACATCACCTCTACCGCGTAGCGTATGTTGCGCTCCACGTTTCCCGAGGAGGTTTGGTGCGCCTTGGCGATTTCGGGATATATTGTTTTGGTAATCGAGGTCAGGGACTCCGGGTCGTTCACCGCGAAAATAATCGCGTCCCTTATGTATTTATAGCCCGTCATTCTTATGGAAACGCCGAGATTCCTAAGCAGCCTGACCACGAGCATATACGTCGTGGGACGGATATTTTCGGCGGAAAGCGCGGAAACCGACGACTCCGCCATTTCCTCCGCCCGCGCTGTCATCTGCTTTATGCGCCTTACGAGCAGCGCCCCGTCAAACGGCTTCATTATAAAATATGAAGCGCCCATTCGGATTGCCTCGCTGATCACGCTCTCGCTTGCAACCGCCGAAATCACTATGTACTCCGGCTTGCCGCTGCCCCCGTTCTGCGCTATTTCCTCCATAACGCCGAGTCCGTCCACCTTCGGCATAACGAGGTCAAGTATTACCATGTCGGGGCGCGTATCCTTTATCGCGATTATTGCCTCCTCTCCGTCAGCCGCCGCGCCGACTATTTCCATATCCTCCTCCGCAGACAAATAATTAACTACCAAGTTTCTCGTAATTTCACTGTCGTCCGCCACAACAACCTTGATTTTTTTCATCATGCCACACCTTTTCTTGAGTATTAAATATCTGTGCCTGTTTTTTACAATATAACATATATCTAAAATAAATACAACTTATTTCTGCGCAGTTTTAAAGTGTTTTAACGCTAACCTGCGTTTCAGCCCTTTGACGCCAAATCCGCGAGGAAATAAAACAGACCGCCGAGACCCTTGCCAAGAGCGAAAAAAACAATGATACAGCAAAGCCCCGCCGTAAGCCTTGCACGGCGTACAAATATCGGGATCCCCTTAAGCGCCTCCGCCAGCGATACAAGGAAGCAGCCCGTAAACACGCCCATAAAAAGCACCACGAGAACCGTAAGCCAGCCCGGAAAGACAAGCGGGGGCATAAATACGAAGGCGGCGTTGCCCAATGCCGCCCCGCAGATTATCATAAGCTCGTAAAAGCGTATTTTATCGGCGGTATGCGTATACTGGGCAAAGCGCGTTATAACTCCGACCGTCGCGATAATCGCAAAATAGCCGCCCGCCGTGGCAGCGCCGCCGCCGAACGCAAACAGTATCAAAAGAACCGCCTTAATCCACATC
>JAMPDT010000049.1 GCA_023665525.1 Butyrivibrio sp. | reverse complement strand
TGGAGAAGTCCGACAATACCCCAAAAATCAATTTCATCAACATAGCCAAGCTCTTTTGCAAAATACCGCATAACACCTTCGACCGTGACGGCGTGCTTCAAATGGAAATGTTCCTGATTATATTCGTTAAGAAGCTGCCAAGCGTCTTCTCTCGTAAATGGATCCATAGCCAAATCCTCCTTTACACAAACCTATTAAATTAATAGGTAAAGTATATTATAATGGAATCTTCTGACCGTGTCAAGATTTTCCGTGATATTCGATATATATAAAATTGATAGGCTGATATAGAATAGTGCTATAACGGTATTTCTCCGTAAGGATTGACAGACAATACGGAATGGGTTAAAATAAGCCTATCTAACAAGTAGGCATAGTAGGCATACTGCTGTGAATTTTATAAAGAAGGAGATATAATCAATGAAAACATATGAGATTTCGGAGCTTATCGGTTCCACGCCGCTTGTACGCCTGAAGAATTATTCGGCAAACAGAGACCTTGCCGCAACTGTTCTTGCAAAGGTTGAATTTTTTAATCCCGCCGGCAGTGTAAAGGACAGAATCGCAAAAGCGATGATCGAGGACGCGGAGAGTAAAGGTCTGCTGAATGCGGAGTCTGTCATTATTGAGCCGACCAGCGGAAACACGGGCATTGGTCTTGCATCGGTTGCCGCATCAAGAGGATATAAGATCATTCTTACCATGCCCGAAACCATGAGCGTGGAACGGCGCAACCTGCTTAAAGCATACGGTGCGGAGCTTGTACTGACAGACGGAGCAAAGGGTATGAAGGGCGCTATCGCCAAGGCGGAGGAGCTGGCTGCTGAAACGCCAAACAGCTTTATTCCGAGTCAGTTTGCCAATCCCGCTAATCCGGCGGTCCACAGAGCGACCACGGGCCCGGAAATTTGGAACGATACGGAAGGTATGGTGGATATTTTTGTTGCGGGCGTAGGAACAGGCGGAACTGTCACAGGTGTCGGAGAATATTTGAAATCACAAAATCCCAACGTAAAGATTGTTGCGGTGGAGCCCGCCGCTTCCCCCGTGCTTTCCAAGGGTACGCCCGGCGCGCATAAGATTCAGGGAATCGGAGCCGGCTTTGTTCCCGATACACTGAACACTGATATTTATGATGAGATTATCACCGTTGAAAATGAAGACGCCTTTGCCACAGGCAGAGCGCTTGCCCGTGAGGACGGTGTTCTTGTAGGCATATCTTCGGGCGCGGCGGTATTTGCAGCAACAGAGCTCGCGAAGCGTCCCGAAAATAAGGGAAAGGTCATTGTCGTGCTATTGCCCGATACCGGGGAGAGGTATCTTTCCACTCCGATGTTTGCCGAATAAGCGGGCGGCAATGGATAAATCATAGGCGCAATATGCAAAGCTCCGCTCCGCCTGCATTTTTATCCTTTTTTTACGGAGGACAATGAAATGCGGGCGGAGCCTTATATAACAAATTCGGGAGAAAACAGAAATGTCAGAATACAAAGGAATCGAATCCGCCTTTATTCATGGCGGAATTTACGGAGATGAACACACGGGAGCGGTCAATGTTCCGATTTACCAAACATCAACCTACGAACAGACGGAGCTTGGAAAACATAAGGGCTGGGAATATTCCCGAACCGGCAATCCTACAAGAGCGGCGCTGGAGCAGTTGGCTGCGGAGCTTGAGGGAGGTAAAGCAGGATTTGCTTTTGCCTCGGGCATGGCGGCTGTTACAGCGGTACTCAGTCTTTTTGAAAGCGGGGATAAAATCCTCATTTCCGGCAATGTTTACGGCGGAACCTTTCGCGTGTTGGATAAGGTGTTTAATAATTTCGGTATAACCTATGAAATTGAGGATACCACCGATTTGCATAAGTTTGAGGCGAAAATTACGCCGGAGGTCAAAGCCGTTCTTGTGGAAAGCCCGGCAAACCCGCTGCTTACCGTAACAGATTTGGCGGGCATAGCCGAAATCGCGAGGAAGCATGGCATTCTTTCCGTCGTTGACAATACCTTTATGACTCCCTATCTCCAGCGGCCGATTGAACTCGGAGCGGATATTGTCATTCACAGCGCTACGAAATACCTCGGAGGGCACAGCGATTTAGTTGCGGGACTTGTTGTTGTCAATAACGAAACGCTTGCGGAAAAAATCGCCTTTATCCAAAATTCAACGGGCGGAGTGCTTGCGCCGTTTGATTCCTTTCTGCTGATTCGCGGTATAAAAACGCTCGGCGTTCGTCTTGACCGTCATGTGGAGAATGCGGAAAGGGCGGCGGAGTATCTGAAAAATCATAAAGCCGTTAAAAAAATATACTATCCCGGGCTTCCCGATGCGCAAGGCTATGAGATTAATCGCAGGCAGGCAAAAAACGGCGGCGCCATGATTTCCTTTGAACTGTACGAAAATTACAATATTGCAAGGTTTTTCAAATCTTTGAAGCTGATTGCCCTTGCCGAAAGCCTTGGCGGTGTTGAGAGCCTTGTCTGCCATCCGGCAAGCATGACGCACGCGTCTGTGCCTTATGAAATACGGCAAAAGATGGGGATTACCGACGGACTGATTCGTCTTTCCGTCGGAATTGAAAATATTGATGATTTGCTTGGCGATTTGGATCATGCAATTACGGAAAGCGAGATGTGATATGGCTGTTTACTCATCAATGCAGGAGCTTGTGGGGAACACTCCCATTGTCAGACTGAATAACCTCGGCGTACCGAATGCGGCTCGGCTCTTTGCGAAGCTGGAGCTTTATAATCCGGCGGGCAGCGTTAAGGATAGGGTCGGGCAATATATGATTGCCGATGCGGAAAGAAGGGGCTTGCTGAAGCCCAGCGGAACGATTGTTGAGGGAACTGCGGGGAACACGGGGCTGGGTATTGCTTTTGCCGCTCTGAGCCATGGCTATAAAGTGATTTTCGTTGTGCCCGAAAAGTTTTCCGAGGAAAAGCAGACGCTGATGCGTGCGCTTGGCGCGCAGATAGTCAATACTCCGAGAGATGACGGAATGCTTGGCGCGGCTCAAAAAGCAGAAGAGCTGAGAGAAGCCGTTCCAAACGCGGTTTCCCTGAAGCAATTTGAAAATCCAAGCAATCCTCTCGCTCATTATGAAACGACAGGACCGGAAATTTATCGGGATATGGAAGGAAAAATTGATTATTTGGTAGCGGGAGCAGGCAGCGGCGGCACATATTCGGGCATATTGCGGTATCTTAAGGAGCAAAATCCGAATATTAAAGGAATTCTTGCAGATCCCGTAGGCTCGACCATAGGCGGGGGAGAACACAGCGATTACGATATTGAAGGAATCGGAAATGATTTTATTGCCGCGACAATGGATATGACTCTTGTGGACGCCGTAATAAAAATAACGGACGAAGAAGCCTTTGCCGAAGCGAGAGAATTAGCTGCAAAGGAAGGAATTTTCGCGGGTTCGTCCTCAGGGGCGGCATTGTCTGCCGCAAAAAAAATAATTTCCGATGGGGCAGAGGGCAATATTGTTATTGTTCTGCCGGATCGCGGCGATCGTTACTTCAGCAAGCATTTGTACGGATAAAACAACGGGCAGCCGATTAAATGATCGGTTGCCCTTTTTATATAATCAAATCACATAATTGTCGATATTGAGAGCGTTATGCCGATCTATAATATCCTGCAAGGTAATTCCGTCAAGATATTCGCTGATCACCTTATATAATCCCTGCCATACGGGAAAAGTAGGACATTCGGCTCTGCGGGCGCATTCTTCGGGATTCATGCCTACACAGGCAACAGGGGCAAAGCTGCCCTCGGTTAATTGCAGAATTTCACCGACCGTATATTGGTCAGGCGTTTTTACAAGCATATATCCGCCCTGGTTTCCTCTGTTTGTGCGCAACAAATCAGACTTGTTCAGAATAGGTACAATCTGTTCAAGATATTTTTTGGAAATGCCCTGCCGTTTTGCAATGTCTTTTAATGCAATATATCCATCCTCGCGGTGCTCGGCAAGATCAATAAGCATACGAAGAGCGTAACGCCCTTTTGTCGAAATTTTCATGTGCGATGACTCCTTATTTTTATATGCCTAATAATAACATATATTTAATAGGCTTTCAAGAGCTTGGACCGCGAATCCTTATCCGTAAAGACTTATTGACTTTATTTAAAGCAAATGATATAGTAAGACATACAATGCCTATATGTATAATAAGAAAAGGAGCCGCTTATGACCTTACAACAGATACATTATGCTGTTACGATTGCTGAAAATGGTTCTCTGAACAAAGCCGCGGAAGTTTTATATATCGCTCAGCCGTCGCTGACAAGCTCGATGCAGGAGCTTGAAAAGGAGCTCGGAATTATCATTTTCAATCGGAGCGGACGCGGCGTCACATTAACGGCGGACGGCGCGGAATTTTTACAGCACGCAAAGCAACTGTACAGTCAATATGAAATGCTTGCCGAGAAATACGGAAATCCCCAAAACCTAAAGAAGAAGTTCGGCGTATCTTCCCAGCACTATTCCTTTGCGGTAAAGGCATTTGTGGAGCTGGTAAAATCCTTTGATACCACTCATTATGAATTTGCCATACGGGAAACGCAGACCAAGGATGTGATCGGAGATGTCGCGTCGTTGAGAAGTGAAATCGGTATACTGTATTTCAGCGATTTTAACCGAGCCGCTATCGGAAAGCTGCTGCGTACCGCGGGGCTGGAATTTCATCATTTAATTAATTGCAAAGCATATGTTTATCTATGGTCGGGGCACCCGCTGGCAAAGCAAAAATCCATTCGCTTTGAAGAGCTTGCCGATTACCCGTGTCTTTCCTTTGAACAGGGAGATACCAGCTCGTTCTACTTTGCTGAGGAAATTTTAAGCACCGGCGAATATGTCCGCACGATCAAGGCAAACGACCGTGCAACCATGCTGAATTTGATGATAGGGCTGAACGGCTATACCCTTTGTTCGGGTATTATCTGCGAAGAACTGAACGGCGACGATTTTATCGCTGTTCCTTTTGAGGCGGATTCCGTAGATGAAAGCAGTGTTATGGAAATCGGCTATATTACCAAGCAAAACAGTATTCTCAGTAATATTGGGGCTAGGTATATAGAGGAAATTGGCAAATACCTGCGGATAGAAGAGTGACCCACTATACTTATAGGTAAAATCTATAACACGGCATATGCTTATAGTATTGGACGGGAGCTTCAGCCGTTACTATAATATAGTCATAAAGAAACGAGGAGGAAAAAACAATGGCAAATATTCATGATTCCAAAAACTGGAGCTTTGAAACCAGACAGCTGCATATCGGTCAGGAACAGGCGGATTCCGCAACCGACGCAAGGGCAGTGCCAATCTATGCGTCCACTTCTTTTGTCTTTCACGATTCCAAGCATGCTGCCGACCGTTTCGGTCTGAGAGATGCGGGAAATATCTACGGTAGACTGACCAATCCGACACAGGATATTTTCGAGCAGAGAATAGCTTCCTTGGAGGGCGGAGTGGCGGCGCTTGCCACGGCATCGGGAGCGGCGGCGATTAATTACACCGTCAACGCACTGGCAAAGAGCGGAGAGCATATTGTTGCCTCCAAGACAATTTACGGCGGTACATATAATCTGCTGGCGCACACCCTGCCGTTGTCAAGCGGTGTAACGACTACCTTTGTCGATCCCGATGAGGACGGTTCCTTTGAAGCGGCTATTCAGGATAATACAAAAGCGATTTTTATTGAAACACTGGGCAATCCCAATTCCAATATTATTGATATTGAAGCGGTGGCGGCGGTCGCGCACAGGCACGGCATTCCCTTAGTCATTGATTCTACCTTTGCAACTCCTTACCTTATCCGTCCTATTGAGTACGGCGCGGATATTGTTGTACACTCCGCGACCAAGTTTATCGGCGGTCACGGAACCGCTATCGGCGGTGTTATTGTGGATGGCGGAAAATTTGATTGGAAGGCTTCGGGCAAGTATCCGTGGATTTCAGACGCCAATCCCAGCTATCACGGAATATCCTTTGCGGATGCGGTCGGACCGGCGGCGTTTGTTACATATATCCGTGCCGTTCTGCTTCGTGATACGGGATCTACGCTTTCCCCGTTCCATGCGTTCCTGTTTTTACAGGGATTGGAAACGCTTTCCCTGCGCGTGGAACGCCATGTGGAAAACGCGCTGAAAATTGTGGAGTATTTGAACGGGCACCCGCAGGTAGAGGCTGTGCATCACCCTTCCCTTGAAAGCGAGCCAAGCCATAAATTGTATCAGAGGTACTTCCCGAAGGGCGCGGGCTCTATTTTTACATTTGAAATCAAGGGCGATGCCGAAACGGCGCAGAGGTTTATTGACAATCTTGCCATCTTCTCGCTGCTTGCCAATGTAGCCGACGTGAAGTCGCTGGTTATTCACCCTGCAAGTACGACGCATTCCCAGCTCACCGAGGAAGAACTGCTGGATCAGGGCATCAAGCCGAACACGATCCGTCTGTCCGTCGGCACGGAGAATGTAAAGGATTTAATCGCGGCGCTTGATGAGGCGTTTGCGGCAATCAAATAAAACGCAGATACATGGGGCTGCCGCACCGATTGCTTAGCGCGCAGCTCCATTGCCGTTCTTTGAGAAATAAAGGGTGTATTTTTGGAGGTCTCGATGCGGATAGGGCTTCCATTTTTTGCGCTTATTTTTCAATCGGAAGGTCAGTCAGGTCATAGATTAAGCCTATTACCTATTATACCTATATACTATTGGTAAAATGAAAGGCTCTATGCTAAAATGCCTAACAAGGGAAGAAAGGAGTGATTTGTTTGACTGCTTTCGCAGAACAAAAATTTACACATTACGGAAGGAACAAGCGACATGAGTGATCAAGCAGCAATCTTTCGGTTAAAGCATGTGTCGAAGGTGTTCCAAACGAAAAATGCGGAAATACGGGCGGTAGATGACGTTAGTCTCGATATACGTCAGGGCGAGATTTTCGGAATTATCGGTATGAGCGGCGCGGGAAAAAGTACGCTGGTGCGAATGCTGAACCGTTTGGAAAATGCGAGCGGCGGCGAGGTTGTTTTTGACGGAAAAATTCTCGGTAATCTTTCAAACAAGGAACTGAGAGCCGTAAGAAGGTCTATGGCGATGATATTCCAAGGCTTTAATCTGCTGATGCAGAAAACCGTTTTGGCAAATGTTATGCTTCCTATGAAAATTGCCCGCGTACCGCGTATGGAGCAAAAGGAGCGTGCGCTGCAAATGCTGAAAATGGTCGGCCTGGAGAATAAAGCGAACGCTTGGCCCGCACAGCTTTCCGGGGGACAAAAACAGCGAGTCGCCATCGCAAGAGCGCTTGCAATGAATCCGAAAGTCCTTTTGTGTGATGAAGCGACAAGCGCGCTTGATCCGAAGATAACCGAGGGAATACTTGCTTTGCTGAAGGACATCAACCAAGAGCTGAACCTGACCATTGTGATCATTACCCATGAGATGAGCGTGGTCGAAAAAATTTGCGACAGAGTGGCAATTATCTCGGACGGAAAGCTGGCGGAGGTGGGAGAAGTAAAGGAAATTTTCACATCTCCCAAAACGGAAGCGGCACGACACCTCATACTGCCGGCAGAAAAAGAACTTAATCCCTTTGATATGACCGACAGGCGGTGTATTCGTATTGTGTTTGACGGAAGATCGGCATCGGAGCCGTTGATTGCCAATCTTGTTGAGGACACGGGCGAAAAGGTCAATATACTGTGCGCCGATACAAAATCGGTTGGCGGTATCGGATTCGGACAGATGATTATTGAGCTGCCCAAGGACGAAGAAGCTGCAAACCGTGTAATTTGTTATATCAAAGAAAAGGGCGTGACCTTTCATGAAATAGAGAGAGGAGGTGCGAAAATATGACGCCGGGACTTTGGAAAATGATTGGAAACGGTGTGATTGAAACGCTGCAAATGACGGTTATATCAACGGCGCTTGCTTATGTGATTGGGCTGCCGCTCGGAATTTTGCTTGTTGTAACGTCTAAAGGTCACATATTGCAAAATCGAGTCATTAATTTGGTTTTGGGAACCGTAATGAATGTTCTGCGTTCTGTACCTTTTTTGATTCTCCTTGTGGTGCTGATTCCGTTTACGAGATTTGTGGTCGGATCATCTATCGGCACAACGGCGACCATTGTACCGCTTACGGTCGGCGCAGTTCCAATCGTAGCCCGTATGGTGGAATCCTCCTTAAAGGAGATACCCACGGGAATTATTGAGGCGGCTGAGGCGATGGGAGCTTCTCCCCCGTCGATTATCTTCCGTTTTATGCTTCCCGAAGCCACGCCGTCCTTGATGCTTGGCGTAACCATTAATTTGGCAACCGTACTCGGCTATTCTGCAATGGCAGGCTGTATCGGAGGCGGAGGACTTGGGGCGATTGCCTTGAATTACGGATACTATCGCTACCAAAAAGATATTCTGTTAATTACAGTCGCAATACTTATTATAATTGTGCAGGCATTTCAAGAAGCCGGAGCGCTGCTTGCAAATAAAAAAAGACATTCATAAATTTTATTAAAGGAGAAATCGTATTATGAGAAAAATTACAAAAAGAATTATTGCATTTGCAGCCATTGCTGTTTTGTCAATCGGCACATTTGCCGGCTGCGGCAGCAAGGCAGACAGCAACAACGGAACTGTAACCATTAAAGTTGGAGCAAGCATTACTCCGCATTCCGAAATCCTGGAGCAGGCAAAGCCGATTCTTGCCGAGCAGGGTGTAAATTTGGAAATTGTGCAAATCGAGGACTCTGTAACGCCGAATACAGGTTTGGCGGAAGGCAGTCTGGACGCGAACTTTTTCCAGCACCGGCCGTATCTTAACGATTTCAATCAGGAAAACGGAACGGACTTGGTATCGGTGGGCGCGGTTCACTACGAGCCCTTTGGAATCTATGCGGGCAAAACAAAAAATCTTGACGAGCTTCCTGACGGCGCAACTGTGGCAGTACCCAACAATACAACCAACGAAGCGCGCGCGCTTCTTCTTTTGCAGCAGGAAGGAATCATAACGCTCAAGGAAGGCGTTGATATTCGGGCGACAATTCAGGACATTGCGGAAAATCCGAAAAATCTGAAATTCCGGGAAATTGCGCCGGAGCAGCTTGTTAAGGCTCTGCCGGACGTGGAAATCGCTGTTATAAACGGAAATTATGCCATTGAGGGCGGACTGAAGGTGAAGGATGCGCTCGCGATCGAATCGGATCAGGGCGTTGCAGCCAAAACATATGAGAATATACTTGTCGTGCAGAAGAAGGATGAAAATAATGAGGCGGTTAAGAAGCTGATAAACGTTTTGCAGAGCGATGATATTCGTAAATTCATTGAAGAAACCTATGACGGAGCAGTTGTGCCGATTAAATGATAGGAACGCATTATTCGGTACAGGACAATAATAAAACATATAAGGAGATTATCAAAATGGCAAGAGTAAATTTTATCACGGAAAACGAAGCGCAGGGAAAAGCAAAGGAAGCCTATGTTTCTCTCAAAGAAGCGGGCAAGCTCACAAATATGAAGCAGGCTTTGCTTCAGGATTATGCAACCTACGACGCATTTATGGGGTGGTATACCTCATGGAACAGATTGGTGGAGGTTATCGGGCTTAGAGCGGCAACCATTTACGCACATTCGGTATCGACCACCAATGGCTGCCAGCTTTGCTCGCTGTTCTTTATCAGTGACCTGAGGGAGCTTGGAATCGAGCCGGAGGATTTCGCGGCTGATGAAAAGGAAAAGGTACTGATGGCGCTTGGCGAGCAGATCGTAAAAGATCCGACCGATGTATCCGATGAACTGTTTGCACAACTCAAAGCGAGCTACGACGATTCCGAAATCGTAGTCATTGTGGGATTTGCCGCACAGATGATTGCAACCAATAATTTCAATTCCGTTCTGCAAATCGACGTTGACGAAAGGCTTCTTCCGATCAAGGATGAATTTAAGCCTGCGACATGGAGAGAAGATATTAAGTAAGGAGATACTGAGATGGTTGATTTTCAATATCACAATCCTGCAAAAATCGTTTTCGGTCAGAGCGCGGAAAAAGAATTGTGCCGTCTGCTGAAGGAGGAAAAGGCAACTTCCCTGCTCTTGGTATACAGCGGTGATTTTATCAAGGAGCTGGGAATTTATGCGGCGGTGGAAAATGCCTGCCGGGAGCTTGGCATTGATTTTTACGAAAACGGCAATGTGGTTCCGAATCCCTCCATTGAGCTTGTTCGGGAGCTTGTCGCACTCGGAAAAGAGAAAAAGATAGATTTTGTGCTGGCTGTCGGCGGCGGCAGCGCCATTGATACGGCAAAGGCGACGGCGCTCGGCATTCCTTATACGGGCGATGCATGGGATTTTTTCTCAAAGGGCGTGCTGCCCGACAAGGTAGTGTCTGTCGGGGTGATTTCTACGCTTCCCGCCAGCGGTTCGGAAACTTCAAATTGTGCGATTCTGTCAAACGGAGAGTGGAAATTGGGCTTTGAGGATGAACGGATCATTCCGAAGTTTGCGATCATGAACCCAAAATACACATTGAAGCTTCCGGCATTTCAAACAGCGTGCGGTGTTGCGGATATTCTTTCTCACCTGCTTGAACGATATTTTTCGGATACGGAACATACAGACGTGACCGATTACCTGATAGAGGGAGCGGTGAGGGCTCTGCTTGTTAACGGAGAGCGACTTGTAACAAATCCCGATGATTTGGATGCGCGGGCGGAAATTCAGTGGCTTGCTTCAATCGCCCATAATAATTTGCTGGACACAGGCAGAATTGCCGATTGGGGCTCGCACCGAATCGAGCATGAGCTGAGCGCGCAGTACGGTATTACGCATGGCGAAGGAATGGCAGTGGTTTTTGCGGCATGGACAAAATTTGCCGCGACCGAAAAACCGCGGAAGCCGGCGCAGCTTGCAACCCGCGTCTTTGGAGTCGATCCTTACAATTACTCGGAAAGAGAGCGCGCGTTGAAACTTTCATCGGAACTTAACAATTTTTTCCGTTCGTTAAAGCTGCGCACAACGCTTCATGAGCTTGGAATTGACGACAAAGATTTTAGTGCAATGGCGGATCGTGCCACCGAAAACGGCACAAAAACCGTTGGACATTATATTCCGTTGGATAAAATAAAATTTATGTCGGTTTTGAAGCTCGCGTTGTAATATTTTTAAAAAATTAAGATATGTAAAGCCTCTCCGCGCAAAGCAGCAAGGAGAGGCTTTTTGCGGCGCATACAATCAAATACTCGGGCGCACAGAAAACGAAAGGGCTGTGCGCCCGTTTATTTTATTGCGAGCTTGACAAACGTCCGAAATCGGACTATACTTGAAAAGTCCGATTTCGGACGGATAACAATTCGGGACGGGAGGCGAAGATATGGCAAAAAATAAGGCGAGCCGCGGACTGATTGAGTTCAATAATATTTTTAAGGAAAGCGACAATATATACAGGGAGCTTGCGAGATATTTCGGAATGTCCGACTGCACCTTTTGGATCCTTTACTGTCTGCGGACGGATTATGCGGAAACGACGCAGAGCGGGATATGCGGGAGTATGTTTTTGCCGAAGCAGACGATAAATTCAGCCTTAAAAAAGCTTGAGGCGCAGGGCTATATAGAGCTGAGGCGGGGCGGCAGGAACCGCAGGAGCAAGGAGATAGCCCTGACCGCGGAGGGCGAAAGGCTTTGCGAGGGTACGATCGACAGGCTGATAGAGGTTGAAAATATTACGCTCGGCGGGCTTTGCGAGGCGGAGCTTGAAATGTTTTTAAGGCTTTTTTGCAGGCACACGGAGCTGCTCAAAAGCAATGTAAGGGAATTTATTTACGGATATGGGGAGAAATAAAATGAATATACAGTTATCCGAACATTTTACTTATAAAAAGCTGTTCCGATTCTGCCTGCCGTCGATAGCGATGATGCTGTTTACGTCGGTATACGGAATCGTGGACGGTTTTTTCGTATCAAATTACGTTGGCAAGACGGCGTTTGCGGCGATAAATCTTGTTATGCCGTTTCTGATCGTTATGGCGTGTTTCGGCTTTATGATCGGCACGGGAGGAGGCGCGCTGGTTGCCAAAACTCTCGGAGAGGGAAATAAGGAGGAGGCAAACCGTTATTTTACGATGCTCTTGCTGCTGACGCTGATTCTCGGAGCGGTTATGTCGGCCGTAGGAGTTGCTTTTATGCGTCCGATTTCATATATGCTCGGCGCGACGGACGCTATGATTGAGGACTGCGTGACCTACGGAAGAATCATAAACGCCTTTAATACAGCGTATATGCTGCAATATTTTTTTCAAAGCTTTTTCGTCACGGCGGGCAAGCCGAACTTGGGCTTCGGCGTGACCATAGCCGCGGGTATGAGCAATATCGTGCTTGACGCGCTGTTTATCCGCGTGTTTGATATGGGAGTGGCGGGCGCGGCTGCGGCAAGCGCTGTCGGGCAGTGCGTGGGCGGCGTAATCCCCGTATTTTATTTTCTGCGCCCGAATAAAAGCCTTCTGAGGCTTAAGAGGACAAGGCTTGAGCTTAAGCCGCTTTTAAAGGCGTGCGCCAACGGCTCCTCGGAGCTGCTTTCAAGCATATCCTCCTCGCTGGTGGGAATGCTTTACAACTTTCAGCTTATGAAATATTCGGGAGAAAACGGGATTGCCGCATACGGCGTAGTGATGTATACGCAGATGATTTTTTCCGCCGTCTTTATCGGGTACTCGACCGGCACCGCGCCCATTGTGAGCTACAATTACGGAGCGGGCAACCGAGCGGAGCTGAAAAATATGATGAAAAAGGGGCTTGCCGTTATGTTTGTCGGAGGGCTCGTCATGATGCTTACGGCGGTCGGACTTGCGCCGCTGCTTTCGGATTTTTTTGTGGGCTATGACGGGGAACTGCTCGAAATGACAACCCGCGCCTTCCGAATATTCGCGCTGTCGTATGTGCTGTTCGGCGCCAATATTTTCGCCTCGTCGTTTTTTACCTCGCTCAACAACGGCGGAGCCTCGGCGGCGATTTCGTTTCTGCGGACGCTGGTGTTCCAAACGTCGGCGGTTATTATTCTGCCGCTTGCCTTGGGAGCGGACGGAATCTGGTGGGCGGTCACGCTTGCGGAGGTGCTCGCATTGGCGGTTTCGGCGGCTTTTTTGACAGCGAAAAGAAAAAATACGGTTACTTTTAGCTCTTTATCCACCTGCCGCGCCGATAGAAAAGAACGGAAATTACCATGGAAATTGTCCAGCCTATCGGCCATGCGCACCATATGCCGACGCTGCCGAAGAAGCGCGAAAGAATGCAGGCGAGAGCCACTCTGAGAATCAGGTCCGTAAAGGTCCCTATCATAAACTGCCTCATCATCGCCGCGCCGCGCAGTATGCCGTCGGCGACGAGCTTTGCCGATATTATAAAATAAAACGGAGTCAGTATGCGCAGGAAAATAATTCCCGAGCCGACAGCCTCGGCGGAGGGGCTGTTCATAAAAATACGCACAAGCGGCTCGCTTGCGGCAAGATAAAGCGCCGCCAAGGGCAGGCAGATTATCCACACCATTTTAAGCCCCGCCTTAAAGCCGTCCCTTATGCGCGGCAGCTTTCCCGCGCCGATATTCTGCGCCGTATAGTTGGAAATGCCGTTCCCTATCGTTGTGAAGGAGGTTATGACGAGGTTGTTCAGCTTTACGGAGGCTGAGTAGCCCGCCATTACGCCCGAGCCGAAGCCGTTTATTATGCCCTGTATGATTACGTTGCCGACCGAGATAAAGCTTTGCTGAAGAATGCTGGGGACCGCGATTGAGGCGATTTCCTTAAACAGGCTCCACGAAAAAACGGGGCTTTTTTCTTTCGGGCAGAGCCGCGAAAGCCTTTTGAAAACAAATACAAGCGCAAGCACGCAGCTTATGCTTTGGCAGATAAGCGTAGCCCACGCCACGCCTGCCACGCCCATATCAAACGCGCGCACGAAAAGTATATCCGCGCCGATATTCGAGAGCGAGGAGGCGGCGAGAAAGCAGAACGGCGTTTTCGAGTCGCCGAGCGCCGAAAAAATTCCCGTCGCGATATTGTAGAAAAATACGGCAGGCAGACCGAGTATGTATATTTCGAGGTACAGCCTTGAATCGCGGAAAACATTGTCGGGGGTGCGTATAAGCTTAAGCAGTCCGACGCAGAAAATGCCGCCCGAAAGCATAAGCACGGCGCAGAGCGCGCAGCTTGCGAGCATTGCGGTTCTGACGGCGGTCTTAAGCTCCGCGTATCTCGCCCCGCCGAACAGCTTGGACACGGTGACGGAGCAGCCTATATTGCAGCCGAAGCCGAACGCAAGAAATATCAGCGTGATTTCGTAGCTGTTTCCCACGGCGGCAAGGGCGTTCTCATTTATGAATTTGCCTGCCACGAAGCTGTCGGCGATATTGTAAAGCTGCTGAAAAATAATGCTTCCGAAAAGCGGCAGGCAGAAGCTCCAAAGAACTTTTTCGGGCTTGCCCGAGGTAAGGTCCCTATTCATAATGCAGTCATCTTCTTTTCACGTTATGGTTTCGCGGTTTGTTTTTGCCCGCGCTGAAATTATAATACCGTAATATAAAAAAGTAAATATCCATTTGAAGGTTGAGTTTACTTATCGCGGTATGTTACAATAGGAGTAGCGGACATTTTGCGCGATTGGAGAAAACCTATGGAAAATAAACCGACGAAGAATATTATACGCAAAATACTTATTATGGCTGCCTGCATTGCCGTGGATCTGCTCGGCAAATACGCGGCACTGAAATTTAACCTTCCGATATGGCTTGACGTGATTGGAATCTGCGTCGCCTCATATTTTGTCGGGACCGCGGGCGGAATAGCCGTCGGCATTTTGAACAATCTTCTGTTCGCCGCCGTAGAGCCTTATTCCGCGCTCTATGCGCTGACAAGCGTGGCGGTCGCGGTTGCGATAGGCTTCTGCGTGAGAAAGGGCTATTTTGAGGAATTGTCCAAGGCGGCAATATCGAGCTTTTGGATAGGAATGTTAAGCGTGGCTGTGTCCGCTCCGATTAATCTGATTATGCGCAAGGGGTATTCGGGAAATATGTGGGGCGACGCGCTTTTTGATATGCTCGACTGGAACGGTATCCCCACCGTGTTCTGCGCGCTTGCGGACGAGGTGATCGTCGAGATTGTAGATAAGCAGATATGCGTTTTGGCGGCGTTTATTTTTATACGGCTGATAAGGCGCGGGGGCGCTAAGAAGCCTCGGGCGGGACAGGCAGCGGCGTGCCTGCTTTCGGTGTTTATGCTTTCGGCTTGTATCCTCGAGGCTTTTGGAGCTTTGCCCGTAAGAGCGGAGGAGGACGCCGAGGGCGCGATCGCGGAGAATTTTACGGCGGAGATATATAACGGAAGCACGGGAACGATGTCCTCGGAGGCGAACGTCATAGCGGAAACGGAGGACGGATACATATGGATCGGAAGCTATGCGGGACTTACGCGCTACGACGGAAAGGATTTTGAGTTTATCCGCGACGGAGGAATCGCGGGCGTGACCTGTATGCTGACGGACAGCAGGGGGCGTCTGTGGATCGGCACGAACGACAGCGGTATCGCCAGATATGAGAACGGGACGTTTACTTTTTTTAACGAGAGGGACGGGCTTCCCGTCAATTCGATCCGTTCCTTTGCCGAAAACGAGGAGGGCGTCGTATTTGTGGGAACCACCGACAAAATATGCGCGATGGACGGCTCCGACGCGATAAGCGTGCTCCCGCACGATATAAGCTACGTGATTTCAATGGAAAGCTATGGCGATTTGCTTGTCGGCGTGGGCAACAACGGCACGCTTTTTGCGCTGGATAAGGACGGAAATCCCATAGATTTGGACGAGGATACGGAAAAGCTGTTCTGCAACTGCGTGGAGCTTACCTCATACGGGCTTTTGCTGGGCGCTTACGGGAACGAGGTTTATGTTCTGGAGCACGACGGCGGCAAAATAAAGATTGCAAGGAAGCTGACCGCGACGATTTCGGACGTTATCTCCATGGAGGAGGATAAGCAGGGACGGGTATGGCTCTGCGCCGAGGCGGGAATGGGATTTTTTGACCGCGACGGCATTTTCCATCAGAAATATTACGACAACTTCGATTCCTCTTTTGAGTGGATCCATGCGGATTATCAGGGCAACATATGGGTTGCCTCCTCGCGCTACGGCGTCCTCAAGCTTTCGCAGAGCCGCTTCTTAGATTTGTTCGCCAAGGCGGGCGCTTCGGGGCTGGTGGTGAACGCGGTTGTTTACTATAACGGGGATTTCTACTGCGGTACGGATAACGGGCTTGTCATTCTTGACAAGGACGGCGGAGGGCGCGTTGAAAACGAGCTGACAAAGCGGCTGGAGGGCATACGGATACGCTGTCTTACGGTCGATTCGCAAAACAGGCTTTGGATATGCAGTTACAGCGACAGCGGACTGATGTGCTACGACCTCTCGGGCGCTCTTGAAATATATAATATAGATTCCAAGCAAATGACCAGCGACAGGGCAAGATGCGTTATTGAGCTGAGCGATAAGACCATCGTCGCGGGAACGGCGGACGGCATTAATTTCATCAGGGACAATGAGGTTGTCGGAACCGTGACGGCAAAGGACGGCTTGGCAAATACGCAGATTCTCTCGCTGCTTGAAAGCGGTAACGGAACCGTTTACGCGGGGAGCGACGGCGGCGGACTGTATGAGATTTCGGAGCAGAGGATTACAAGAGCGTATACGACGAAGGACGGGCTTTCCTCCAACGTTATACTGCGCATAGTGCCTTACGGCGGCGGTTATATTATCGTTACGAGCAACGCGCTCTGCTATATGAAGGATGGCGAAGAAATAAGGGTGCTCAGAAATTTCCCTTATTTCAACAATTATGACGTATGCATAGACGGCGAAACGGCGTATGTGCTTTCGAGCGCGGGAATTTACGAGGTGAACGCGGCGGCTCTGTGCGCGGGTGAGGAGCTTGATTACAGGCGCTACGGATCGAACGAGGGACTTGTGTCGGGGCTTATAGCCAATTCATGGAACTGCCTCGATTCGGAGGACGGAGTTTTGTATTTCTGCTGCAACAACGGCGTTACGGGCTTCTATTGCAGGCAGGAGAAGCAGGAGGTCGATTATCGGTACGGAATTACCTCGGTGCTTTGCGACGGCGATGAGATAGAGTGCAGCGTCGGGGAATATTTGCTGCCTGCCAACGCCAAAAGAATCGTGGTATCGGCATCGGTAAGAAACTATGCCTTATCCGATGTGAAGGTGAGCTTTTACATAGAAGGAATCGACGACGAGCCTCAGATTTATTCGTATCAGGAGCTTGAACCGATTCAGCTTTCAAATCTGCCCGCGGGAAGCTATAAGATTCATTTTCGGCTTATGGACAATAATGTCGTTTTGCAGGAGAAATCCTATACGCTT
>JAMPDT010000048.1 GCA_023665525.1 Butyrivibrio sp. | reverse complement strand
CTGACAACAGCCGCCTGCCTCTCGGGAAACAATAAGCTGAGTTCATCATCGGAAACAATATAAATTTTGTTTGCAAGATCCAGTATGTTTTTATCCGCAGCTTTATCATCACCGAATTCCTGCAATCCCGCCTTACCGTAAATCATTCCGACCGCCGCTGCATACGGTATGCTCATTTTGGCAGAATACGATCCCTGTATATCAGTATGGTCATGTCCCGAAACAGCCAATGAATACGTCCTAATATCAATTCTTTCAACTTCTTCGGCTTTCACTCTTTTTCTTAGGTGTATAGCCGCCTCCACAGACGGATGAGTATAGCGGCAGGAGGCATACGGCTTGGTATAGCTCTTCATAATCGCATATGTATTATTAAGCAAAAACGGTTTAATTTCCACATCATCATTATATGTCATCATTTTAAGATAACCGCGGGGGTTTCCAAGCGGGTCCGGATTCCCGTGAAAGCCGGCTTTTGCAATCTGAACGCTCGTCAATGCCATAAGCACGGTCTTTGCAACATTATAAGGCTTAAGCTCAGCCCCTGAATCAAGCACGCTCAGCATACCCGTAGCCGAAACACATGCCGCAGCAAATGCATGAAAACGCTCCTCATCGGAAAATCCAAGCATATACGCCGCCGCAGTTGCAGCTCCCAGCACACCGCAGGTCCCAGTCGCATGATAACCGAGTTCCTTATGTCTCGGTTGTATAGAAACAGCCATTGTATATGATACTTCATATCCGATTACAGCCGCTTTAAGAACTTCTTCAAGAGAATTTCCGTATCTCTGTGATAACGGCAGCAGCAAAGAGAAAATCGGTGAACCAAGATGAATAATTCCGGAATTTGTTCCGTCATCAAAATCCAGCGCATGCCCGTTAAGTCCATTGAGAAATACCGCTTCTTTTAATGCCAGCCTGCAACCGCATCCAAAAACATTAAAATCGCCTTCTTCCGGTCGTGCAAAGTCAATGTAATTTCTTATATTATCTTTTTGAAAAGCAGCCCCGGCGGATGTCACTGCCAAATAGTCCAGTAAAGACTGCCTCGCTCTGGATAAAACCTCTTCGGGAATTTGTCTGTTTCTTATTTCATCAATTTTTGCCAAAAATTCCACAGTAATATTCATAATGCTCTCCTATAATACGAATAATCATTAAATCAAGTCTTTCCTCCGATATGTTTTTTTATACGCTTAACAAGCACACCCAACAATTCCTTATTAAGATAAATGCATACAATAATTCCTATAACGAAATTAATTACATTACATACGGTATTCTGCATAAATGAAAGTACACACTGACCTATCATAATTATCAAAATCAATATGATCTGTTTAAAGTCATAAGTAAGCTTTATTATCTTCTGAACGCCAACCATTCTGAATACGCACAAAGCAATATAGCTAATCAAAGTTGATAATGACGCGGCATACAAGCCTATCCAGCGTATTGTCACTATATCAATAATCAAATTACTTGCCGCCGCAGCTATTGTAGTTATTCCTACCGCTTTGGTTTTTTTGAAAGCAACATATATACCTCCCCAAAACGCAGACAGGCAATAGAATAATATTCCCATATATAAAATAGGAATCTGATTATATGCCTCCGTATAATCTCCTCTTATAAATATTCTGAACAATAAAGGAGAAATACCGATTAACCCTGCCATACATCCCGTCACGGTTTTAAAAAGACGCATGAACATTGTGGAATAATATTGCGCGGCATCGTCATCATTTAAAACTATTGATGCGTTTTCCTGCCATGCCATATTGAAAGTCACCTGTGCAAAGGCAAGTATTGACGGAATTTTATATGCAACGGCATAAACAGCATTTGATGAAGGTCCCATAAAAAAAGTTATTACCAACCTGTCCGAAACATGCATTACCCACTGCGACAGACCGTTTGGTACCATTGGCCACGAATATGCAAGCATACTATTTATTTGTTTTGTACTTACAGCTCTCCTACGAATATACTTGTATAATTTTGCGTGAACGAACAAATACGACGAACATAATAATTCCGCCGCACATAACCCCAAAATTCCTCCTATCAGACCTTTACGCAGAGCGTAGACCAAAAATAAAACAAAAAGTATCTGAGACAATCCGCCGATACAGCAGCCAACGGCATATGACTTATTATCTGACAACCCGCGAACAATCTGCTTGTTCGTATTGGATATAATATCAAATAAAAAATACAGGCATATTATAAGTCGTGTGCTCCACGTGTACTTTGTCAAAACAAAATACATTACGAAAAGAGCTATCGTCGAAGTAGCAATGACAAAAATATAAATATTGGTTATTATGTTTTCCTTTTCTTTTTCATCCTCTCTGACATCAATTAAAAAACGAAATGCCGCCGACTGAATCTGTAATGTTGCAGCGGGAAGAATTAATGACACCATAGTTACCATTAAGTCATATGTACCATACTCTTCCTTGGTTAAGCAGGCTGTCAATATCGGAAGCGTAATAAATATAGCCAACTTTGGAAAAAAAGTTCCCAGCGCCAGTATTACGGTATTTTTTGCAAATTTTCCTTCTCTACTCATTCAAAGTTCCTTTCACTTTCAATTCTCTGCAAATACCATTTATTATTATGCATGAAAGAATATAAAACCCAAAGAACAGAATGTTATAAAACGGCACCTCAATAAATGCATACATTATTATAAAGAACTGTATGGCAATTCCAAACAATGCGGACTTTTTCTTTGTATCGTTATTGATTCTGTTAAGATTTCCGCACAGCCAAATACCATTCTTCAAATTAATAATTACTGCTGATATGCAAATCCCGAATCCCACAGTTCCCAACTCGCAAAGCCACTGTAAATAATCGCAGTTAACCTGATGTCCCAAGGCAAACTGCGGATTGTCGATAGTCAGAAAAGTAAAATTTCTCCATCCTATGCCGAATACCGGGTTTTGTTTCCAAGTATCTATTGCCAGTTTGTATAATGCGCGTCTTTCCTTATCAAGAAAGACTCCTCGCGAGAAACTGTCAAACATTTTATTAATTCTGTAAAATATTGAGCTATCCGGAAATATATTCATCAAAAAAATAAATATAGCTCCCAGCAGGCAAATCGCAGATAGTATTTTTATATTGTTGAGCCACTTTTTTTGAGAATGGTAGAATATTAAGACCATTGCCACAATCGCGACTGCCCCTATTGCTAAAATCCCTCTTTTACCCGTAAGTATCAATGCCAAAAGAAAAACGCCTAACAATGCCAATTCTTTAATACGAATTTTATTATTGGTTATCATTCTGAAAACAACAAGCATTATCGAAAAAACGAGCAACCCCGCCAATTCATGAGGTGAGTATTGCAGCCCAAAATATCTCCCGCCTCTGTAATACGCATAAGCATAAATCTGATTATAAGGTGACAATAGCGGGAAATATAATGCATTAAAGTTCTCTTTTAAAATAAAATGAAGAAATACAAAAACCGCATAGAACAATCCAATCTTTTCTATGAAATCCGAAACGGTATTTATGTTGATCTTTGAATAATCGGCAAATACCAAATACATCACCGTTAATGAGAACACCGCTGCTTTTATTATATTTCCGGCGGTAGTTCCGTTTATCAGCATACTCATCCATATATAAGCAACTGCCAAAACCCATAACCCTACCCCAAAATTTATGCGTACATATCTTTTGACAATCTGCAACAAACCGACTGCCAAAAGCGCAGCTTCCAAAAAAGAAAATGAAAATCTCCCTTCAAAAATCCATTTGAACGAGCACGTAGCCAGCATAACTATTATGCAATTTTCTTCGCGACTCCTTACATGGGATTTCATTATCCGCTCTCCTTAACTTTTATAATCACAGAACTATATACTCTTAACAAGCTTATTCGTATTGAATTTCTCAAACAGCAAGCTGATACCTTCTTCATTTTCAACTATTATGTTTTTCTGCACCTCCTCAATTCTTGACAGCAACTGCTCATAATTGTCGGCTTCAACAATAATAGAAATAACCTTTTGACGTGCGGTGCCGTCTTCAAGAATTTCCGTTCCCACTCCGGCAGACTGCGAAGAAATTTCTGCCCAATCGAATTCAAGAACCTTATCAAACTCAAGCTTTGCTATTGTACCTCCATGTGAATAGAACGGTAAGGTACAATAATATTTATCAAAATACGGATTGTCCTTAGATAAGTCGTCTCCCATTTCACCTGTAAGAGAATGCGAAATCATCATTTTAACATAATTAATACCGTTACATTTTTCAACAATCTTCCAATCGTTGTTTCCGTTTACCCTTAGACCGGTTTCAAAAACATATATCCTATCGTCGGCAACAATACCCTGAAAAGTAGCTATACCGTTTTTCACTCCAATACCTGCAAGAAACGATTTAAACTTATCATTAATCTCCTCCTTGAATCTATCCAAAAAGAACGCGGGAGAAACTACGCAATCACATAAAAAATTGTTTACCAACTGATCATCGGTTATATATTTTTCGTTAAGGAAGGACAGAGAAATCTCTCCGTCTATGAATGAATAACCCGCCGAAAATTCGGTCCCTTCAATATATTGTTCAACAAGGTATGTTTTTGACTCGGATTTTTCCAAAGCAAGTTCAATAGCTTTATCTAATTCTTCTTCAGATTTACAAATACTTATGCCAATTCTTCCGGAACGGTCCGTCGGTTTTACGATAACCGGATAACTGATGGCCTCTTTAATACTTTCGTCGGTTTTACTTCCTGTATAGTAATTTTTGGGAACGGGGATACCATATTCCATACATTTTTCTTTAAAAAGGCTCTTGTTTCTTGTGAGATTTATCTGCTCTTCGGTTGCGTAATACGGTAATCCCAATGCCTTCGCAATTCTTGCCGCTGCAATTACCCTAAATTCCCCATAAGCGGCAAATACTCCGCTGACATTATTTTCTCTGCATCTCCTTACGATTTCCTCCGTTTCAAAAAAACTTACATCCCAAGACTCATCCGCAACCGCTTTTGCTCTTGCTATTCTTTTGTCAGTCACATTATCCGCAACAATTGTATAAATTCCCATCTCTTTTGCAACATTTACAATTTCCGTTTCAATAGCGGAGCCTATAATCAACAGTTTTTTCCCTTTAAGATTTTCATACATTATCGCAATTCCCTCTGCTTTCTTTATAATACTTAACAACTCATTGTTATACTTTAGGGCTGTGTGATCAATTCCCATAGCGCCGGCTTAATTAAGGATTTCCGCCGTTGCTATGCATATTCCCGCTCATCCAAATGTCTTTGTATAAGACCGATTTACACAATAATCGCAGCCAAATCCCTCTTTAAACAGCGCAAGCGTCGTATTCAGTACTTTGCCCCTGTCCTCGGTACTGATTCCAAATGAAAATTTTGAAAAGCCTTTTTCTCTTGCCATACGAATTACCTCATAATCCAAAAAATTCATCGTATAAAGCTTTGAGTAATCGGCATCCTGCGCAAGATACTGAGTATGGAGAACACGTTTCCCAAAATAAAACAACATAGTCCCCGCTACTAATCTGTCCTCCAAATAAACGCCATAAAAATCAATATCTTCCGATAATCTGTTATGTTTAAACTCTAAAAGTTCCTCCAATGTATGAACAGGTACCGTTCCAAATTTTTTAAGATTTTTACAGAGAATATCATAAAAAACCGCAATTTCCGCATCCGTTTCAATTCTGCGAAATGATAAGCCGCTTTTCAGAGAATTGCGATAACCTCTTCTGCGGGTAGCAAACCAATCGGAAATAATATCTTCGGACATTTTTTCACAATCAATATAAAAACTAATCTCATTGAAATAATCGTAGTCATTTTTATAGAAATAATAGTCCAACAAATCGGAATTTTTATCGGAAAAAACGTCAGATGTGTTCTTAAAAACCGCCCTCTCATAGCCTTCGGATTTAATGTATTCTTCCAAACACGGAAACAACTCTTCCATTGTCGAAATATCATATTTTTCTTTTCCTATAACAATTCCTCCGAAGGTGCTGCCCTTATGTGAAAAAAAGCTCCGTTTCCCTTCATCTTTTACATCACAGGCGGGAATAACCGCAACAATATTGCTCCCCTGCATCACCAGCACGGAAGCATCATAAAATCGTCCTTCGGGATGATAATTCAAAAAATTCCGAGTTTGAAGGAAAGTACCGTTGACACTGTTATTCATAACAAACCAATCCCAACGTTCCTCATAATGTTTTTCATATTTTTCTATTGTAAACATCGTATATATTCTCCCAATATACCATTCCGTCAGATCCGATAAGCGTTAACGACGTTAATGACATAAGTGATCTCATCATCTGTTAATGTGGCATACATCGGCAGACTTACCTCATGCCGCGCATAATGAGCTGCCACGGGAAAATCCTCCCAATTATAGTTCCACTCACCGTAACACTCCGCAACATACGGCGGAATCGGGTAATGAACCTGAGTTTTAATCCCATTCTCCGACATATAAGTCTGAAATGCCGCTCTATCATCTACCAAAACAGGAAATAAATGAAATACATGAACCGCTTCTTTCCTAACCTTTGGCAGCAATACTGCCGAGTTTTTGATTTCGTTGAAATATCGCCCTGCCAAGCGGCGGCGTTTGGCGTTCCCTTCTTCAAAATGTTTTAAGACCACCCTCAGACAGGCAGCCTGAATCTCATCCATTCGAGAATTGACACCGTTTATCTCATTATGATATTTAACTTTGCTTCCATAATTTCTCAAAAGGCACATTTTTTCTGCCAAAGAATCGTCGTTTGTCACAATTGCGCCGGCATCTCCGAACGCTCCAAGCGGCTTTGTGGGATAGAAGCTGAAGCATGCAATATTTCCATATGTTCCGCCCTTCTTTTGATTGAACGTGGCACCATGGCATTGAGCACAATCCTCAATCACATATAATCCGTGCTTCTCCGCTATCTGCATGACGCGCTCCATATCACAGACCTGCCCATATAAATGAACCGGAAGGATTGCTTTGGTTCTTTCCGTAATCAACGATTCCAATGCATCAACATCCATCAGCATATACTCGTCTACATCCGCAAAAATCGGCGTCGCTCCGTTCTCCGTTATTCCAATCACAGATGCTATATATGTATTGGCAGGAACAATAACCTCGTCACCTGCGCCAATTCCCAATGCACGAATTGACAGCACCAAAGCGTCTGTGCCGGAATTAACCGAAATACAATGCTTTAAACCCATATATCCGGCAAATTCTTTTTCAAACGCTTCTACCTCTTTTCCGAGAATATACCAGCCGGAGCGCAAAGCCCTAAGCGCGGCTTTCTCCAATTCCTCCCGATGCTCCTGAAATTCTCTCTGTAAAACAGTAAATTCAACCTCCACGTCCAAAACTCCTTAATATTTTCATTTCTTTAATTCTGACTTACCCGAAAACTCTTTTCAGAAGTTACAGCGATTTCTTCTTTGTTGCAGAGCTCCTCGTACTCGTCAAAATATTTTTGAGAAGCAAGCTTTAAGCTGATTGCATGACCATCTTCGTTATATCCAATGAAATAACCTGCGGCAGCGGCGTTTTTGGCTCTTTTTTTCATTTCAAATACCATTTTTATCAAATGCAGAACCATTTTACAGTCAACCAAAAAACTTACGTTTTCCACATACCAAATATCGTTCTCAAACTGCCGCTGATATGGAGGTAAATCACTACTGCCGATTATTCTCGGGCACTCCAGCCCGGGCTTTACCGCAGTACGCATTTTATGCCGTTCGCTGTACCTTTCTTCAAAAATAATAGGAAGAGGTCTTGGTCCGATAATAGACATATCGCCCTTAAGCACGCTCCAAAAATTCAGCAACTCATCCAAGGAATATTTGCGAACAAACTTCCCGAATTTTGTGACGCGCTGACTCGGAGGAAGCAGTACCCCTCTCTCATCCGTATCATTAGTCATATTGCGGAATTTAACTACCTTGAATCTCTTACCGTCCTTACCCACTCTGGTTTGCGAGAATATAATCGGTCTTCCGACGTCAAAATATGTACAGACTGCCAAAATACCGTTTATTGGAAGCAACAAAATAAATACAGGCAGACAAATCAGAATATCCAAAATACGTTTTACATAGCGAACATAAATTCCGTTCTTCGGAACCACTGACGCAGATTCCCGATTTACCCGAGCCAAATTGTCTCTTGCCAATAACTGCGCAATATATTGTTCTTTATCGGAAGTCAAGCACACGTTGCCGACAACTTTTTCGGCAGTTACGCTTTCTGCAATTTCCATCTTTCATTATCCTTTACAACGAGTTGCTTTGTGATTTTCGTTTTCTCATATATGTATTGTATTTCTCCGAATATCTGCGAAATGTAAAACAAAATCCTCTCGCTTACTTCATACCTTTTTTCTTCTCTGCCACAAACCGCAAAAATTCATCATAATTACGAATATATTCTTCCGGGTCATAGTATTCGGAAGCCGCTACACACAATACCGAATCATCATGATTCCAAATCATCTCTCTCCATAAACCGGGCGGAAGAATCAATCCCTTGGACGGTTCTTCCAAAGTAACCGTTGCCGTTTCTTTCCCGTCGGTAAGAATTATGTCAATAGAACCATATGGACAAAACAGTAACTGCCAATTTATTTTATGAGCGTGAAACCCTCTGTGCTGATGCTCCTCCGCCTTATAAATACAATAAATACGTTTTATAGCGAATGGAATATCCCTCTCACCCTCTACGGATGACAATCCGCCAAGTTTAGGATCCGAACTCATAACCGTATTCATATTCACCAACTCATATTCCATGTTCCTTAACCTCGCTTTATCTTGTTTTACCTTGCATCTCCGTCCAAAAACACTATTCCGACCAAAGTTTTTTCCCAAACATCAAGTTTTCGATACTCTTCCTCAATCGACCGATACCTTGAGGCACCTATTCGCTCTGCCGCCAGCACCATATCCGACTTCATAACAATTCGGACGCTCTCCGCATTTTTTAATATATTTCCCGCTACGATTATATTTGCTTCCGAATTAATTTCGGAACCGATCAAATTAACTACCTCGGTCGCAGTTTCGTCAGACTCCGTTGAAACCACAGCTATACAAGGTACCGATTCTGCATAGACTTTCCCGGCACTTTTTACGGAAATCACCGCTTTCATATCCTCCGCGAGTCTTTCGGCAAGCTCTTCAAAGTCATTAATACGCCTGTCCGTTCCAAACATTCGTCTGACCAGCTTATCTATTCCGTTTAATTTTTTACCGATTTTCTTTGGCAAAACTCCTATAATGTTCAATCTACAATTCGCTTTAAATTCATTTTCCGATTTAACCTTTCCGCTTGCTATATATGAAACAATGTATGTAATGCACATAAAAACAACGCCGACAACAAGACCAATTATTATATATTTGGCAATTTTTTGTATTATATTTAAGATTGCCTTCAGCTCAATTATTGATGGGATTTTATAGACAGTCAAAAGTACCGCTGCAATCACTGCGCCTATTAAAATCCCCCGCCATTTTTTACAAATATAATAGCACATATCCTTTAAATCGGTTTCTTTTTCTTTGCCAAAAATTTCTTTATTCAAATTATCGTCCATTTACAATCCTCTCTATAATCTATTTTATATACAAATCAAACCTGCGATTATTTAATGAAATATCGTCATGTAACTGATTCTCCAATAGTACAAAGTGAGTATAACTTATACGTTACTTTTTGTAAAGCGTTATTTTTTTCCTGATTGGGCTTTCGCACACTTTGCCGTTTCAAGCGCCGATTCAATAACCTTATCCATATCGTAATATTTATATTCTCCCAGCCTGCCTCCGAAAATCACCTTATCCTCGCGCTTGGCAAGCTCTGCGTATTTTTCGTAAAGCGCGGCGTTTTTTTCGTCGTTTACAGGGTAATACGGCTCGTCGCCCGGCTTCCATTCGGCGGAATATTCCCTTGAAATCACTGTTGACGCCTGCTTGCCGAACTCGAAATGCTTATGCTCAATAACTCTTGTAAACGGCGTTTCACCGTCCGTATAATTAACCACCGCGTTACCCTGATAGTTTTCAATCGGAAGCTCCTCGGTTTCAAAACGGACGCTCCTGTACTCAAGCGCGCCGTAGCGGTAGCCGTAAAATTCATCAATAGGACCTGTGTAAATTATTTTGTCGGCAAGCGCCGAGAGCTCGTCCCGTTCCTTAAGAAAATCCTTATCAAGCATTACCTCAACGCCGTTTAGCAACGCCTCAATAAGAATATTATATCCGCCAATGGGAATCCCCTGATAAGTGTCGTTAAAATAATTATTGTCGTAGGTAAACCTCACGGGAAGGCGTCTGATTATGAATGGCGGAAGCTCGGTGCAGGCGCGTCCCCACTGCTTCTGCGTATAACCCTTGACCAGCTTCTCATATATATCCGTTCCCACAAGGTTAATCGCCTGCTCCTCAAGGTTTGAGGGATTTTCTGTTTTATGCGCCTCTCTCTGACGCTCGATAACCTCCATCGCCTCCTCGGGAGTTATAACTCCCCACATTTTATTAAAGGTATTCATATTAAAAGGAAGATTGTATATCTCACCCTTATAGTTTGCAATCGGGGAGTTGGTATACCTGTTAAACCTGACAAAACGGTTCACATACTCCCAAACCGTCTCGCTGCTCGTATGAAAAATATGCGCGCCGTAGCGATGGACGTTTATTCCGTTTATATTTTCGCAGTATATATTGCCTCCTATATGATTTCTTCTGTCGATTACAAGACATTTTTTTCCTTTTGCGGTAAGCTCGTGCGCCGTAACCGCGCCGAAAAGTCCCGCTCCCACTATAAGATAATCGTACCGTGCCATAATTAATACCTCTCTGCTACTTAGCTCCCTTTCTTTTAAAAATCGCCGAAACTGTCTTAAATAAAATTTTTATGTCAAGACCGATGCTCCAGTTGTCTATATACTGTAAATCCAGCTTTACGACCTCTTCAAAATCCTCGATATTGCTTCTGCCGCTGACCTGCCACATTCCCGTAATTCCGGGCTTCATGCTTAAACGCCTTTTGTGATAGCTTTCGTACTGCTTAAATTCGTCCACCGTCGGAGGCCTTGTCCCCACAAGGCTCATATCGCCCATAAGCACGTTGAAAAACTGCGGCAGCTCGTCAATGCTTGTCCTGCGGATAAATTTCCCGACCTTGGTAACTCTGACATCGTCGGTCATTTTAAACATAAGCCCCTTCATCTCATTCTGCTCCATAAGCGCCTTCTTGCGCTCCTCCGCGTCCTTGTACATGGATCGGAATTTGTATATATAAAAGTATCTTCCGTTGCGTCCCACTCTTTTCTGCTTAAAAATAAGCGGACCTCTCGATTCGATTAACAGCGCGGGAGCAAGAAAAACCGCCACGATTAGAGTTATTACAATGCCTACAAGAGAGCCTAATATATCAATTATTCTCTTAATCATCATTTTGTTCGCGTCATAATAGTTATTCGCAAAGGTTATGACGGGGATCGAGCCGAGCATAGAAAGGCTTTTACGGAAATCCGAAAAATTCTCAAGAATCTCAATATTCAGATGAACGACCACTCCCATATTTTCAAATTCCATAATATACGGGCGCAAGGAGTTTCCCGTTGCGTACGGCACATCAAAAAACACTTCGTCAATCGCCTCGTCCTTGACGTATTTTACCATATCGGAATATCCGGAAGTAATCGGCACTCCGAGAAGCTCCTCCCCAACCATATCCGCGTCCACCACAGCCATTGCATAGATCTTACTAATCCACTGAGCATTCTCCCTAAGCTGCGCAATAGCGTTTCGGGCGCGGTCTGCCGTCGTTATCAGAAACATCTGAACATTTTTCTTCTTCCTGCTGTATACCTTTGTAAGATAATACTTGAAAATACAATGCGTCGTAAACATAATCGGTACATTGAAAATAATTGTACACACATATACGCCTCTTGACACATAATCCGTATTCCCCCTGATAAAAAGCAGCACCGCATAAACCGCCGCAAAAATCAGATTGATTTTCAGGCTGTAAAAAAACTCCTCAATCCTGCTGCGCCTCAAAAAGTCCTTGTTTACATTGAAAATAAAAATAACTATAACAAATGCCGCCAGCGTTATCCCAAGCTCATTAAAAAGCTCTCCGCGCTCGAGAATGCTGTAACCCTTCACAAGTCCGAGCCATGTGCAGTTCGCAATAAAATACGCAACAAAAGCGCCGATTAGGTCTATAATATATAAAAGTATATTCTTCGTGTTTTCTTTATTCTGATACATACTTCATCCCTGTGAGCCAAATTCTATACATTCAGTATATTTTGTCCAACATCACCGATATTCTATCACACAACGGACTGCATATACAAGGAAATTAACCAAATTAAGACTGTTTTTCAGCCGAAATATATAGTAATATATAAATAATACGGCTTCGGGCAGTATTTTGTATGCAAAAGGAGGACTTATGCACGAATTATCGGTTACGGAGGGTATTTTAAACGCGGCGCTGAAGGAGCTTCCGGGTAACGGCTCCTGCCGCATTATAAGCATACGTCTCGTCCTCGGCGAGCTTTGCGGCGTGGTCCCCGACTGCGTCCGAGAGTATTTCGACCTTTTGAGCGAGGATACGCCCGCGCAGGGAGCAGAGCTGAAATTCACCGTGCTGCCCGCGCTGCTGCGCTGCCGCTCCTGCGGCAATGAGTTCCGTATGGAGCATATGCGGCTTCGCTGTCCCGCCTGCCTTGGCGGCGGCGTCGATATAGTGCAGGGGAAGGAATTTTATCTCGAATCGCTGGAGATTGAAACGGAAACGGAATGAGCGGAGGACGGGCAAAAATCAAAAACGGGCTTTGGCGGTTCAAGTTCCCGCAAAAGCCCGCTGCCGTTAAAATTATCCGAGAATCATTCGGTCGTTGTCAAGCTCGCTGCCGCTCGCAAGCGCGAATTTCTCAAGCAAATCCTCGACGGTGAGCTTCTTTTTGTCCTCGCCCGAAATATCGAGAATTATTTTGCCGTTGTTCATCATGATAAGGCGGTTGCCGTGTACGATAGCGTCCTTCATATTATGGGTTATCATCAGCGTGGTAAGGTTATCCTTGCCGACGATCCGCTCCGTGGTTTCCAAAACCTTGGCTGCGGTCTTGGGGTCAAGCGCCGCCGTATGCTCGTCCAAAAGAAGGAGCTTCGGCTTCTTAAGCGACGCCATAAGAAGCGTAACCGCCTGACGCTGTCCGCCCGAAAGAAGTCCGACCTTGGAGGTAAGCCTCGTTTCAAGCCCCAAATCAAGCTCCGCGAGCAGCTCCTTGTAAACAGCCTTTTCCTTGGCGCTGATTCCCGGCGCAAGCCCGCGGAACTTGCCGCGCCGCGCCGCAAGCGCAAGATTTTCGTCGATGCCCATCGTCGCCGCGGTGCCCATCATCGGATCCTGAAAAACACGTCCGAGATATTTGGCGCGCTTGTGCTCCGAGGTCTTGGTAACGTCAACGCCGTCTATGCAGATCGAGCCGCTGTCCACTGCCCACACACCCGCAAGCGCGTTTAAGAGAGTGGATTTGCCCGCCCCGTTTCCTCCGATTACCGTTACGAAATCGCCCTCCGCCAGCTCGAGCGAAACGCCGTTAAGGGCGGTTTTCTCGTTTACGGTTCCCGGATTGAAGGTTTTATAAATATTGCTGACCTTAAGCATTCGGTTCCGCTCCTTTCTTCACCGGCTTGGCGAAAAATTTCTTTTTCCAGTAAGGCACGGCAAGGAAAACCGCGACGATCAGCGCCTGAAGGAGCTTGAGCAGATCTGCGTCCACCTTGAGCCAAAGAACCACTCGCATAACGGCGTAATATATAATGCCACCGAAAACGACTGCCAAAAGCTTAAGGGCAAAATTGCGGAAAAGCCTGTCGAATATCGCGCCGCCGATTACCACTGCCGCAAGACCGATCACGATTGCCCCGCGGCCCTGATTTATATCCACGCTGGACTTGTACTGGGAGAGCAGAGCGCTCGCAAACGCCACGATTCCGTTGGAAAGCATAAGCCCCAGAACCTTGTTCACGTTGGTGTTTATTCCCTGCGCGCGACTCATATTGGGGTTGCAGCCCGTGGCTCTCATAGCGGAGCCCCTCTCCGTTCCGAAGAACCAGTAAAGGAGCGCAATTATAAGCACAACGCATACCGCAACGACAAAAATCGTGTTCCTGTAAAAGGGAACTCCCTTTAAATTGCCCGACGATACCAAAAGCTTATAATTGCGGGAGCTTATGGCGACGTTCGCCTTGCCGTCCAGCACCCTCAGATTAATCGTCCAAAGCCCGAACTGCGTTATTATCCCCGCAAGAATCGCCGGTATTCCCATAACCGTATGGAAAAGTCCCGTCGCCAGTCCCGCGAGCATTCCCGCCAAGGTCGCTGCAAGAAGGCTCAGCCACATGGGCTTCCCTCCAAGCAGCATCATAACGCACACCGCGCCTCCCAGTCCCATGGTGCCGTCCACGGACAAATCGGCAATATCCAGTATTTTATAGGTTATGTAAACTCCGATTCCCATGATGCCCCATATAAGACCCTCGGCAACCGCGCCCGGCATTACATTCAACAGTGATGTAATATCCACGCCCAAATTCCTCCGATTTCAATATTTACCGTAAAATATTACTCCTCGACAACAATTTCCTCGTAATCATCGGGAATCGTTATTTTAAGCTCGTCGCAAATTTTCTTGTTGTACTTCTTTACAGCCTTGGGAGCGTACTGAATTTCCATTTTGGTAATATCGGCGCCGTTTACGAGAATGTCGTAAGCCATTTCTCCCGCCTTGTAGCCAATATCATAGTAGTTGATGGAAAGAGTCGCAACGCCGCAGCCTCCGCAGATTCCTTCCTCGCCCGCTATAATCGGAACGCCCGCGGGACGACATACATTGTCGATTACTCCCGTGCTGTTTGCAGCCGTGTTGTCAGTGGGAATGTAGATAACGTCGCTCTCTCCTACCGCGCCCTCGGTTACCGACTGAATGTCGTTGGAATCGGTGAACGAGAAATACTTGCACTCATAGCCGAGCTTCGTAAGCTCCTCGTTTACGATGTCAACCTGATACTTTGAGTTGGGCTCGGCGGAGCAGTAAATAAGTCCGACCTTCTTCGCGTCGGGGAAAAGCTCCTTGATAATTGCCGCCTGCTCCGCAAGGGGCGCAAGGTCGGACGTACCCGAAACATTTATTCCCGTCGTTCCCGTCCAGTCGGAAATGTCAAGCGCCGACGCATAATCGGTGATCGAGGTTCCGAGAATCGGAATATCCTTGGTTCCCGACTGCGCAGCCTGCAAAGCCGCCGTTGCGTTCGCGAGAATCAGATCCGAGTTGTCCGCGATAAGCGAATCAATAATCGTCGTACAGGTGGGAGCGTCGCCCGCAGCGTTCTGCTCGTTAAATTTCACCTTGTCCTTGCCGAGCTTCTCCTCAAGACAAGCCTTGAAGCCCTCGGTTGCCGCGTCAAGCGCGGGGTGGGGAGCAAGCTGACAGATACCGATTTTGTATACCTTGTCCGAGCTGCCGCCCGCTTCGCCGTTTTTGGAGCTGCTACTGCCGCACGCCGTCATTGCAAATACCGCGGCAAGGCAAAGCAGCGCCGCAAGAATCCTCTTTGTCCTTTTCATTTTTTCTCTCCTTTTGCTTAGTTGATTTAATGTAAAGCCACTTTTACTTATAAAAGTAATAACTTATTATTGCATATTCCCCAAAAACAGTCAATTATTTTTCATAAGTTCTACACATTTATGTCATTTTTTTCACACAAATTCGCTGTATCATCAAAAAATAAGCTGCATTAATTCCACAAGGAAAGAAGGTTTTATATATGAAAAAATATGTTTCACGTCTAATCGGAGCCGCTGCCCTTGTGCCGCTTGCGCTTGCCCTGACCGCGTGCCAAAGCGAAAGTGAAACCACAGTGCGCGAAAATCAGACCTCCGACAACTCTCCTGATAAAAGCTCCTATCCGACGCTCGATAGCAAGGATACCGATACGGATTTTAACGAAGCGGGCGCCTGCGTCATCACGCTTAACGGGACCTCGGCGGAATTTTCGGGCAGCGGCGCGGCGATTAACGGAAAAACCGTTACCGTTTCCGCCGCCGGCACCTATATCGTCAGAGGAACGCTTGACGACGGACAGCTTATCGTAAACGTTAAAAAGGGCGATGTACGGCTTATTTTTGACAACGCCCGTATTTCCTGCTCCTATTCCTCTCCTGTTTTCGTCGTAAACGCCGACAGGCTTATACTCACCCTTGCCGACGGGAGCGAAAACGCGCTGAGCGACGGAACGCTTTACGACACCTCCGACGCCCTAACCGCCGAAGCCAACGCCGTCATATATTCCAAGGACGACCTTACCGTAAACGGCGGCGGCTCGCTCAAAATCAGCGCAGCCTATGACAACGGCATAACCTGTAACGACGATTTAAAGCTCGCGGGCGGCAAAATCACAATATCCGCCGCCGACAACGGCATAAAATGCAATAACTCAATCCTCATATCGGGCGGCGAGTTTGATATAACCTCCGAGGGAGACGGCATTCAGGCGGGAGAAAGCCTTTTTGTCGAGGACGGAAAAATATCCGTAACCTCGGGAGGCGGCAGCGTAAACGGAAAGCTTCACCAAGACAACGCGGGGCGGTGGGATTTTTCCTTCAATTCGGACGGCTCGGAAAATACCGCAAGCATTAAGGGAATCAAGTCCGCTTCGGATCTGCGGATAGACGGCGGCGAATTTACGCTGGACTGCGCAGACGACGCGCTTCACGCGAACGGCAGCATTTACATTAACGGCGGCAGCTTTTCGCTTTCCAGCGGCGACGACGCCATACACGCGGATAACTCCATAACCCTTTCGGACGGAACAATAAACATAGAAAGCTCGTATGAGGGAATCGAAGCCGCCAAAATCACCGTAAACGGCGGACAGGCGACGCTCTATGCCTCCGACGACGGGCTGAACGCCTCGGGCTCCGCCTCCGACGCGGAAATTACCGTAAACGGCGGCACGCTCTACATCAACGCAAAGGGCGACGGCATCGACTCCAACGGCTCGATAACAATGAACGGCGGAGTTATCGTTGCCGACGGTCCCACCGACAACGGAAACGGAGCGATAGACTGCGAGACCGCCTTTTATATGAACGGCGGATACCTTGCCGCCGCAGGCTCGTCGGGTATGGCGTGCAATATCTCCCCCGATTCAAGGCAGTGCGGGGCGCTTATCACGGTAAACAACGCTCCCTCGAATCAGAGCGTCACGCTTGCCGATTCCGACAATAACGTGCTGATAAGCTTTACACCTGCCAAAAGCTGGAACGCGCTCAATTTGTCCGCTCCCGAAATGAAGCTGAACAAAACCTATCACATTTATTCGGGTGGCACTCTGAGCGGCTCCGAGCAAATCGGCTCGGACTGCTTCATCGGCGGAACGATTTCAGGCGGAGCGGAGCTGGCAAGCTTTACGCAGACCTCCACAGCCTACTCCTCGGGCGGAGCGGGCGGTATGCACGGCGGTTTCGGCGGCGGACAGGGCGGCTTTGGCGGCGGACAGGGCGGCTTTGGCGGCGGACAGGG
>JAMPDT010000047.1 GCA_023665525.1 Butyrivibrio sp. | reverse complement strand
ATCTTTCATTTGCGCATTGGGACCTATACTCCCTGTTCCGATTACTTTATTTTCTGTTTCTTCATCAATTTTTTATTAAATATGCTCCTGTCATTGTTATTCTGTGTAACCGCCTGTAATTTCGATTGGATTGCCGTCAGGATCCATAAAAGTAAAATACCGGTATGGTGAAAAAACATTTATGAATCGGATTTCCGTCATCTGCACTGCAATTCCCAGTTCTTTTATCCGATTATATTCTGCCTTTAAATCCTCAACTCCTAAGTTAATAAATACCTTATGGGTATTTATACTATTCGCAATTTCTCTTTGGTTATCATATATTTCCCAATACTCGCCCTTCGTTATTACCGGCTCAGGGTTTTCGCTGTCATAATAACCATTCATGATGCAGAGGGTGAGACCGTTGCTGTTAAACACAGCAAAACGTTTTCCGTTTGCAGTGCTTACTTTCATATCAAGGATCTTCTCATAAAATGAAACCGATTTATCAAAGTCCTTAACAACCAAATAAATTGAAGCATTTCGCATTGCTGTTCCCCCACTAATCAAATTTTTGCGCAAAACTCTGATTACAGAATATCATTAAACGGCTTCCTTTTCAATCCGCTTATTTTCCCGCCTCCATGGTTTGGGAGTGTTTTTTCACTCGACAAGCAGCGTTTTCAAATCGGCGCTCTGTCCTTAACAGGCTAAGTTTGTATCGGTAATTCGCAGTAACGGGCAGGCGGAGCCTGCGCAAAGGCAAGCCGTATTGCTTTTGGCGGCATTTTGGTATATAATGTGAGTGCATGCAAAGGCAGACGGTTACGCTTATCAAGGGAAGGGGAGAGCTATGAGCGATTCGAGAACGGTTATACCGGGGGATAAATTCAGGCATTTCAAAAATAAACTGTATCAGATAGTTGCGGTGGCATATCATTCGGAAACACAGGAAAAGATGGTGGTTTATCAGGCGTTGTACGGGGATTACAGAGTGTATGTAAGACCCTACGATATGTTTATGGGCGAGGTTGACCGCGTAAAATATCCGAACGCCGCGCAGAGGTACAGATTCGAGAAAACAGAGTCTGTCGGAATGAACGAAGAAAAAACGCGGGAGCAGTCGGACAGCGCCGAGGCTGTAAAATTATCGGAGCCGTCAGGGGAGGAAGCGGGCTTGCAGGAAGGAGTAAACCCTTATCTGCTGGAGTTTTTTGACAGAGAGGGCTGCAAGGAAAAAATGGAATACCTTAACAGCATAAGAAACAAGGTCGATGATAAGCTGATAAGCGACATAGCGGTTTCCATGGATTTTACCGTCGGGGACGGAACGGTTGACGAAAGATTAAACAGCCTGCTTTACTGTTTGCGCATGAAAGCAAGGTTCGAGTGTGGGAGATTAAGATAATGCGGGATTTTTGGATAAATTTTAAAAAGAGCGTCACGCTTGAAAAAATGATAGTCAGGATTATTATGGCATGGCTTCTGACCGCCGTGATGTTCTGCCTTAAATCGCAGTATAGCTTCAATACGGCGGTGTTTGCGGCTGAAATCAATATTGCCATGTATCTGTGCTTTGTGCTGTTGTTTTTAATTATTTTCTGCGCGCTCGGCTATCTTAAGGTATTTTCGTGGATGGAGGCGTACGGGCCGATGATCCTCGTGACGCTGTACGCAATGATTACGATAAGCTCTGACTCCGAGTTGGCTTATCTTATAGGAGTGTTGGCTTTTTTGGGCATTGCCGTTGTCTATGCCGTAAATAAGATCAAGACCTTTGCGGATATAAAACGCAAGGGTACGGTCGCGGTGATTTATGTGCTTGCCGCCGCCTTTTATATCGGTGTGGCGGGTACGACGACGGTTCTTCGGTATGTCAATTACGCCTCGCCCGCGTTTGATTTCGGCATATGGGCGCAGATGTTCCATAATATGAGGGACGGCTTCAGCCCCGTGACGACGGTGGAGCGCGAAAGGCTCCTGTCGCACTTTGCGGTGCATTTCTCCCCGATATATTATATATATCTTCCCATATATTTTATCTTTCCCTATCCCGCGACGCTTCAGGTGCTCCAGGTGCTTACACTTGCGAGCGGAATCATTCCCGTGTATCTGCTCTGCCGAAGGCTTGGCTTGAGCAAAAGCGCAACGGCGGCGTTCGGCGTTATTTTCGCGCTGTTTCCCGTGCTGGCGACGGGCTGCTACTACGATCTGCACGAAAACTGCTTTTTGGTGCCGCTTCTTTTGTGGCTGTTTTATTTTATAGAAAAAGACGATTTGATAGGCATAATCGTTATGTCGGTGCTGACGGTGCTCGTAAAGGAGGACGCGCCCATGTACGTTGCCTGCATAGGTCTTTACGTCATTATCGGAAAGCGCAGGTACGTCAAGGGGGCGGTTATGCTGCTGTTCGGCGTGGCGTATTTTCTGACGGTTATGATTTTTATGCAGCGTTTCGGGCTGGGAGTAATGAGTTACAGGTACGAAAATTATATGGCGGGGGACGGCGGCGGTCTTATGGACGTTATAAGGAATTTCATTTCCAATCCCGCCTATGTGCTGAGCGAGTGCTTCAAGGAAAAAAAGTACCAATTCATAATTTATATGCTTCTGCCCTTGGGCTTTATGCCCGCGGCGACGAAAAAGGTTTCCAAATTCCTTCTTTTGCTGCCGATAATAATAATTAACCTTGCGACGGATTACGAGTATCAGTATTCGATTTATTTCCAGTACGCGTTCGGCACGCTGGCGATACTTATGTACCTTGCCGTGTCAAATTACGCGGAGCTGTCGGAGAAGGCGAGGCGCTTTATGTGCTCGCTCGCAATCTGCGCGGCTGTCATAGTTATGCCCGTTGCGGGGCTGTCGAGAACCTATTATATGGACTCGTATATTTACAACAAAGAAAATATTAAAATTCTTAACGAGGTTATGGAAAGCATACCGAAGGACGCGTCCGTGAGCGCCTCGACATTTTTTGTGGCGCACCTGTCCGACAGGGAGGAGCTTTATTCGTATCCGGCAATACACGAGGAAAACGTAGCCGCGGAATATCTTGTGCTGGATTTAAGATACGACGGGCTTACCGCCTCGGATTGGAGCTTTATACTGAAGAACGGCTACGAAAAGGTGTCGGGAGTTGACGGACTGTACGCCCTGTACCGCCAAAAAACGGACGCCCAAAGCGCAACAAACTCTATTGACTTTTAATGTCGATAATGAGATAATATTTGAGAAATTTTATGCAAATTGATTAGCTCAGCCTAATTAAAAGAATGGAGGAATAATTTATATGGCAACAAAAGCTTACTACCCCTTGGAAGAAATCGGAGCCGGCAAGGTCGGTTTTTCCAAAACCCGTTCAATTATCGAAGCCGCATTTTACGGAAATAATGTGGTTAAGGTAAATACACTTAAGGAAGCGTATGAATTGGCGAAAAATTCGCCCGGTACAATCGTTACTGATATGCCTGTTTATAGAGGAGAGGAATTCGGACTTGAGAGAGACGCCAAGGTGCTTCTTTTCAACGACGGAGCGGTAACGGGACGTTATGCGGCGGCGCGCCGTATAAAGGGCTTCCCCGGAGTTGACAGCGCGAAGCTCGACAAGGTGGCTATGGACGCTATCTACGAAACGCGCTGGAAGACAATGTACCATGCCGAGGTTTTCGTGGGACTCGATCCCGAATTTATGGTTAAGGCGCATCTTCTTATTCCCGAGGGAGAGGAGAACCTTCTTTACAACTGGATGCTCAATTTCCAGTATATGTCCGACGAATATGTAAAGATGTACAAGGATTCAAAGGCAGTGGGCGACGGCAAGGAGCCCGACATCTATATTTTCTCCGATCCCCAGTGGGTTCCCGGCAACAGACCCGACGTTGATTACAGCTGCTTAAGCGACCCGCTTACGCTTTGCTATTTCGACACGGATCAAAACTGCGCCTGCATACTCGGAATGAAATACTTCGGAGAGCATAAAAAGGGCACGCTTACGATGGCGTGGGCGATAGCCAACAGGAACGGCTACGCTTCCTGCCACGGCGGACAGAAGGAGTACACGCTTGCGGACGGCTCAAAGTACGTTGCCTCCGTATACGGTCTGTCAGGCTCGGGCAAGTCAACCCTTACCCATGCAAAGCACGGGGACAAGTATCCCGCGATAAAGGTTCTTCACGACGACGCCTTTATCATCAATTCCGATACCTGCGCGTCCATTGCGCTTGAGCCTACCTACTTTGACAAAACCGCTGACTATCCCACGGGCTGCCCCGACAACAAGTTCCTTATCACGGTTCAGAACTGCTCGGCGACAATGGATGAGAACGGCAAGATTCAGCTCGTGACCGAGGACATTCGCAACGGCAACGGACGCGCCATCAAGTCAAAGCTTTGGTCGCCCAACCGCGTGGACAAGATTGACGCTCCCGTAAACGCAATATTCTGGATCATGAAGGACCCCACGCTTCCTCCCGTTGTAAAGCTCAAGGGCGCGGCGCTTGCGGCTGTTATGGGCGCTACGCTTGCAACCAAGACCTCGACCGCGGAGCGTGTTGCAGCGGGAACGGATATGAACGCGCTTCGTATCGTGCCCTACGCCAACCCCTTCAGGACCTATCCTCTTGTAAACGATTATGTCAAGTTCAAAAAGCTCGTTGAGGAAAAGAACGTTGACTGCTATATAATCAACACGGGAGATTTTATGGGTCACAAGTGCCAAAAGGAGGATACGCTCGGAATCCTTGAAACGATCGTTGAGAAGAAGGCGAACTTCACGCAGTGGGGACCTTTCTCCGATATTGAGATTATGAACGACTGGTCGGGAAAGACGGGAGATTTCACTCCGGACCTTAACGATAAGGAGTATGTGAACAGCCTTAAGAACGCTATGCAGAACCGTGTAAAGGCGGTTGAGGATTTCGCCTCCGCGAACGAGGGCTACGACAAGCTCCCCGACGAGGCGCTCGAGGCTCTCAAGAAGATCGTGGACGAGGCGGCGTCGCTTTAAAGCCTGTTTTTTCCATTGTTTTACTTTGTATTTTTTGCATTTTATGTTGAAAAAAAGCATAGGATATAGTATACTAAGTTTAAGGCAAACTTAGGTATGTTTCCTGAAATGTTCGATAATTCCTATAATTTTGAACCTACATTTGATTAAAGGGATTCCTATATCTTTAAGCGGATGTCAGGCCTCCGTTTTGCAGTGGAAGGCAGAAGCTTATTTGCGGTTACCCACCTAGCTGCGGCTAGGCGTCAAAATCATAGGAACCGGCATTTTGGGGCATATAAAAATAGACCTGGAAACAGGTCTATTTTTATTGCCTCCGTAATAGAATTGAACAAGCCATAGTTTTCGGGAGGAGCTTCTTATGTATAAAAAAAGATTACTTCTTATAGTTACGGCGGCGGGAGTGTTCGCGCTTACTGCCGCGCTGCTTATTTTATCCGCGGGGCGCAGGGAGGACAACCGTATATCAAAAAGCCTTGCGTCCAAGATGCTCGTCCTGTTGGAAACCGACAAGGCGGGAGCCGAGCAGGCGCCCGACTGCTTTGACGGCAAGGGGAACGGCGAATGGTACGAGAAGTATATTAACTTTATGAAGGCGAAGGGCTACGGCGATTTCGGGAGCGGGAGAGAGGCTGACAAGGCTTTTACCTACGGGGATTTGCAGCGGTATTTTACGGCGAAGGGAATTTCGGGCGAGTCGGTAAACGAGGCGACGGGCATAGAGCCCTTTAAGCATAAGGAAAATAAAAAAATATCGAAGGAGGATTTTAACGAAATATACAAATATCTGGCGGCGGTGTACGGCTCCGAAAACGGAGTGACGCAGGAGGAGCTTGTAATATCGGGAACGCCCTCCAACACCGAGCAGGCGGCGAGATGGCAGGCTGTTACGGCAAACGGGCTTTACGGGTTCGAGGGGCTTGCGCTTGACCGCTATATTGACTGCAAAATCCTTGCCTATGTAAAGAACAATGAGATCATAAACGTAATAGTCAAGCTTTCGGACGATGTGGTTTACCGCAACGTGTGGCTCGAGGAGGGCAGGGATAACCGCCTTGTGGCGTATATCGGCGGCGTAAAGCGGGAATTTTCGGTCGGAAAGCTTGAGCTTGATTTTTCGCAGACCGTCGGAGATATATATATGAGCGGCGGGAGGGTAAAATCCGTTTCGTTAAAGAGCGATACCGTGGGCGGCAAGGTGCTTATGGTGTCTGACAGCCGTATAGAGCTTGAAAACTACGGCGTTTTGGAGCTTGACGAGGATTTTCATGTGTATAAGACCTATGGGAGAATCGAGGAGGTGGACGCGTCGGAAATTCTTGTCGGCTACGATCTGTCGGACTTTATCGTCGCCGACCGCAAAATCTGCGCGGCAGTGATTTCGAGGACGCTGACCGCCGACAATATAAGAGTTTTGGTTATGTCCACGGGCTTTACCTCTATTTTCCACGAAAGGGTGTCGCTTACGGGAACGACGGACTTTACCGTAAAATGCGGAGAGCGCGAGGAGCTGCACAAGGCGGGAGACATTGTGGACATATACAAGGGCGCGTCGCTTTTGGAGCAGGGGCGCGTCATCGTCGAGCCGAAGGACGTCGGGGGCAAAATAAGGGTGCTGAGCGTCGAAAAGGCGCAGGGCGCGCCCGAGTACCGAGGGAGGCTTGAGGTCGCCGAATACGACGAGGGTCTTGTTTTGGTAAACGACGTTTTGATAGAGGAATATCTTTACGCGGTCGTGCCGAGCGAAATGCCGAACCGCTTCGGCGTGGAGGCGCTTAAGGTTCAGGCGGTGTGCGCCAGGAGCTACGCGTACAGACAGCTTAAGGGCAATTCCTACGCCAAGTACGGCGCGCACGTGGACGACAGCGTGAATTTTCAGGTTTACAATAATGTGAGCGAGCAGGAGGCGTCCACCGAGGCGGTCAGGGAAACCTACGGCGAGGTGGCGGCTTATGACGGAAATCCCATATCCACATATTACTATTCGACCTCCTGCGGAAGCACCTCCGACACCTCCGTTTGGGGCGGGAACGCGGCAGGCGCGCCGTACCTTCTTGCCAAAAGCGTGAATCCCGAGCATAAGGCTATGGATTTGTCCTCCGAGGAAAGTTTCGCGGAGTTCATAAAAAATACCGACGAGAAGGATTTCGATTACGGCTTCGGCTATTACAGATGGAGGGTCAGAATGCCGTATTCCGAGATAACCACGAGCGTAAACGAGTATATTTATTCGAGGTACTGCGCCAATCCCGCGAATATTCGGGTTGAAAGGGACGGCGAGTGGGTGAGCGAGGAAATCGGGAGCGTCGGAAGGGTCACGAAAATCGAAATTCTGCAAAGGAGCAGCGGCGGAGCTGTAACGGAGATGATCATATACGGCACGGAGGCGGCGGTAAGGGTGTCGAACGAGCTTAACATAAGATACCTGTTAAGCCCGAGAAATAACCCGATTACGCTGTTAAAGGGCGACACGACCACCTTTTACATACTTCCGAGCGCCTACTGTATGTTTGAGGAATACAGTGAGGACGGCGAGGAGGGCTATGATATTATCGGGGGAGGCTACGGGCACGGAATCGGAATGAGCCAAAACGCGGTGTCGAATATGGTTGCTTACGGAATGAGCTACGATGAAATACTGAAATTCTTTTTTGACGGAATAGAGCTTATTGACGTGTATCGGAGTGAGTGATGTCGGTTGCCTTTTCAACGGATTTGCCCGTGTTCCACTGCTCGACGTAAAGGTTTATTTCGGCGCCGATAAGGAATATGAACATACAGACGTAAAGCCAAAGCATCGCGCAGACGATGGTCGCAAGGCTGCCGTAAAGAATCGAAAGATTTTTGGAAAAGTTTACATACAGCGAGAAAAAGAACGAAAACCCCGTCCAGCCCACCGCCGAGAACAGCGCGCCGGGGAGCTGACGCTTGATTTTGGTATGCCTGCTCGGAATCGCCACGTACAAAAACGTGAAGAACAGCGTGAAAAGCAGTACGGTTATGAGCGTTCTGAGGTTCATTATCGTTTCGATTATGCGCCCGACAAACGGCAGGTGCTTGTTGAAAAAATCAAGAATCAGCGTGCCGAGAATAAAGATGATCAGGCATAAAACGATAATAACGGCAAAAACTATCGTGTAAAGAATCGAATAAAGCCTGAGCACAAAGCCGTTTCTGTGCTCGGTGATGTCGAATACCGAATTAAGCCCCTCGATAAGCGAATTGAAGCCCTTTCCCGCCGTCCAAAGCACGGATACGATAACGATCAGGAAGGCGGTGGGGTTCACGTTCAGATAAATTTCGTGTACCATTGAGCCGAGGCTTTTCTTGAAGGCGTCGGGCGCGATATTGTTTATCACGGCGAGCAGCGTATCCTCCGTAAGCGGCGTATATTTTATGAGCATCATAAGCAGCAGAAGAAACGGCACAAAGCTCATGATAATAAAAAGAGCCGACTGCGCCGCAAAGGCGCTCACGTTATCCTTTTTGATTTTGTTGGCGATAACCGCTATCGAGGCAAAAAGCTTCATATCCGTGTCCCTTTTCAAATGTTTCTACCATAACAGTATATTCAATATCCGCGAAATTAGCAAGCCGTAAATGTCGGATTGACATTGAGGGCGCAAACGGATATACTGTATGTGGAAAAAATATTGGGAGCATATATGAAAAAAACGGAACTGACAGAATATACGGTCGAAACCGAAAAGTTCAGCGAGGGCTTTTCGGGTTTTAAATTTGCCCTGCTGAGCGATCTGCACTCAAACTGCTACAAAACGGACCTGCATGGGCTTAACCGCGCCATTCGCGCCGAAATGCCCGACGCGGTGCTTATCGCAGGGGATATGTTCAACGCGCATATTAAGGATAAGCCGCAGGAGGTAATCGCATATCTTTCGGCGCTCGCGGGACATTATCCCGTATTTTTTGCGCTCGGGAACCACGAGTACCGCATGAAAATATACACCGATATTTTCGGGGAGCGGTACTATGACATAAGGGAGCGGCTTACAAAAGCGGGAGTGGTTTTTCTCGAGGACGAAACGGTGACGCTTGAAAAGGAAAACGAGAGGCTTATGCTGTCGGGGCTTGAGATAGATATGTGCTTTTACAAAAAAACGGGCGGGCCCAAAATGGGCGGCGGTCTTGCGGACAAGCATCTCGGCGTTCCCGACACAAGGTTTTACAATCTTCTTTTGGCGCACAATCCCGATTATTTTCACAGATACGCAAAATGGGGTGCTGACCTTACGTTGGCGGGGCACCTGCACGGCGGAATAGTCAGGATCCCGCGGGTAGGCGGCGTTGTATCGACGACGGGCTTTATCCTGCCCAAATACGACAGCGGAATGTATTATTACAAAAACAGCCTTATGCTCGTAAGCAGAGGGCTGGGCGCGCATACGCTGCCGATCAGGATAAACAACCGGCCCGAGCTTGTCATGCTGAAAATCCTTGCAAAGAACGGCTTATAAGGTTACAATGGAAAAAGCGGTTTCAGCTTGGAGGAAATATGGCGCTTGAGGTAAAGCTTGAGGCTTTTGAGGGTCCGCTGGATCTTCTGCTTCATCTTATAGACAAAAATAAAGTTAATATCTACGACATTCCGATAGCGCTTATTACCGACCAGTACCTCGATTATGTGGCGGGCATGGAAAAGCGCGATTTGAATGTGGCGAGCGAATTTCTCGTGATGGCGGCAATGCTTCTCGACATCAAATCGAGAATGCTTCTCCCGAAGGAGCCGGAGCCTGACGAGGAGTGCGGCGACCCCAGACAGGAGCTTGTGGACAAGCTTTTGGAATACAAGATGTACAAGTATATGTCGTATGAGCTTAAGGACAGGCTTACGGACGCGGACAGGGCTATGTTCAGACAGTCCTCGCTTCCCGACGAGGTGGCCGCCTACGAGGAGCCTGTCGATCTCGAGGAGCTTACAAGGGATATAAGCCTTGTGAAGCTGCGCGAGATTTTCAACGAGGTGATGAGGCGCAGCGAGGACAAGATCGACCCCGTGCGCAGCAAGTTCGGAAAAATCGAGAAGGAGGAAATCGACCTCGATGAGCGGGCGGAATATGTCAGGGAGTACATAACGTCGCACAGAAGCTGTTCCTTTAGGCGGCTTTTGGTAAGAAAGAGCAGAATGGAGATTATCGTCACCTTTCTTGTGGTCCTTGAGATGATAAAGAGCGGCACGGTTTCGGCAGTGCAGGAGAGCAGAAGCGACGACATTATGATTAATTTGCTGTGATTTGTTTGGAGATTTTGATATGGAAATGAGCATTGAGCGTATGGAGGCGGTAATCGAGGCGGTCCTGTTTACGATGGGGGATTCCGTGGAGACCGCGAAGCTTGCGCTTGCGATAGAGCAGGATAAGGACACTACACGAAAACTCATACACAATATGATGGACAAGTATGAGACGGACGGCAGGGGAATCAGGATAATTGAGCTGGAGGACAGCTTTCAGCTCTGCACAAAGACGGAGTTTTACGAGAATCTTATAAGGGTGGCGTCGGAGCCCAAGCACCGCGCGCTTTCCGATTCCGCGCTTGAAACCCTCTCGATAGTCGCGTACAAGCAGCCCGTCACAAAGCTTGAGATAGAGCAGATCCGCGGAGTTAAAAGCGACTATGCGGTGAATAAGCTTATAGAATACAATCTGATAGCCGAGCTGGGAAGGCTTGACGCGCCCGGCAGGCCTATTCTTTTGGGAACCACGGAGGAGTTCTTAAGAAGCTTCGGGCTTGTTTCCGTGGAGGAGCTGCCGTCAATCAGCCCCGACAAGCTTGCCGATTTCCGCGCGGAGGCGGAGGAGGAAACGCAGATTAAGCTTGAAATATAGACAGATCAATTTATTTTTGGAGGTATGTATATGACAAGAGAAAATGCATGGACCAAATGCGACAAAAAGAAAATCAACCAAGTTATGGAATTTTGCGAGGAGTACAGACGGTTTTTGTCCGAATGCAAGACCGAGAGGGAATGCACGGAGAGAGCCGTTGAGATGGCTGAAAAAAACGGCTACGAAAACCTTATGGACGTGATCGTAAAAAATAAGACCCTAAAGCCCGGCGACAAGGTTTACGCCTCCAATATGGGAAAGGCGATTGTGCTTTTTAATATCGGGACAAAGCCGATCGAACAGGGAATGAAGATTCTCGGAGCGCATATTGACTCGCCGAGGCTCGACGTAAAGCAGAACCCGCTTTACGAGGACGAGGAGCTTGTTCTTATGGACACGCATTATTACGGGGGGATCAAGAAATATCAGTGGGTTGCGCTTCCGCTTGCCCTCCACGGCGTTGTCGTTCTGACAAGCGGAAAGAAAATAAAGGTGGTAATCGGCGAGGACGAGGACGATACGGTAGTCGGGGTTTCCGACCTTTTGATTCATCTTGCCGCCGAGCAGATGGACAAAAAGGCGTCGAAGGTGGTTGAGGGCGAGGCTCTCGATATTCTCGTCGGCAGTATGCCCATGGGCAGCAAGAAAAAGGACGAGGACGCGAAGAACGAGAAGGAAAAATCCAAGGCGTATATCCTCAAGCTTCTTCAGAAGAAATACGGCTTCAGGGAGGAGGATTTTATGTCGGCGGAGCTTGAGGCCGTGCCCGCAGGTCCCGCGCGCAATATGGGAATCGACAACAGCATGATTATGGGCTACGGTCAGGACGACAGGGTGTGCGCGTATACCTCGCTTGTTGCAATGCTTGAAACCGAGAACCCCGAAAAGACGACCGCCTGCCTTTTGGTTGACAAGGAGGAAATCGGCAGCGTCGGCGCTACGGGAATGGAATCCAAATTCTTTGAAAATATGGTTGCGGAGCTTATAGGAAGGCTTGGAGGCGGCAATGATTTGACGCTTCGCAGGGCGCTTGCCAATTCGCAGATGCTTTCCTCCGACGTGAACGCGGCGTACGACCCCAACTATGCCTCGGCGTTTGAAAAAAAGAACGCTTCGTTTTTCGGAAGGGGAATCGTATTCAACAAATTCACGGGAGCGAGGGGCAAATCGGGCAGCAACGATGCCAACGCCGAGTATGTGGCAAAGGTACGCGCGGCTATGGAGCGCGACGGCGTGGCTTATCAGATGGCGGAGCTCGGAAAGGTTGACGTCGGCGGGGGCGGAACAATCGCCTACATTCTCGCCAATTACGGAATGGAGGTTATGGACTGCGGCGTTGCGGTTCAGAATATGCACGCGCCCTACGAGGTGACGAGCAAAATAGACATTTACGAAACCATGCGCGGCTACCTTGCGTTCCTTAAATAAATATATGCGTTAAGAGGCGGCTTATGAAGTGGAAAAAATACACGGTTACCACGACCACCGAGGCGGAGGATCTGGTGAGCGATATGCTCACGGAGCTTGGCGCGGGCGGCGTGCAGATTGAGGACAATACACAGCTTTCCGAGCGGGACACAAAGGCGATGTTCGTGGATATACTGCCAGAGCTTTCGCCCGACGACGGAATCGGAAGGGTGAGCTTCTTTTTGGAATCGGACGCAGAGGGCGTGCATTACCCCGAGGGAATCGCGGACGAGGAGGATTTGAGGCAGAGGATTCTTGCGGGGCTTGAGGAGCTTAAGACCTTTGTCGATGTCGGAAGCTGCGAAATCACGACGGACGAAACCGAGGACAAGGACTGGATCAATAACTGGAAGCAGTATTTTAAGCCCTTTGCGGTCGGGAACATAGTAATAAAGCCCACATGGGAGGAGATCCCCGAGGCTCTTAAGGGCGGTACGGTCGTTGACATAGACCCCGGAATCGCCTTCGGCACAGGCTCTCACGAAACGACGCAGCTTGTAATAAAGCAGATGCTTAAATACGTAAAGCCCGGTACCGGACTTTTGGACGTGGGGACGGGCAGCGGAATACTGTCGGTCGTCGCGCTTAAGCTCGGCGCGGCGAGCGTTATGGCGACCGATTTGGATCCGAACGCGATAATCGCCGCAAGGGAGAATATGGAGGCAAACAAAATTCCCGATTCCATGTACGAGGTGATCGAGGGAAATATTATCGACGACGAGCAGGTCCGCGAATATGTGGGCTTTGAGAAATACGACGTGGTTACCGCCAATATTCTCGCCGATATTATTATCCCGCTTTTGGACGTGATCGCCGCGCATATGAAGCTCGGCGCGGTGATAATAACCTCGGGCATTATAGATATGAAGGAAGAAGCCGTCAAGGCGGCGTTTGAGGCAAACAAAAGCCTTGAGATAACAGAAACGACCTATCAGGGCGAATGGGTCTCGATAACCGCCCGCAGAGTGAAGTAGAAGCATGTACAGATTTTTTGGCAAATCGGAAAATATATCGGACGGACAGATAATAATAGACGGCGGCGACGTGAACCATATCCGCAATGTCCTGCGCATGAAGCCGGGAGAGCGGCTGACTGTAAGCGGAGGCGACAACGCGGACTATCTTTGCGCGATCAGGGAGCTTGACGGCGAAAGGATTGTGCTTGATATTTTGGAAAAAAGCGCGGCGGACAAGGAGCTTGACGCAAGGATATATCTTTTCCAAGGACTTCCCAAGGGCGATAAGATGGAGCTCATCGTGCAAAAATGCGTCGAGCTGGGAGTTTACGAAATAATACCCGTCGCCATGAAGCGCTCGGTGGTAAGGCTCGACGGCAAAAAGGCGGAGGCGAAAACCGCGCGCTGGCAGGCGATAAGCGAGAGCGCGGCAAAGCAGAGCGGCAGGAGCGCGGTTCCCAAGGTATGCGAGCCCATGACGTTTGAGCAGGCGCTTGAATACGCCGCCGAGGCAGACATAAAGCTTATGCCCTATGAGCTGGCGCGCGGCATGGAGGCGACGAGGGAAGCGGTTGAGGCTGTACATAAAGGAATGAATGTCGCCGTGTTCATCGGACCCGAGGGCGGCTTTGAGGCGGACGAGGCGGAGGCTGCCAAGGAGCGCGGAGCGGTTCCCGTATCGCTGGGACGCAGGATACTGCGCACCGAAACCGCGGGACTTGCTGTAATGGCAGTGCTTATGTACCATCTTGAACAGGAGCATACAAATGGAAGCGTATCTTGACAATTCCGCCACCACGAGGGTGTCGGAAAGCGCCGCGAGGCTTGTATACGACATAATGACAAAGGATTACGGGAACCCGTCGTCGATGCACCAAAAGGGCTTCGACGCCGAAAAATATATCCGTCGGGCGAGAGAGACCTTTGCCGAAATACTTAAATGCTCGGAAAAGGAAATTTTTTTCACTTCGGGAGGAACCGAGTCCGACAATATGGCGATAATCGGAGCCGCCATGGCGGCGAAGCGCAGGGGGAACCATATAATAACGACTGCGATAGAGCATCCGGCGGTTACGGAGAGCTTTGAATTTCTTGCGGGACAGGGCTTTGAGGTGACATATCTTCCCGTGAACGCGGCAGGGCAGGCAGAGCCGGACGCGCTTCGCGCGGCGCTCAGAGAGGATACGGTGCTTGTTTCCGTTATGTATGTCAACAACGAAATCGGCTCTGTGCAGCCGATTGCCGAGCTTGGCGGCATAATAAAAGAATATTCGAGGGACATCGTTTTCCATGTTGACGCGGTGCAGGCGTTCGGCAAATACAGGATTTATCCGTACAGGGAAAACATAGATCTTTTGTCAGTCAGCAGTCACAAGATACACGGACCTAAGGGCGTCGGAATGCTTTTTGTCAGGGACAAGACAAGGCTGCTGCCGCTTTCGTTCGGCGGCGGACAGCAGAGAAATCTGCGTCCCGGTACGGAAAATGTTCCCGGAATCGCGGGAATGGCGCTTGCCGCAAAGGAAATATACGAGGATTTTGACGCCAAAACCGAGCGTATGTACGCGCTTAAGGATTATTTTACCGACGAGGTGCTAAAGCTTGGAGGGACGGCTGTCAACGGGCTTACGGGACGGCTTTCCGCGCCCCATGTGGTCAGCGTGAGCTTTGAGGGAATCGCCAAAAGCGAGGTTCTTTTGCACGCGTTGGAGGAAAGGGGCATATATGTTTCGTCAGGCTCCGCCTGCTCCTCAAACAAGCCGTCGTTAAGCGCGACGCTTAAGGCAATCGGGATAAAAAGAGATCTGCTCGGGTCTGTGCTGCGCTTCAGCTTTTCGGATTACACGACGAGGGAGGAGCTTGAATACACGATAGGCGCGCTAAAGGAGCTGCTGCCCGTTCTGCGAAAATACAGGCCGATGTGATTTGCGGCGGAGGGAATTTTATATGTATAAGGCTTTTTTGATTAAATACGGAGAAATAGGGACAAAGGGGAACAACAGGTACCTTTTTGAGGACGCGCTTTGCAGGCAGATAAGACGCGCGCTCAAAAAAATCGGCGGCAGTTTTTCGGTCAGCAAGGAGCAGGGCAGGATTTACGTTGACAGCGAGGGCGATTTCGACTATGAGGAGGCGGTAGCCGCGCTCAGGACGGTTTTCGGCATTCTGTGGATCTGCCCGATGATGCAGATAGAGGACAACGGCTTTGACGATTTGGCTGAAAAAACGATAGGCTACGTTAAGGACGTTTATAAGGGCGAGCCGAAAACCTTTAAGGTCAAGGCGAGGCGCGCCCGCAAGAATTATCCGCTCGATTCCATGCAGATCAATATGAGCATGGGAGAAAGGCTCTTGGACGCCTGCCCCGAGCTTAAGGTTGACGTGCATAAGCCTGATTTTGAGCTTAACATAGAGATTCGGAACAAAATAAACATTTATTCCGAGTTTATCGCGGGTCCTGGCGGTATGCCCGTGGGCACGAACGGAAAGGCGACGCTTCTTTTGTCGGGAGGAATCGACAGTCCCGTGGCGGGCTATATGACTGCCAAGAGGGGCGTTATAATCGACGCGGTGTACTTCCACGCGCCGCCCTATACGAGCGAGAGAGCGAAGCAGAAGGTCGTGGATCTGGCAAGACTTGTGTCGGCGTACTCGGGTCCGATCAGGCTCCACGTCGTAAACTTTACCGACATTCAGATGTATATTTACGACAGGTGCCCGCACGACGAGCTGACGATAATTATGCGAAGATATATGATGAGGATTGCGGAGCATTTCGCAAGGACCGAGGAGTCGCTGGGACTTGTCACGGGCGAGAGCATAGGACAGGTGGCGAGCCAGACAATGCATTCGCTCGCGGTTACGAACGAGGTCTGCACGCTGCCCGTGCTGCGCCCCTTAATCGGCTTTGACAAGCAGGAAATTATCGACATATCCGAACGGATAGGAACCTTTGAAACGTCGATTCTGCCATTTGAGGACTGCTGTACGATCTTTGTCGCAAAGCACCCCGTCACTAAGCCCTCCCTAAAGGCGATAAAGCGTTCCGAGCTGAAGCTCAGGGAAAAAATAGACGAAATGGTAAGGACGGCAGTCGAAACCGCGGAGGATATTTGGATAGACTAGCGCGGTGCGGTACGCGAAAGGGAAAGGAAAAACGGCACAGAAAATGCCCGACACAAATATGTCGGGCATCGGTAAGCGCTTTTGAATCCTTTTACGATTACTCTACGATGTACGGAGCGATTGCCTCAAGAACGTCTGCGTCGTCGTCAGCGTGAATGTTGAGGGTAATCGGCTTTGAAAGGTCAAGGCTGAAGATACCCATAATTGACTTTGCGTCGATTACATATCTTCCCGAAACAAGGTCGAAATCGCTGTCGAACTTTGCAATCTCGTTTACAAATGCTTTAACCTTCTCGATTGAGTTTAAGGAAATCTGAACTGATTTCATGTATATACCTCCTCGTTTTTGAACTGATTTGCTTTTTACCACTTCATAGTACAATCATAATATGGGGATGTCAATATTTGTTTTGCACAAAAAAAATTCATTTTATATAGGAGTTTTGGCGAAAATATGAAGAAATGCGCGCTTCACAATCTGGGCTGTAAGGTAAATTCATACGAAACTCAGGCTATGCGGAAGCTTATGGAGGAGGCGGGATACGAAATTGTTCCGTTCGGCGAGGAGGCGGCTGACGTTTTTATCATAAATACTTGCAGCGTCACAAATATGGCGGACCGAAAGTCAAGACAGATGATACACAGGGCAAGGGCGTTAAACCCCGACGCGGTTATCGTTGCTTCGGGCTGCTATACGGAGAGCGCGGGCGAGTTGCTTGACAAGGATATTGACCTCGTGATAGGCAACAACGAGAAAAGTCGGCTCGCAAAGCTTCTTGAGGCTTATTTTGCGGGCGGTCCGCGCGGGGAGCGGGAGGATATATCAAGGGTATGCGGCTTTGACGCGATGAGGATCGACAAGCCCCTTGAGCATACGCGCGCCTATGTGAAGATTCAGGACGGCTGCAACCGCTTTTGCTCATACTGCATAATTCCCTATGTGCGGGGCAGAATCAGGAGCCGCGCAAAGGAGGATGTGCTTTGCGAGCTGCGGAGGCTGGCGGAGGGAGGCTGTCTTGAGGCAGTGCTGACGGGAATACATCTGTCCTCCTACGGGCTTGATTTTAAGAGTGACAAAAACGTAACTCTTATTGACATTATTGAGGAAACGGATAGAATAGAAGGTATTGAAAGGCTTCGCCTAGGATCGCTTGAGCCGCTTATCGTGACGGAGGATTTTGTGCAAAGGCTTTCAAAATGCCGCAAGGTATGTCCGCATTTCCATCTTTCGCTCCAAAGCGGCAGCGACGGCGTGCTCTCGAGAATGAACAGGAGATATACGGCGGACGAGTTTGCCGCGGGAGTCGGGCTTCTCAGGAAATATTTTGACAGTCCCGCGATAACCACGGACGTTATCGTGGGCTTTCCGGGGGAAACCGAG